>NZ_QURH01000293.1 GCF_003428695.1 Actinomadura logoneensis
CGCGCGGCGCGCCCGGCACGCCCGGCACGCGCGGCACGCCGGGCAGGCCCGGAACGCCCGGTGCGCCCGGAACGCCTGGAGCGCCCGAGTGACCGGCCGGGATCTGGTCTTCGCGCTGCTCGGCGTGGTCGCCGTCGGCGCGGGCGTGCTGGTCGTGACGACGCGGCAGCTCGTCCACGCGGCGCTCTGGCTGGTGCTGTCGTTCGGCGCTCTGGCGGGCTGCTACCTGGTGCTGACCGCCGAGTTCGTCGCGTGGGTGCAGGTGCTCATCTACGTCGGCGCGGTCGTCGTGCTGCTGCTGTTCGGCATCATGCTCACGCGCGCGCCCGTCGGGCCGTCCGAGGACCTGGACTCGGGGAACCGCTGGGCCGCGCTCGCCGTCGCCCTGGGCACGGCGGCGCTGCTGGTCACGGTCCTGGTCATGGGCTTCCGCGGGACGCGGCTGAACGACGCTCCGCGGTGCCCGCCGGGCGCGGCGTCCTGCCCGGCCCGGGCGAACGGCAGCGCCGAACACCTCGGCGAGGCCGTCTTCCGCACCTGGGTGCTCCCGTTCGAGGTGCTGTCGGTACTGCTGCTCGCCGCGCTCGTCGGCGCGATCGTCCTCTCCCGCACCGGCCTCCCGGAGTCCCGCACCGGCCTCCCGGAGTCCCGCACCGGCCTCCCGGAGTCCCGCACCGGACTTGCGGAGCAACCGGACCGGTCGTCCGGGAGGGGACGCTGATGCATCTCGCCTTCCCGCTCGTCACCGCCGCCCTGCTGTTCGCGACGGGGGTGTACGGGGTGCTCGCGCGGCGCAACGCGATCCTCGTGCTGATGTCGGTCGAGCTGATGCTGAACGCGGTCAACCTCAACCTCGTCGCGTTCGACGTGCACCTGCGCGACCGGCTGCACGGCGGCCAGGTGCTCACCCTGTTCACGATCGTGATCGCCGCCGCCGAGGTGGGGCTCGGCCTCGCGATCGTCCTGCTGGTCTTCCGGAACCGCCGGATGATCGACGTCGACCGCCTCCGCTCCCTCGCCGAACCCGCCGACACGGGGAAGGCCGTGGCGGGCGACGACCGGGACCGCACGGACCGGGAGGCGGTCGAATGATCACGCTGGCGGCGCTGGTCGTCCTGCTGCCGTTCGCCGGCGCGTTCGCCGGGATGCTCGGCGGACGCCGCCTGCCGCAGCCGTGGGTCGCGTGCGTCCCGGTCGCGGTCTCGGCCGTCCTCGCCGCGATCGTCGCGTTCACCGTGTGGCGGTCGCCGGGCGAGCGCACCGGCACGCTCACCCTGATCCGGACGGGCTCGCTGCCGATCCGCGTCGGGCTCCAAGTGGACGGCCTGTCGGCCCTCGTCGGGATCATGGTGTGCTGCGTCGCGGTCGCCGTGCAGGTCTACTCGGTCGCGTACATGGCGGACGACCGGCGCTACACGTCCTACGCGGCGTTCGTGTCGCTGTTCACCGCCGCGATGCTGCTGGTCGTCTTCGCGGGCGACCTCCTGCTGCTGTACGTCGGCTGGGAGGTCATGGGCGTCTGCTCGTACTTCCTCATCGGCCACCACTGGGAGGACCGCGCGAACTCCCGCGCCGCCGTCAAGGCGTTCCTGGTGACGCGGCTGGGCGACGTCGGCTTCCTCTTCGGGATCTTCGTCCTCGGTGTCGCCGCCAGGTCGTTCGCCATCGCGGACGTGCTGGCCCGGACCGGGAGCATGTCGCGCACGACGCTGACCGCCGCCGCGTTCCTGCTGCTGTGCGGGGTCGTCGGCAAGTCGGCGCAGTTCCCGCTGCACACCTGGCTGCCGGACGCGATGGCCGGTCCCACGCCGATCAGCGCCCTCATCCACGCGGCGACGATGGTCGCGGCCGGGATCCACGTCGTCGCGCGCCTCTATCCGGTGTTCTGGTCCGTCCCGTCCGCGCTGAGCGTGCTCGGCGTCGTCGCGGTCGTGTCGATGGTCGGCTCGGCGCTGGCCGCCCTCGCCCAGGACGACCTGAAACGCGTCCTCGCGTACTCGACGATCAGCCAGCTCGCGGTGATGGCCGCCGGGCTCGCGGTCGGAGCCCGCTCGGCGGCCGTCTTCCACCTGGTCTCGCACGCCGCGTTCAAGGCGCTGCTGTTCCTCGCGGCGGGCTGCGTCATCCACGCGACCGCCACGAACATGCTCGCCCGCTACGGCGGACTGCGCCGCACGATGCCGGTCACCTTCTGGACGATGACCGTCGGCTTCGCGGCCCTCGTCGGCGTCCCGGCGTTCAGCGGCTGGTTCAGCAAGGACGCCGTCCTCGCCGCCGCCCAGCACGGCGCCCTCCACCACGGCTACTACGACATCGCGGACCCGGCCGCCGTCCTGCCCGACCCCCGGCCGATCGTCACGGTCACGCCGCCCGTCCCGGCCGGGGCGACGTTCCAGACGTTCACGGTCTCCGGCACCTTCCAGGCCGTGGCGCACCAGCTGCCGAGCGGCATCGCGTGGACGATCTACCTGGGGCTGCTGCTCACCATCGCGCTCACGGCGGCGTACTCGGCCCGCGCGTGGCTGATGACGTTCTTCGGCGAGCCGCGAGGCGCCACACCTGGCGACACGCGTGACGCCACGCCTGCCGAGACGGGTGGCGAGATGCAGGACGAGACGGGCGGCGCTGCGGGTGGCGAGATGCACCGCGAGACCGGTGGTGACGCGCCCGGGATCACGCGGGGGCGCGAGGCGCCGAAGCTGATGATGTGGCCCGTGATGGCGCTCGCCGTGCCCGCCGCCCTACTCGGGTTCTTCGGCCTCGGCGCGCCCGAGCTGCGTCCCGAGCTCGTGTCGTCCCTCCTGGGCGTCGTGCTCGTCGCCGCGGGGATCGGCGGCGTGTGGCTGGTCTGGAACCGGGAGCCCGCCGCCGATCCGGCGCGCGTGCTCGGTCCCGTCCGTCCGGTGTTCGCGCGGGCGTTCTACGTGGACGAGCTGTACACGCTGGTGGTCGTCCGGCCCGTCCGGACGCTGGCGCGCGCCGTCGCGGCCGGCGACCGGAGCGGCATCGACGCGGCCGTCGTCGGGACGGCCCGGGCCGTGCGCCGGCTCGCCGGGCCGCTGCGGATCCCGCAGAACGGCAACGCCCAGTCCTACCTGACCGCGCTGCTCGGCGGCGTGGTCGTCATCACGGCCCTGGTGGTGATCTTCGGATGATCTTCCTGCTGATGATGGCGATCCCGGCGTGCGCGGCGCTCGCGCTGCTCGTCCCGAAGGCGCGCTTCCTGCCGGACGACGCGTCCCTCGGCCGGTTCGGCATCCTGGTGTCGGGCGCGACGCTGCTGGTGGGGCTGTCGGCGCTGACCGCGTTCGACTTCTCCCGCGCGTCCCGCGCGCAGCTCGCCGTGGACCGCGTCTGGGAACCGTCGCTGGACCTGCGCTTCCACCTCGGCGTGGACGGGATCTCGCTCCCGCTGGTCGTCCTCACGGCGCTGCTGACGTTCCTGTGCCTGCTCTACACGTACCGGCACCCCCCGGCGGGCGGACGGCTCCGGCTGTTCACGGCGCTGCTGCTCGTCCTGGAGACGGGGATGCTGGGCACGTTCACCGCCCTCGACCTGATCCTGTTCTTCGTGTTCTTCGAGGTCGTCCTGATCCCGATGTTCGCGGTGATCCTGCTGTGGGGCGGTCCGGGGCGGCGCGCGGCGGCGACCAAGTTCATCCTCTACACGCTGCTCGGATCCGGGCTGCTGCTCGCCGGGATGCTGCTCGTCGCGGTGAACGCGGGCACGCTCGACATGACCGAGCTGGCCCGGCGGCACGGCGCGGGCGTCCCGCACGGCGTCCAGGTCACCGGGTTCCTGCTGATGATGCTCGGGTTCGGGGTGAAGGCCCCCATGTGGCCGCTGCACACCTGGCTGCCGGACGCGCACACCGAGGCGCCCACGGCCGGGTCCGTCCTGCTCGCCGGGGTGCTGCTGAAGATGGGCACCTACGGGCTCGTGCGCGTCGCCGTCCCGTCCGCGCCGGACGGCGCCCGCTCGTGCGCCGCCGCGCTCGGCCTGCTGGCGGTGGTCGGGATCGTCTACGGCGCGCTCGCCTGCCTCGCGCAGACCGACCTCAAGCGGATGATCGCCTATTCGTCCGTCGGGCACATGGGGTTCGTCCTGCTCGGCATCGCCACGCTGACCCCCGTGGGCGTCAACGCCGCGCTGTTCGGCAACATCGCGCACGGCCTGATCACCGGCCTGCTGTTCTTCCTCGCCGGATCGGTCAAGGACCGGTACGGCACCGGCGACCTCGCGCGGATCGGCGGGGGCATGCTCGGCACCGCGCCCCGGCTGGCGTCCTTCCTCACCTTCGCCGCCGTCGCGTCCCTCGGCCTGCCCGGCCTCGCCGGGTTCTGGGGCGAGATGCTGGCGCTGCTCGGCGCGTACCGTCCGGACGCCGCGCTGTCCCGTCCGGCGTTCGTGACGTTCATGGCGGTCGGCGGCCTCGGCGCCGTCCTGACCGCCGCCTACTTCCTGCGGCTGCTGGCGAAGATCACCCACGGCAGGCCCAGGGACTCCTCCGACGCCGCCGTCCTCACCGCGCCGACCGTGTACGAGTACGCCGCGTGGGTCCCGCTGGTCGCGCTGACCCTGCTGGTCGGGCTGTGGCCGAAGACGCTGCTCGCGGTGACCTCCGGTCCCGTCCGAGCCCTGTTCGGAGGAATCGGATGATCCAGGGCATCGACTACGCGGCGATCCTGCCGCCGGTGCTGTGCGCGGTGGCGGCGCTCGTCGTGCTGCTCGCGGACGCCTTCGACGTTCCGCGCCGCTGGCTGGGCGTCCTGACCTGCGGGTTCCTCACCGCTGCGCTGGTGGCCACCGGCGTCCTCGCGGCGGGGGAGAGGCGGACGACGTTCTGCGTGCCCTCCGGCCTGCGCGGCACCGGACCCCGTTCCTGCTCGTACGTCGCGGACGACTTCGCGCTCCTGTTCCAGGGCCTGGTGCTCGCCGCCGCCGTGATCGTCGTCCTGCTGTCGCTGCGCACCGTCGACACCGACGACCTGCCCGCCGGGGAGTACCACTTCCTGCTGCTCGCGGCGGTCACCGGCGCGCTCGCGCTGGTCGCCGCGCGCGACCTGGTGACGCTGGTCGTCGCGCTGGAGACGCTGTCGCTGCCGGTGTTCGCGCTGGTCGGGCTGCGGCGGCGGGACGACCTGGCCGCCGAGGCCGCGCTGAAGCTGTTCCTGGTGTCGGTCGTCTCGACCGCCGTCATGCTGTTCGGCGTCTCGCTGCTGTACGGCGTGACCGGCGCGATGCACCTCGACCGGCTGTCGGCCGGGCTGCGGACGCTCCCCGCCGACCTGGAGCCGGTCGCGTCCGCCGGAGCGGTGCTGGTGCTGGCCGGGTTCGCGTTCAAGGTCGCGGCCGTCCCGTTCCACTTCTGGGCCCCGGACGTCTACCAGGGCGCCCCGCTGCCGGTCGCGGCGTTCCTGTCGGTCGTGTCGAAGGCCGCCGGATTCGCCGGGCTCGCGATCGTCGTCGGGTTCGGCATGCCGTCCCTCGGGGACGTGTGGGGGCCGGTCATCGCCGTCCTGGCCGCCGTGACGATGACGCTCGGGAACCTCATGGCGCTGCGCCAGGGCACCGCGATCCGGCTGCTGGCCTGGTCGTCGGTCGCGCAGTCCGGCTACATGCTCGCGCCGCTCGCCGTCGGGGAACGCCGCCTGTCCGAGGCCGTCGCCGCGACCGTCGCCTACGTCGCGCTGTACGCCGTCATGAACCTGGGCGCGTTCGCCGTCGTCGTCGCCGTCCAGCGGTCCGGGGAGGAACCCGTCGCCCTCGACGGGTTCCGCGGCCTCGCCCGCCGCGATCCCCTCGCCGGGACGGCCCTCGCCTTCTTCCTCATCTGCCTCGCCGGGCTGCCGCCGGGCGTGATGGGGCTGTTCGCGAAGGTCGTCGTCTTCCGCGCGGCGGTCGCGGGCGATGTGACGTGGCTCGCCGTCGTCATGGCCGCGAACACCGTCATCGGCCTGTACTACTACCTCGCCTGGGCCGTCCGGGTGTTCGTGCCGTCCGACGCGCCCGAGGAGGGGACGGCGCGTCCGGGATTCGCGGTGCGGGCCGCGATCGCGGCGACCGCGGCGGGCGCGGTGGTCCTGTCGGTCGCGCCCCAGCTGGTGCTCTCGGCCGCCGCCGCCACCTGACGCACCGGCCCGCATATCACCTGGAAGGGAACGTTTCTCCAGGTCACGCCGTTGTCGTTAATGTACGACTCGTCAACGGGAAGCAGGGGACACGTGCGTTTCAACGGCGTCAAGACGGCGGCCCTCATCGCTGCGCTGTCGGCGTTGATGCTGGCGGCGGGGTGGGCGCTGGGAGGCAGGGCGGGCCTGGCCATCGCCCTGGTGATCGCGTTGGGCACCAACGGGATCGCCTTCTTCTTCAGCGACCGGATCGCGCTGCGCTCGATGCGCGCCCACCCGGTCGGCGAGGTCGAGGCGCCCGTGCTGTACCGGATCGTCCGGGAACTGTCGACCTCCGCGCGGCAGCCGATGCCCCGGCTGTACGTCTCGGAGACCATGCAGCCCAACGCCTTCGCGACCGGCCGCAACCCGCGCAACGCTGCGGTCTGCGTGACGCGCGGCATCCTGCGCGTGCTCGACGAGCGCGAACTGCGGGCCGTCCTCGGGCACGAGCTGTCGCACGTCTACAACCGGGACATCCTCATCTCCTCGGTGGCCGCCGCGATCGCCACGGTGATCACCTACCTGTCCCACCTGGCGTTCTTCCTGCCCATCGGCCGCTCGGACGACGACGAGGGCCCGGGCATCGTCGGCGCGCTCCTGATGATGGTCCTCGGCCCGATCGCCGCCGCCGTCGTGCAGATGGCGATCAGCCGCACCCGCGAGTACCAGGCGGATGCGTCCGGCGCGCAGCTCACCGGTGACCCGCTCGCCCTCGCCTCCGCGCTGCGCAGGATCGAGGCGGGCGCGCAGGCCCTCCCGCTCCCGCAGGACCCGGAACTGGCCACGACCAGCTCCCTCATGATCGCCAACCCGTTCCGCGGCGGCGGCATCGGCAAGCTGTTCTCCACCCACCCCCCGACCGCCGACCGCATCGCCCGCCTGGAGCGCATGGCCGGCCTCCACTGACCCGCATCCGCCAGGGGGCCTGACCCGCGACTCGGGAACTCGCGTCGAGCAGACCCGCTCCCGGGGGACTCGCGTCGAGGAGGCCCGCGTCTTCTCGGAGGACTCACGTCGGGGGAAGACGGGCGGAACGTCGGGGAAGCCGGGCGGAACGTCCCGGGAAGTCCGGCGGAAAAGGCGCGAACCTCCGGGCCGTCCGCCCCGTCATAGAACCCAGGAGCGCGCTTCCGCGTCCTTCAGCGGGGGAAGGGCGGCGGGAAGCGCGCTCTGCCTCGGCTCACGCGGTCGGGACGCCATCCCCCCGGCGCCCCGGCCGCGTGACCGGCTTCCACCCCGGTCACGGTGCACTTCCGGCTCGGCTACGGCGCGCTACCGGATCGGCTACGGCGCGATGGGCAGCCGGCGCTTGTGGTCGGTGAGCCGGTACCGCGCGACGATCTTCTCGAAGACCTCCTCGCCCACGGGCTTGCCCTCGAGGAAGTCGTCGATGTCGTCGTAGGTGACACCGAGCGCGTCCTCGTCGGCCTTGCCCGGGTCGAGGCTCTCCAGGTCGGCCGTCGGGACCTTCCACACCAGCTCGGTGGGCGCCCCCATCGCGTCCGCCAGGGCCCGCACCCGCCGCTTGGTCAGCCCCGTCAGCGGGACGAGGTCCGCCGCGCCGTCACCGAACTTGGTGAAGAAGCCGGAGACCGCTTCGGCGGCGTGGTCGGTTCCCACGACCAGCCCCTGGTGCGCCCCGGCGACCGCGTACTGGGCGATCATGCGCTGGCGGGCCTTGATGTTGCCGTGCACGAAGTCCCGGTGGTGCGGGTCGCGGAACGTCACGTCCGCCGCCGCCACGGCCTGCAGCGCGGCGTCGCTCGCCGGCTTCACGTCCACGGTCAGCACATGGTCGGGACGGATGAACGTGAGCGCCATCTGGGCGTGGTGCTCGTCCGCCTGCTCCCCGTAGGGCAGGCGCATCGCGTAGAACCGCGCTTCGTGCCCCTCGGCGCGGGCCCGCTCCACGGCGAGCTGGCAGAGCCGTCCGGCGGCGGTGGAGTCCACCCCGCCGCTGATGCCGAGCACCAGCGCGGACAGTCCGGTCGAGGTCAGCCGCTCGGCGAGGAAGGCCACCCGGCGCTCGATCTCCTGCCGGGCGTCGAAGGTGCCGGTGACTCCGAGCTCGTGGGCGATCTCCTGCTGCAGGGCGGCGGGCGCCTTGTCTTCCACGTCAACTCCTAGGTCCGGTTCTTCCGGATTTTAGAGGCGGGCACTCCGGTCACCGACATCACCAGGGAGTACAGCGTGCTCGTCGCGGTGATGAACATGCGGTTGTTCTTCGGACCGCCGAACGCGATGTTGGACACGCGTCCGGGCAGCCGGAGCCGTCCGATGAGCGTCCCGTCCGGGTCGTAGCAGTGGACGCCGTCGTCGAGCGCGGCGGCCCAGAGCCGTCCGCCGGTGTCGAGCCGGATGTTGTCGAAGTGGACCCCGGCCGGCGCCTCCGCGAAGACCTTCCGCCCGGAGAGCGCGCCGTCCGGATGGACGTCGAAGACGTGGATCCGGGCGGCCCGGGTGTCCGAGACGTAGAGCCTGCTCTCGTCCGGGGACAGGATGACGCCGTTGGGCCCGTCGAACCCGTCCGCCGCGAGCACCACCTCGCCCGTCGCGGGATCGATCCGGTAGAGGTTGCAGGCGCCGATCTCGGACTCGGCGCGGTGGCCCTCGTAGTCGCTGAGGATGCCGAAGTCCGGGTCGGAGAACCAGACGGTGCCGTCCGACCGCACCACCGCGTCGTTCGGGCTGTTCAGCCGATTGCCCCGGTAGCGGTCCGCCAGGACGGTCACCGTCCCGTCCGGCTCGGTGCGGGTGACCCGGCGGTTGCCCTGCTCACAGGTGACCAGACGGCCCAGCCGGTCGAGCGTGTTGCCGTTGCTGTGCCCGGCGGGCGCGCGGAAGACGCCGACCGCTCCGGTGGCCTCGTCCCAGCGCAGGATGCGGTCGTTCGGGATGTCGCTCCAGATCAGCTGGCGCCAGGCGGGCAGGTACAGCGGCCCCTCGGCCCAGCGGGACCCGGTGTGCAGGACCTCCGGCTCGCGGTCACCACTGGCGCACCGTCCGGTACGGAACCGTTCGTCCAGAACCTCGTACACGGCCGCCCCTCTCCTCGATCAAGATGCCGTTCAACGTAGCATCAAGATCGCTGAACGGTATACGGTCAAACCGTGAAAACCCCGGATGATATCGACCGTCGCTTGATCGCCCTCCTCCAGCGGGACGCGACCCGTCCCTACGCCGAACTGGGCAAGGAGGTCGGCCTGTCGGCGGGCGCCGCCCACGAACGGGTGCGCAAACTGCGGGAGCAGGGCGTCATCAGGGCCACGACGATCGACGTGGACCCGGCGGCACTCGACCGCGGCGTCCTCGCCTATGTGCTGGTCGACGCGACGTCCTGGATGGGCGACCGGGCCGAGGACTTCGCCGCCCTCCCGGAGATCCAGGAGGCCCACGTCATCGCGGGCAGCGCCGCCGTCCTGGTGAAGGTCCGCACGTCCACCACCCGGCAGCTCCAGGACGTCCTGCGCCGCCTGTACGCGATCGAAGGGGTCAGCGGAACGCAGGCGACCGTGGTCCTGGAGACCTTCTTCGAGCGACCCTTGGACGCCGGCTGAAAAAAGAGGGCGCGGGACGGGCGTTCTGCCCGTCCCG
>NZ_QURH01000291.1 GCF_003428695.1 Actinomadura logoneensis
CGCCGGACGCCGCCGCGGACCGCGGCCCGGCCGGCGGCCCCGCCGCGCAGCCGCGCTCGGTGCAGGTCTCGCCCGGGCTCTACAAGCGGCTGACCACCGGTCTCGGCGGGTTCGCCTCGGCGATCGTGGCGTGCCTGCTGCTGGTCGGCGTGATCTACCTCATCACCCCGCGGTCGAACAAGGAGCTGCTCCCGACGGTCGACTACCGGGCGCAGGAGTGGGCGCTCGCGCACAACGGCCCCTACCGGGCCTGGGGCCCCCAGGGGCTCCCGGCGGGCTGGCGGGCGACCAGCGCGCGACTGACCGGGCTCGGCGAGAAGGGCAAGCCGGTCCAGTGGCATCTCGGCTTCCTCACGCCGTCCGGGCAGTACGCGGCGCTGGAGGAGAGCAACGAGAAGGCCAAGGAATACGTCCCCCGGATGACCAACAGCAAGGCCGCGACCGGCGCCCGGGTCGTGGACGGCGTGTCGTGGGACACCTACTTCCGCCGCGACAAGAAGGCCAACTCGCTGGCCCGTACCCTGCCGGACGGCGTGAGCATCGTCGTGGTCGGCACCGCGTCCTACGACGAGCTGGCCGTCCTCGCCGCCGCGCTCAAGCCGCTGGACAAGAACGGCACGAGCGTCGTGACGCCGGCCCCCACCCAGCGCTCCTGACCCGCCCGGCCGCGCTGATCCCGGCCGCGCCCGCCGATCCCGGCCTACCCTGCCGGTCTCGGCCGCGTCCGCCGATCCCGGCCGGGCGCTCCTGACCGGGCGCTCCTGACCGGTCGAACCTCCCGGCGCTCCTGACCCGCCGACCCCTGCTCAGCGGGTCAGAAGGGGGTCTCGGAACCGGACGTGCCGTCCGGCCCGGCGGCCTCGGCGTTCATGGCGGCGGTCAGGCGGGCGCGCGCGCCCTCCAGCCACTCCTCGCAGACGGCGGCCAGCTTCTCGCCGCGCTCCCACAGGTTCAGCGACTCCTCGAGGGTGAGGCCGCCCGCCTCCAGCTTGCGGACGACCTCGGTCAGCTCGTCCCGCGCCTGCTCATAGCTCTGTTCCGTCTTCTCGGCCACCCGCCCAGCCTAGGGCCTGTCCCGAAGCCGGCCGCCTACCGCGCACCGCCCGCCACGGGCGCCGACTTCGGGACACGCCGGGGACGCCGGGGACGGCCCGGCGGACTCAGTTGCGCGGCCCCCAGCCCCAGGTGTCGGAGAGCAGGTCGTGGACGTAGACGGCCTCGCTGTGGCCGGGGCCGTCGTAGATGCCGGGCTCGGGGGTCTCCGCGGGCCCGTTCGTGGGGTAGTCCGCTCCGTTCGAGAAGTCGTGGATCCCGAACTGGCACACCCCGTTCCAGTCGACGATGGGGTTGGCGCGCATGTAGTCGTGCCCGCCGTGCAGCTCGGTGAACTCCACCGCGGCGCAGCGCCCGGTCGGCCCCACCGTGGTGGGGGAGACGCTCGCGTGGGCGGGCGCGACGAGGGCGAGGGACGCCACGGCGCAGGTTCCGGCGGCCAGGGCCGTCCGGCGGGTCCAGCTCAGTACGGACATGTCCGTTCTCCTCCGAAGCGTGAAGGTGATCTGCGGTCCGTGCCCACAGTCGCCTAGTTGCGCAAACGTTCCAAGATTTCGGGGAGGCCGGAAGTGGCTACGGCCGGGCCGGAGGCGGCCAAGCATGACGGCCGGCGCGGCGACAGGCACGGCGACCGGCGCGGCGGCCGGTGCCGCGGCCGGGCGCCGGGGCGCGGGTTCAGGGCACCTGGCGTTCGGTGACGGTCACGCCGAGGCGGCCCTCGGCCAGCCGGACGACCAGGGCCTCGCCGTCCTCGACGGACGCGGCGTCCCGGACGACCCCGTCGTCGTCCCGCTGCACGATCGCGTAGCCGCGTGCGAGGGTCGCGGCGGGGGAGAGGGCCAGCAGCCGGGCGCGGGTGTGCGAGAGCTGGTCGGACGCGCGGTCGAGCGCGGCGGACAGGCAGCGGCGGCTGCGGTCGCGCAGCGCCTCGACGCGCTCGGCCTGGCGCTCGATCTCGCGGACCGGGTCGGCCAGCGCGGGCCGCGAGCGCATCGCGGCGAGCCAGTGCAGCTCGCGTTCGACCCCGCCCACCAGGACGCGGCGTCCCCGGTCCCGCAGCTGCCGGACGAGCTGGAGCTGCTCGCGGACGTCCGGGACGACCCGCTTGGCGGCGTCGGTCGGGGTGGAGGCGCGCACGTCGGCGACCAGGTCGAGGAGCGGGGCGTCCTGCTCGTGGCCGATCGCGCTGACGACCGGGGTGCGGGCGGCGGCCACGGCCCGGACGAGCGCCTCGTCCGAGAACGGCAGCAGGTCCTCCATGGACCCGCCGCCGCGCGCGATCACGATGACCGCGATGTGCGGGTCGGCGTCGAGCTCGCGCAGCGCGTCCATGACCTGCGGGACGGCGTTGGAGCCCTGCACGGCCGTGTTGCGGACGGTGAACTCGACGGCGGGCCAGCGGCGGCGGGCGTTCTGCAGCACGTCGTGCTCGGCGTCGGAGTCGCGCCCGCAGATCAGCCCGACGCGGCCGGGCAGGAAGGGCAGCGGGCGCTTGCGCTCCGGCCGGAACAGGCCCTCGGACGCCAGCAGCTGCTTGAGCCGTTCGAGCCGGGCCAGCAGCTCGCCGACGCCGACCGGGCGGACCTCGATCGCGCTCAGGGAGAACCGCCCGCGGTTGACCCAGAAGTCCGGTTTGCAGTGCACCACGACGCGGGCGCCGTCGGTGACGGCGGGACCGGCGGCGGCGAAGGTCTCGCGGCGGCCGACGACGGGGACGGACATGTTCGCCACCGGATCGCGCAGGGTGACGTAAACCGTGCCGCCCCGCGCGTTGAGCTCGGTGATCTGCCCTTCGACCCAGATCCGTCCGAGCCGTCCGATCCAGCCGCCGACCGCCGAAAGCACCGTCCGGACCGGTACGGGGGACTCCGCCGAGGTCTCCATCGCCATGTCGGCAGCCTAGGCGGTGCGGAGCGCGGGACGATCCGTGGACACCGCCGGTTGAAAGATTAGACAGACTAACTTAGTATGGCTAAGTAATTGAGGAGAGACCCGATGCACTCCGACCGCGAGCTCGCCGAGGAGCTGAACACCCGGCTCCGCGAGATGGTCCTGATGATGCGCCGCGTCAACGCCGACCAGGCCGTCACCAGCCAGCAGGCGTCCGTGCTCGGCTCGCTGGAGAACGGGCCGCGCCGCATGACGGAGCTGGCCGCCGAGCACGGCGTCAAGCTGCCGACCATGACCGCGCTGGTCAACCGCCTGGAGCGGGACGGCATGGTCGCCCGCGGCCGGGACGCCTCCGACGCGCGCGTGGTCACCGCCCGGATCACCCGGGAGGGCACCGTCCAGCTGCACCGCGTGCGGGAGCGCCGCATCGGGATCCTCGTCCAGCGGTTCGCCGAGCTCTCGGAGCGGGAGCGGGAGACCCTGACCGCCGCGCTGCCGCTGCTCGGCCGGCTGTTCGCCGACCCCGACCGTCCGCCCGCCGGCTGACCCCGGCGCGGGGGTGGGGCCGTCCCCCGAAAGGTAGGTTCCATGCACGCACAGCCAGCGGAGGCCGCGGCGGCCCCGACCAGGCCCGGGCTCCTCCGGCAGCCCATGTCGGTCTGGGCCACCGCCTTCGCCGCCGTGGTCGCCTTCATGGGCATCGGCCTGGTCGACCCGATCCTGCCCGCGATCGCCGAGAACCTGCGCGCGACGCCCAGCCAGGTGTCGCTGCTGTTCACCAGCTACTTCCTCATCACCGCGGTCGCGATGCTCGTCACCGGCTGGGTCTCCAGCCGGATCGGCGGAAAGCGGACGCTGATGGTGGGGCTCGTCCTCGTCGTGGTGTTCGCCGCGCTCGCCGGGACGTCCGACACCGTCGGGCAGCTCGTCGGGTTCCGCGCGGGCTGGGGCCTCGGCAATGCGCTGTTCGTCGCGACCGCGCTCGCGGTGATCGTCGGCGCTGCGTCCGGCGGTGCCGAGTCGGCGATCACCCTCTACGAGGCCGCGCTCGGCATCGGCATCTCCCTCGGCCCGCTCGTCGGCGCGCTGCTCGGCGACATGAACTGGCGCTTCCCGTTCTTCGGGACGGCCGTGCTGATGGCGGTCGGGTTCCTGCTGGTCACCACGCTGCTGCGGCCCACGCCGAAGCCCGCCGTCCGGACGCCGCTGGCCGCGCCGATCCGCGCGCTCGGCCACGGCGGCCTGTCCACCACGGCGTTCACCGCGCTGTTCTACAACTACGCGTTCTTCACCGTCCTGGCGTGGACGCCGTTCGTCCTGCACATGGACGCGCACGGCATCGGACTGGTGTTCTTCGGCTGGGGCGTGATGGTCGCGCTGTCGTCGGTGTTCGCCGCGCCCGCCCTGCAGCGCCGGATCGGGACCGTCCGCGTCATGCACCTCGCGCTGGCCCTGCTGATCGTCTTCCAGCTCGGCCTGGCCCTGTCCGGGCACGGCGGGATCATCGCCTGCACGATCCTGTCCGGCATCCCGATCGGGCTGAACAACACCGCCTTCACCGAGGCGGCGATGGAGGTGTCCGACAACCCCCGTCCGGTCGCGTCGGCCGGGTACAACTTCGTCCGCTGGCTCGGCGGCGCCCTCGCGCCCTACTTCGGCAGCAGGCTCGCCGAGCGGTTCAGCGCCTCGACGCCCTACTACGTCGGCGCGGTGTGCTGCGCGGTCGCCATCGGCATCCTGATCGTCCGGAGGCGGCACCTGGAGACGCTGGAGCGCGTCGACATCGACCACACCTTCCAGGACGTCCCCGCCGACGCCCGCGCCTGACGTGCCGACGTGTTCGCGTCCGCGCGACGGGGAGCCGAGGCGGTCCCGGGGCTCCGGGGCCGCCTCCGGCCTGCTCAGGCGGGGGCCTTCTCCCAGGCGGGACGGTTCGCTGCGGCCCAGCGCGTCGCCGGGACGAACAGCACCGCCGCCACCAGGAAGACCGCACCGAAGACCAGCCATCCGGCCATGCCGTGGCGGAGCGCGGTCTGCGTGACGACGAGGGGGCCGAGCAGCGCCCCGGCCGCGAAACCGCCGTTGAAGACGCCCTGGTAGACGCCGTGCGCGCGCTCGTCCGCCAGCTCGTAACTGAGCGCCCAGGTGCCCGCCGCGCAGAGCACCTCGCCGAGCGTCTGGAGCGCCATCGCGCCCAGGACCAGCAGGGACGCCGTCCACGGATCCGAGCCCCTGGACAGGCCGAACAGCACGCAGCCGACCGCCATCAGCGTCCCGGCGCGCAGGCAGGCGCGGGCCGCGACGCGCGGGTCCTCGGCGCCGCGGCTCATCCGCACCTGCAATGCGATGATCATGGACGTGTTCAGCACCAGGCAGGCCGAGACGAGCAGGCGCGGCGCATGCGTCTCGCGCGTCACCCACAGCGGGACGCCGACCTCCAGGATGCCCTGCTGCAGCACCAGTACCCCGCTCAGCACCGTGATGACCAGGTAGGGGACGTCCGTCAGCGCGCCGAAGCCGCGACCGCCGGACGCCGCGTCCCGCGCCGGGCGCTCCGCCGGGACCCGCCTCAGAAGAAGCGCCGCCGCCACGAACGTCACCGCGTCCAGCACCACCATCGTCCGGTAGGCGCCCGGCGTGTCGAGGACCAGCGCGACGGACGCCAGCGCCGCCCCGACGCCGACGCCGCCGTTGGTCGCCATCCGCAGGAACGCCCGGCCGGGAATCCGGAGCTCCGCGGGCAGCGCCTGCCCGACCAGCGCGTTGCGGACGGAGCTCGCGCCCCGGTCCAGGAACGTGACGCCGCAGATCAGCGGCACCGCCGCCCAGAACGAGTGGACCACCGTGTACCCGAGGATCAGCACCCCCTCGGCGGCCAGCAGCGCCACCACGGTCGGACGCGCCCCGAACCGGTCGGCGACGCGTCCCATCGGCACCCCGGACACGATGCCGAACACCCCGCCCAGCGCGAGCGCGAACCCGACCTGCGACGGCGACAGCCCGACCACCCGGGTGAACAGCAAGGCGCTGACCGTCATGAACAGGCCGTTGCCGAGCGTGTTGACCAGCAACGCCGCGAACAGCATCCGGAGCACCGGGTGGCGGGCCATGGCCGCCATGCTCGTGGCCTCCGGCTCTGGGGATCCGGACGGAGACGGCGGCGCCGGACTTACGGACGCGGCGGATTCGGGGGACTTGGGGGAGTTGGGGGAGGGCATGGGGTCATCCCAGCGGCGGCGCACCCGGCGGGGAATCGATTTAGGCTATTTCTCAATGTACGAGTTCAGGCTCGGCGTCCAGGACCTCGCCGAGACGTCCTTCGGGATGTCGCCACTGTTCGAGCTGGTCTTCAGCCTGCGTCCGCGCGTCTTCCCGGCATGGCACCCCGAGCACCTGCCGTGGGTGCGGGAGACGGCCGCCGCCTACTCCCGGCTCGACACCGAACTGCTCGACGCCCTGCACGCCCCGCACGGTTGGCTCCCCGACTTCCTCTCACCGCGTCCACCCGGCATCGTCACCGACCTCGCCGACGACCTCGCGCGGCTCCGGGACACCCCGCCGGAGACCGTCCGGCACGACATCCTCATCGCGTACCGGCACGTCCCCGTGCCGCCGGTGCTGAGCGGGGACCCGGCCGCCGTCCTCGACCGGATCTGCACCGCGTTCCAGGCGTACTGGGACGCCTGCATCGAGCCGTACTGGACGCGGATCCACGCCGTCCTGGAGGCGGATCTCGTGCACCGCGCGCGCCGGCTCGCGCTCGGCGGGGCCGCCGAACTGTTCGGCGAGCTGGACGGACGGGTCAGCTGGAACCACCCGGGGACCGTGCGGCTCGTCATCCCCTCCGGGCTCGCCCCGGAACGCGCCGTGGACGTCGCCGGACGCGGCCTCACCCTCGTCCCCTGCCTGTTCCTGCGCGGCGCGCTCACCATGATCGACGAACACGGCCCGCCGCTGATCGTGTACCCGGCGCGCGGACGCGGCGCGATCTGGGAGCGCACCGTCCCGGACGGCCCCCGCGCGCTCGTCGGGCTCGTCGGCGCGCGGCGCGCGAGGCTGCTGGTCATGCTGGCCGCCCCGGCGTCCACCACCGACCTCGCCCGGCGGCTCGGCGTCACGCCGGGCGCGGTCAGCCACCATCTGGCCGCCCTGCACGCCGGCGGCCTGCTGAACCGCACCCGCGACGGACGGTCCGTCCTCTACATGCGCAGCCCGCTGGGCGACCAACTCGTCCGCTGACCCGTCACGCGCCCGGCTCGCCGACCGTGGCGACCGCCTCGTCGCCGGTCGTCTCGTCGTCGGGGGCCGGGCCGGTGGCGGGGGACGGACGCGTCGCGACGGCCCAGCGGGTCGCCGGGACGAATGCGACCGCCGTCACCAGGAAGATCCCGCCGAGGACCAGCCAGCCGGTCAGGCCGAACCGCAGCGCCGTCCGGGTGACGACCAACGGGCCCAGGACCAGTCCGGCCGCGAAGCCGGTGTTGAAGACGCCCTGGTAGACGCCCTGCGCCCGCTCGTCCGCCAGGTCGAAGCCGAGCGCCCAGCTCCCGGCCGCGCCCAGCATCTCGCCGACCGTCATGACCGCGACCGCGACCAGTACGAGCGCCGTCGCGGCCCACGCGGAAAGACCCTCGGTGAGGCCCAGCAGCACGCAGCCGACCGCGATCAGCACTCCGGCGCGCAGCGCCAGGCGGGCCGCCCGGGCCGGATCGCCGGACCCCTTGCTCAGCCTGACCTGCAGCAGGACGACCATGACCGTGTTCAGCAGCATGGCGCCCGCGATCAGCGCCCGGGGCGCGTGCGTCCGGTCCGTCACCCACAGCGGAAGGCCGATCTCCAGCACCCCCTGGAGCATGACCAGGGCCCCCGCCAGCGCGGTGATCAGCAGGTAGGGGGCGTCGGCGAGCGCGCCGAAACCCCGGCCGGGCGTCCGCTCGCCGCCGCCGGCCTTCAGCGCGGGCACCCTGAGCAGCAGCAGCGCCGCGACCAGGAAGGTCGCCGCGTCCGCCACCACGACCGCCCGGTAGGCGCCGGGCGTGTCGGCCACGAGCGCGAGCGAGGCGAGCACGGCCCCGAGGGAGATGCCGACGTTGGTCACCGACCGCAGGAACGCCCGTCCCGGCACCCGCCGGTCGGGCGGCAGGGCCGTGGCGATCAGCGCGCCGCGCACCGCGCTCTCGCCCCGGTCCACGAACATGACGGCGCAGATCAGCGGAAGGGCCGTCCAGAACGAGTGCACCTGCGTGTAGCCGAGGACGAGCACCGCCTGGACGGCCAGCAGCGCCACCACGGTCGGACGCGCCCCGAACCGGTCGGCGATCCGCCCGAGCGGGATGCCCGACACGATGCCGAACACCCCGCCCAGCGTGAGCGCGAGGCCGACCTGGGAGGCCGTCAGGCCGACGACGCGGGTGAACATCAGCGCGCCGGTCGTCATCAGCAGGCCGTTGCCGACCGTGTTGACCAGCGTAGCGACCGAGAGCGCCCGGACCACGGGATGCCCGGCGGCGTCCGCCAGACTGCGGGGAAGAGAGATCGTCATACCGGTCATCCCAGCGCCGCGCGGGCCGCGGACGAACAGATTTACCCTGTGGGTCAATGTATGAGTTCAGGTTGGGGGTCCAGGACCTCGCCGAGACGTCCTTCGGGCTGTCCCCGCTGCTGGAGCTGGTGTTCAGCCTCCGTCCCCGGGTCTTCCCCGCCCGGCACCCCGAGCACCTGCCGTGGGTGCGGGAGACGGCCGCCGCGTACGCCCGGCTCGACACCGAGGTGCTCGACGTCCTGTTCGCCCCGCACGGCTGGAACCCGGACTTCCTCGGCCCGCGTCCGGACGGCATCGTCACCGACGTCGCGTCCGCCCTCGCCGCCATACGGACGACGCCTCCGGAGGTCGTGCGGCGCGACATCGCCGTCGCCTACCGGCACGACGTGGACGCCGCGTACCGGCGCGTCCCCATCCCGCCCGCGCTGAGCGGCGACCCGTCCGCCGTCCTCGAACGGATCTGCACCGCGCTGGAGGAGTACTGGGACGCCTGCATCGAGCCCTACTGGGCGCGGATGCGGGCCGTCCTGGAGGCCGACCTCGCGCACCGCGCGCGGCGCCTCGCCCTCGGCGGCGCGGCGGCCCTGTTCGCCGAGCTGGACGACCGCGTCACCTGGGCGCCGGGCCGCGTCCGGGTGGTGATCCCGTCCGACCTCGTCCGCACGGTCGTCGTGGACGTCGCCGGACGCGGGCTCGTCCTCGTCCCCGGCCTGTTCCTGCGCGGCGCGATCACGATGATCGACGAGGACCTGCCGCCGCTGATCTCCTATCCCGCGCGCGGCCGGGGCGCGGTCTGGGACCAGGCCGCGCCCGAAGGCCCGGCCGCGCTCGCCGAACTGCTCGGCGCGCCCCGCACGCGGCTCCTGGTCATGCTGGCCGCCCCGGCGTCCACCACGGAACTCGCCCGGCGGCTCGGCGTCACGCCGGGCGCGGTCAGCCGCCACCTGACCGCCCTCCACGCCGGTGGCCTGCTGAACCGGACCCGCGCCGGACGGTCCGTCCTCTACATGCGCAGCCCGCTCGGAGACCAACTCGTCCGCTGACCGGTCAGCCTTCATTCGACCGCGAACAGCACATCGGTGGCCGCGCTCGCGACCCGCGCCCAGGTGGACGGGTGCGCCGTGCCGAACACCTGCTCCGTCGTCATCCCGGTGAGCCCGTGCGGGAGGACGCCGGTGGCGCGGACGACCGAGTCGGCGACGCCGCTGAACCCCCGGGCACAGAGGAGCATGCAGCCGAACCAGGCGCCACCGGCCGGCATCCATCCCGGCAGCCGCCGCCCCCATCCCTGGACGAGCGCCGGCGGAAGCACGACCCCGGCGGCGGTCATGGCGAACACGAGCACCGTGAACACCGCGACGGCGACCCGCGCGGCCCCCTGGTGGTCGGCGGGCTCGGGCGACTCGAGGCCGGTGACGGCCCAGACGACGTGCCAGGCCAGGAGACCGAGAACGGCCCCGGACGTGCGGAGGCCCGTCCGAAACCGGTTTTCGGACGGGCCTTCGCGTCGGCTGGTGCGCCGCTGCGGATCAGTTCGAGCCGTTGAGCTTCGCGATCCGGTTCTCGTACATGCGGATGATCTCGGGCCGGGCCTCGTTGGCGCGCTCGTACTCGCGCAGCAGCTCGACCTGGTCCGCCGTCAGGCCGCGCAGCCGGGCGCGGAGCTGCGGCAGCGTCGCCGAGTCGTAGTCCGGCACCGGCAGCTCGCCGGCCCCGGCCTTCGCCGAAGCGGCGGGCTTGGAGGCGGGCTTGGAGGCGGGCTTCGCCTCCTCGTCCGACTTCGCCGACTTCGCCGCGGGCCTGGCGTCCTTGGCGGCGTCCTTGGCGGCGGCCTTGCCCTTCGCGGCCTCGCTCTTCGGCTCCGACTCGGACGCGGCCTTCGTCGCGGCCTTCGGCTCCGACTTGGCCTCGGTCTTGGAAGCCGCCTTGGCCTCGGGCTTCTTCGTCTCGGACGCCGCTCCGGCCTTGGAGGCCGAGTCGGCCTTCGCCGTGCTCTTCTCCCCGGCGGCCCCGGACTTGGTCTCCTCGTCCGGCGCCGTGCGCGGGGCGGGGGCGGGCTTGCCCACCGAGATCTCGTTGTCGCGCGAGGCCGGGCGCTCCTGGGCGCGTCCGGAGGACCGCGAGGCCGAGCCGTCCGACGACCCGCCCGAGGGGCGCGGCGTCGTGCGGGTGCGGGAGGTGCGCGGCGCGGGCTCGGGCTCGTCCTCGCCGCCGCGGACACGCTCCACCACCGTGCCGACCACGGACACCGCGGTGTGCCGCACGTCCTTGCGGATCCGGCCGAGGACGGGCTTCACGCCGCCGCCCTCGGTCAGCTCCTTGTAGTCCCGGGTCACCCGGTCGCTCAGCAGCAGGGCCCGGCCGACGCCGAACATGGCCAGCCGGACGGCGTGCAGCGGAAGGTCGCGGACCTGCTCGCCGACGGTCTCCCGGACCTGCTCCTTGAGGCGGCGCGGTGATCTCGTCATCGTTGTCACTCCTCCTGCTGCCCCGCCGGCGGACCGGGCCGGTCGGGCGTGCACCGTGTGTAACGCACCGTCTGTCCCCACAACTCTGCCCCAAAGCAGCGATATCAGGCACCATCGCTCCCGGATTTCCGTCCGGGACGGCGTGGGTTCGGTCACAGTGCGGGCTTCACCTGCGTCTTCCCGGCCGATCCCGGGCAGGGCGGTCCGATGGGCGGGTGAGGGTTCGGTGCCGAAGCCGTGCGGGTCGTGCCCGGCGGGTCCGGGACGGGCGGGACGGCTCGTACGATAGGGACATGACCTCCACCAGCCAGCGCCGGGTCCTGCTCGCCAAGCCGCGCGGTTACTGCGCCGGCGTCGACCGGGCCGTCGAGACGGTCGAGCGCGCCCTCGAGAGCTACGGGGCGCCGGTCTACGTGCGCAAGCAGATCGTGCACAACGTGCACGTCGTCCGGACGCTCGAGGAGCGCGGCGCGATCTTCGTGGACGAGACCGAGGAGGTCCCCGAGGGCGCGATCGTGGTGTTCTCCGCGCACGGCGTCGCCCCCGTGGTGCACGAGGAGGCGCGGGGCCGCAACCTGCGCACCATCGACGCGACCTGCCCGCTGGTGACCAAGGTCCACAAGGAGGCCGTCCGGTTCGCCAAGGACGACTACGACATCCTCCTGATCGGCCACGAGGGCCACGAGGAGGTCATCGGCACCACCGGCGAGGCCCCCGACCACATCCACCTGGTGGACGGCCCGGACGACGTCGCCAACGTGACCGTCCGCGACCCCGAGAAGGTCGCCTGGCTGTCCCAGACCACCCTCTCGGTGGACGAGACGGTCGCGACGGTCGAGAAGCTGCGCGAGCGCTTCCCCAAGCTGATGGACCCGCCGTCCGACGACATCTGCTACGCCACCCAGAACCGGCAGGTCGCGGTGAAGCAGATGGCCGCCCGGTCCGACCTGGTGATCGTGGTCGGCTCGACCAACTCGTCCAACTCGGTGCGGCTGGTCGAGGTCGCCAAGGAGCACGGCGCCGACGACGCCCGCCTGGTCGACTACCCCGAGCAGATCCAGGAGTCCTGGCTGGAGGGCGTCGGCACGGTCGGCGTCACCTCCGGCGCGTCGGTGCCCGACGAGCTCGTGCAGGGCGTCCTCGCCTGGCTCGCCGAGCGCGGCTACGGCGACGTCGAGGAGATCGAGTCCGTCCAGGAGAGCATGCGCTTCGCCCTCCCGCACGAGCTCCGCAAGGACCTCCGCATCCAGCCGGTCTGACCCCGCGCCCGCCCGCCCGGCAGGCGAGCCTGGAGCCGCGGCGAAGCGGGCTTGGGCTTCAAAACGCGTTTGGTCGGTACTACGCGTTCTGATCGATGAACCGAGGTCCAGAGCCTGTCTCGACGGGGCCTCGGCCACGCACGCGAACGCGTGACCTGCCCGGTGGAGCGAAGCCGAAGGCGAGCGAAGCCGGGCAGATCGCGAAGCGATGCCGCGTTCGCCCAGGCACGGTCACGTAGCGAGCCGTTAGGCGAGCGGAGTGGGCCGGGACTGCAATCAATACCGCGGACTAGTCGACGTCGCCGTGGGGGAGGGGGCGGTTCGCCGGCTCCTCCCAGCGGACGGGGTCGACGTCGTCGTCCTCGGCCAGGGTGCGTCCGCGGGCCAGGCGCGCGCGCAGGTCGCGCAGCGCGGCGGGCAGCCCGCGCGGGACGGCGACGGCGAACGCGACCAGGGTGCCGAGGAACAGCCAGGGGGCGATCCCGGCCAGCGCGCTCAGCAGGCCCAGCGACAGCGTGCGGGTGAGCGGGCCGCCGTCGGTGGCGAACTCGGCGACCGCGGTGGCGGCGAAGCAGGCCAGCGGGGGGCTGACGACCAGCGTCGGCAGGTCGGCGGGCCGGGTCAGCAGGGCGGCGAGGACGCAGCCCGCGACGAACAGGCCCCCGGCGAGCAGCGGCACGTCCACCCATTTCGCCAGCAGGGCGCCGAACAGGGCGGCGGCGAGGATGAGCGCCACCCCGCCCCGGCCGGTGAGGGTGACCGGGCCCGCCGTGCCGGACGGGCGCGGCGACCGTGACGACCGGCGCGCGGAGGCGTTCTGCCGCACTGGACCCCCTGGCCCGGGTGAGGCGCCGTCCGGCGCGCCACGAACCGTCGAAGTACTCATTGCCACCTCTCTCGCCGATCGTGTTGATCAGGGATGGCCCGTCCGCCGAAACCTACCGCTTCCGGGGCCTGGGCGGGGCGTGCGCGCGCGTCCGCATCGTGCCCCCGGCCGTCGGCCGGGACGGCGCCGGTGAGCTCGGCGGCGGACAGGGGGCGCGGGCTGTCCTCCACGGGGGCGGGCGCCTCCAGCCCGTCCTCGACCACGCCCAGCTCGTTCAGCTTCCGCGCGGACACCAGGACGCGCGTCTCCAGCGACCCGACCGTCCGGTTGTAGGCGCGGACGGCCCCGGTGAGGGACCGCCCCAGCTCGTCCACGTGCCGGCCCATCGTGCCGAGCCGCTCGTACAGCTCCTTGCCCAGGTCGAACACCGCGCGCGCGTTCCGCGAGAGCGCCTCCTGCTGCCACGCGTAGGACGCCGTGCGCAGCATGGTGATCAGCGTGGTGGGGGTGGCGATGTGGACGCGCCGCCGCATCGCGTACTCCAGCAGCGCGGGGTCGCGGTCGAGCGCGGGCGCGAGGAACGCCTCGCCGGGGACGAACAGCACGACGAACTCCGGCGCGGGGCTGAACGCCTGCCAGTAGCTCTTGGCGGCGAGCCGGTCCACGTGGTCGCGGATGTGGCGGGCGTGCGCGTCGAGCCGGGCACGCTCGGCGGACGCGTCGCCGGTGGACGCCGCCTCCAGGTAGGCCGCGAGCGAGACCTTGCTGTCGACGACGATGTTCTTGCCGCCCGCGAGCCGGACGACCAGGTCCGGCCGGACGGTGCCGTCCTCGGTGGCCGCGGACGCCTGCTCGTCGAAGTCGCAGTGGTGGGTCATCCCGGCCAGCTCGACCACCCGCCGGAGCTGGAGCTCGCCCCACCGTCCGCGCGCCTCGGGCCGCTGCAGCGCGCGGACGAGGGCGCGGGTCTCGGTGCGGAGCTGGTCGCCGCTCTGCCGGACGAACTCGACCTGCTTGGCGAGCATCGCGTGCGACTCGCGGCGGCCGGTCTCGACCTCGCGGAGCTGCTCCTCGACCTTGGCGAGGGTCTCGCGCAGCGGCGCGACCAGGTGCTCGACGGCCTGCTTGCGCCGGTCGAGCTCGCCGGCGGCCTCGGCCCCGGCGACCTTGAGCCGGGCGTCGGCCAGTTCGAGGAACCGCTGGTTGGACGCGTCCAGGGCCTTGGCGGACAGGTTCTCGAAGTGCTCGGCCATCCGCTCCTCGGCGTAGGCGAGCTTCTCCTCGGCGGCTTTGGCGCGGGCGATCAGCGCGCCCTGGCGGCCGGTGGCCAGGGCGTATCCGACCACCACGCCGAGGGCGGCCCCGAGGAGCAGGCCGACGAGCAGCGCGAGATCCATCCGGCAATCGTGGCAGCGGAACGTGGGCGGGCGAGCGCGACGCGCCGAACTTCGGGCGAGCCGCCCCTGTTGTCCCGCCTATTAGACTGATTGTGTACTTAATGCCGTGACGTCCCCCGCGAGGAGCGGCCATGCCGTCCACCCCCGCCTCCGACCCGACTCCCTCCTCCACCTCCGCGTCCGCTCCTCCCGACGCCGGACGGATGGAGCGGCGGAGGCTCCGGCCGGTGGCCACCACGCGGAGGCAGCGCGGCGTCGCGCGTGCCCTCGCGCTGGAACCCGGCTCCCCGGCGTCGCTCCAGGCGCGCGTCGCGAACCGCGTCATCCGCATGGTCCTCCGGTCGTTCTGGGCGGCGAGCCCGCTCACCGACGAGGGCCTGCTGCGGGTGCAGCGCGCCGCGGCGGTGCTGGCGCGTCTCCAGAGCACCCCGCGCGGAGTGGCCTTCGAGCCGCAGGACCTGGGGACGTGCTCCGCCGAGTGGGTGCGGGCGGGCAGGCCCGACGAGGACAGGGTCTTCCTCTACCTGCACGGCGGCGGCTACTTCTTCGGCGGGCCGCGTCTGTACCGTCCGCTCAACTGGCGGCTGTCGGCGGCCACGCGACGTGTCGTCCTCGCCCTGGACTACCGGCTCGTCCCCCGGCACACCCCCGCCGACGCCCTGGAGGACGCGGTCGGCGCCTACGAGTTCCTGCTCGGCCGCGGCCACGCCCCCGAGAACATCGTGGTCGGAGGGGACTCCGCGGGCGGCCACCTCACCATGGCGCTGCTCCTGGCGCTGAAGCAGCGGGACCTGCCGCTCCCCAAGGCCGCCGTGTGCCTGTCCCCGTGGGTGGACCTGCTGTGCGCGGCCGACTCGCACCACACCAACGAGCGCACCGACTGCCTCATCCCGGCGAAGAACCTCGCCTGGCTCGGCCGCGACTACTGCGACGGCAAGCCGGAGGACGACCCGCTCCACGCTCCCGCGCGCGGCGACCTGACCGGGCTCCCGCCCATGCTGTTCGTCGCGTCCAGCACCGAGATCCTGCGGGACGACACGCGCGACGCGCACGAGCGCGCCCTCGCCGCCGGGGTGCGGAGCGTCCACCAGGAGTGGGACGGGCTCGCGCACGTCTTCCCGATCTTCGCCGAGTTCGTCCCGGAGGGGAAGGCGGCCTACCGCCACATCGCCGACTTCCTGGCCGACGCGGGCGCCTGACCACGCCCCGCCGGGCCGCGACCAGACCCACGGCGAGGCCGCGGCCGGGCGGGCATGACCGGGCGGGCATGACCGGGCGGGCGGCCCGGGGCATGGCCGGGCGG
>NZ_QURH01000305.1 GCF_003428695.1 Actinomadura logoneensis
CGGCCGGGTCCCGAACGCGGGACCCGGCCGTCTTCGCGCGACGCGGGCGGACGTCTTCGTCTCGGTGCGGTCGGCGCGGGTGAGCGCCCCTCCGCGCAGGTCAGTGCCGGACAGTGCCGGACAGTGCAGCTCGTGTGCCGATCAGTGCTGCTCACGTGCCGGTCAGTGCCGGGTGAGCACCTCGTCCAGCAGCCGGATCCAGAGCGGGCCGATCCGGTCCAGGTGGTAGGGCTCGGTGGCGGCGGGCGCCGCCGCGCCGAGCCGGTCGCGCAGCCCGCGGTCCGACATGAGGCGGTCCAGGGCGGCGGTCAGCGCGTCCACGTCGCGGGCCGGGACGAGCAGCCCGTTCACCCCGTCCTCGATCATCTCGGCGGGTCCGGCCGGGCAGTCGAAGGACACCACCGCCAGGCCCTTGCTCATCGCCTCCAGCAGCACCAGCGGCATGCCCTCGTAGCGGGACGACAGCGCGTAGACCGAGGCGTTCTCGAGGGCGGTGGCGATGTCGGTGCGCGGCAGCAGCTCGATCCGGTCGCCCACGCCGAGCTCGGCGATCTGCTTGCGGAGCCGGTCCTGGCGGGCGCCCGAGCCGTGGATGCGCAGCCGCCATTCCGGGTGCTTGTCGGCCAGCGGGGCGTACGCCTTGATGAGCATGTCGAAGCCCTTGGCCCGGACGAGCCGTCCGGCGGCGAGGACGACGGGGGCCGTGCGGGGGGACAGGCCGCCGCGCAGCTCGGACAGGGCGTTGGGGATCGTGACGATCCGCACCGGCGTGCCCGCCAGGGCCTCGGCGAACCCGTCGCGGGCGGTCTCGGTGAGGGTGACCAGCACCGACAGCCTGCCGTACCGGCGGAGGATCTCCGCGCGCAGGGCCGGCCGGTAGCCGGGCAGGTGGCGGTGGTCCTGCCCGAGCGTGACGACGTCCCGGGGGGCCAGCTCGGCGAGCAGCAGGACCAGGGAGGGACGGGTGCCGACCAGCACGTCCGCGGGACTCGCGAGGACGGCGCGGACCAGCCGCAGGTCCGTCAGGAGGTTCATGTCCCGGAAGCTGGCGTCCTCCAGCGGCGTCAGGATGCTCGGCACCCGCCGCAGCACGCGCCGTGCCAGGCGCTTCACCCGGCCGGCGGAGGCGTCGGCCGCGTCGGGACGGCGGTCGTCGGCGACGGTGACGCGCACACCGTCCGGGACCGGGAAGTACGGCCGGTCCCAGAGCCGCACCACGCTGACGATCTCGATGTCGTGGTCGCGGGCGAGATAGCCGCACATGTTGAGGACCGTCCGGATCGTGCCGCCGGTGCCGTAGGCGTGCTGGAGCAGCACGCGGACCACCGGCCGCTCGGCGCGCGCAGGCCTGACACGTCCGCGCGCGGCCAGCCGCAGCAGCGTGAACACCAGCCTCCGGACGAGCCGGTGGACGGCGCGGGCCGGATCCTTCAGCCGCGCCTTCCAACTCTTCCGGCGCTTGGCGGGACCGCCCCGAGCGGTCCCCTTCCCAACCTGACCCACCACTGCGAGACCCCCGTAATCAGAGCAGTCGAGGTGCTACCGGGGCCATCCTGCTCGACGGACCGGGCGGTCCGGAGAGCTTTTCCGCAGAGACGGACAGAGACGACGCGATGTGCCCCGGAGGCGGTTCCGCGTCCGGGGCGACGGCGCCACCGGACGCCGGTCCCTGCCGGCCGACGAGTGTCAGCCGGCGGTGTTCACTTCCTGGCCGAGCGCGCTGCCGCGCACCCACTTGGTCCAGGACATCTGGTAGAAACTCCAGCCGTTGTCCCAGGGCAGGTCACGGTCGGTGCCCGTGATGACCACCGGGTCTCCGAGGTAGGAGAAGCTGTAGTACCACTCGGCCTTGCTGGGCGGGGAGTTCACGCAGCCGTGGCTGACGTTCTCCCGTCCCTGCGCCCACGTGGTGGCCGCCATGGAGTGGATGTACTCGCCGCTGTTGGAGATCCGGACCGCGAACGGAATGACCTCCTTGTAGCCGCCGTTCGCCTTGTCCTCGGGTTTGACGCCCATCCACTCGGACGTCATGATCGCCGGGTTCTCCTTGCCCATGGTCAGGTGGACGCCGCTGGTGGTCTCGTAGATGTCCACCCCGTTGCGGATCCGCCCGCCGCGGCCGGCGGAGATGCCCCAGCCGTTGACCTTGACGCCGTTCTTCTTCACCACGAGCCGGTGCGTCTTGACGTTCACGGTGACCATGTGCGCGTCACCGATCTTGAACGAGCGGCTCAGGTCGGCCGTGCCGTAGGTCCGCTTGTCGGACTTCACCCCGGCCAGCTTCGCGGTGAAGGTGATCTTCTGGTTCGGCTGCCAGTACTGGTTGTTCTTGGTGCGGAAGATGACGTTCCGGTCGTCGATCCAGCGCCAGGCCCCGACGCCGGGCTTCTCCGAGCGCACCTGGAGCGCCTTCTCGACGGCCTTGCGGTCGCCGACGTCGCGGTTGAAGGTCACCATGATCGGCATGCCGATGCCGACCTTCTGGCCCGCGCTCGGCGTGACGCTGGTGATCTTCAGCTCGTTGCCCGCCTTGACGGTGCCGAACGCGCTGGTGGCGGTCGCGGTCTTGCCCTTCGGGCTGCGCGCGGACGCCTGCACCTGGTACTGCGACCCGGGCCGCAGGGTGCGCGACCGCCAGGTGGTCTTGTCGGCCGACATCTCGCCCTCGACGGGCTTTCCCTTGCGGGTGACGACGACCTGGTCCAGCGTCCCGCCGACGACCTTGACGGTGACGCCGGCGTCCGGGGCCGCGCGGCCCTCGCCGTTCCCCGGTGTGATCGTCAGCTGCGGCGACCCGGCCTCGGCCTTGCCGTCCACGTTCGTACCGTCGTGCTTCTCCCCGCCGCCGCACGCCGTCAGCGCCAGCGCCATCGCGGTGAGCCCCGCGCCCGTCCGCACCCCCGCGGTGAGCGTCCGCCCCACGTCAACCTCCCGAGACCCCGCCGTATGGCGGAGACATTAGCGACAATTGTCACTGTTTTGGCGGTCGCCCGCAGGTTTCACCTGCGCCGAGATCAACTTGTTGCGAAACACCCCAGGGGTACACGAAACCGCCCGCCTCCGGCACGGACGGCCGGAGACGGGCGGCGAGGCGGGAACAGAGGCGGGCAAGGAAGCCGACGGGCAGCCGATATCCGCCTAGGTCAGCGGCGAGCCAAGGACCCGCGGACGGCCCGGGGCGCGGTCAGGAGAGCGCGCTGCCGGCCTTCCACTTGGCGAAGGACAGCTGCCAGAAGCTCCAGCCGTTGTCCCACTCGACCTGGCGGCTGCTGCCGGTCAGGTCGAGCACGTCGCCGCGCTGCGCGGTCTCGTGGTACCAGCGCGCGTTCGCGGGGCTGAGGTTCAGGCAGCCGTGGCTGGTGTTGGCCGAGCCCTGGATGCCGACGTTCCACGGCGCGGAGTGGGTGTACTCGCCGCTGTTGGAGAACCGGACGGCCCAGTCGACCTCGGTCTTGTAGTAGCCGGGGTCGCCGGGCTTGCGGCCCGGGGACACCATGGTCACGTGGCCCTCGCTCCCCATGAGGAGGTGGACGCCGCTGGTGGTGGTGTACTCGCGGGTCGATCCGTTGCCCGCGCTGAACGGGATGGTCCGGAGCTTCTTCCCGTCCTGGTAGACGGTCATGTGGTGGGAGGCGATGTTCCCCTTGGTGATCCGCTTCGCGCCGATCCGCATCGTGGCCGTCGCGTCCTCGGCCCCGTAGACGCCGCCGCCGACGCCCAGCCCGGCGATCCGGGCGTCGATCCGGACCTTCTGGTACGGGGCCCAGTAGGTCTTGGTGCGGTAGACGACCTGGTCGTCCCCGATCCAGCGCCAGGCGCCCTCGACGGGCTTCTCCGGGGTGACGGTCAGCGCGCGTTCGACGGCGGCCTTGGCCGACCGGTCGGCGACGGCGCGGTTGAAGCGGACGAAGACCGGCATGCCGACGCCGACCTTCTCTCCCGTGCGGTTGGGCGTGATGTCGACCACACGCAGCGTCTTGCTCGGCTTCAGGGTGGTGAACCTGCTGGTCAGGCTGACCGGCTTGCCGTTCCGCCGCCCCTGCGCGGTCACGGTGTAGGCGGTGCCGGGCCGCAGCGTCCGGGACGCCCGCCAGCTCTTGCGGTCGGCCGACAGCTCACCGGCGACCGCTCCGCCGCC
Source organism: Actinomadura logoneensis (assembly GCF_003428695.1). GTDB lineage: Bacteria > Actinomycetota > Actinomycetes > Streptosporangiales > Streptosporangiaceae > Spirillospora > Spirillospora logoneensis. The sequence continues at coordinate 4,139 of NZ_QURH01000305.1, forward strand.
GCCCTGCAGGGTGACGCTCTCCAGCGTCCCGGAGGTGGCCCTGACCTCGACCGGGCCGTCCGGCTTCACGGCCGTCGCGCCGTCCCCGGGGGTGACGGCGATCGGGGTGGACGCCTCGGCGGCCAGCTCCCCCTGCGACGACTTCCCGCCGCCGCTGCCGCCGCATGCCGACGCCAGCACCAGCACCGCCCCCGTCCCCGCGACGGCAATGCCAAGACGCCCCTTCGCCATGCAAATCCCCCCAGATCCCCCAGATGGCGTACAAAGGGAAAATTTATCGGAGATCGGGGTGTACACCGAACAGGGTGGGGCCCGGTCCCCCGGAGACCGGCGCATCGTCCGGGCACGCCTCCGGGCGGGGCACGAGCGGGCGAGCGCGGAGATCGCGCGGTCAGGCGGCGACGGGCTCGGCGGCGACGCGTCCGGCGCAGCGCCGGAACCCCCAGACCGAGAGGCGGCGACGGGCTCGGCGGCGACGCGTCCGGCGCAGCGCCGGAACCCCCAGACCGAGAGGGCGACGGCGACCGCTCCGATGGCCGCGACCAGCGACGTGCGCACCCACAGGAACACCGCGAGCGACTGGTGGAACAGCGTCCACAGGCTGATCGCCGCGTTCGCCAGGAACACCGACGACCACAGCAGCGAGACCCGGGAGAAGAACCGCCGGACCAGCACGTGCCGCAGGAACCCCTCGGGCATCGGCACCATGTCGGTGGCGAGCCTCTGCGCCAGCGGGCGGCGCAGCGGCACCGAGGCGAGGAACGAGAGGCCGACCAGCAGCGTTCCGAGCGTCGGCTGCAGGAAGTAGACGACCGCGCTGTGCGTCATCGCCGCCAGCCCGGCCCGGGCGGTGACGCCGAGCGCGGCCAGCACCAGCATCGCCGAGATCCGGTGGCCGCGCGCGTACCGCCAGACGAGCCCGCCGTACACCCAGGCGACCGCCGCGACGAGCCCGCCGTTCAGGCCCCACAGCGCGAACGCGGCGTAGAACACCACCACGGGCGCGATCACGCCCTCGACGAACCGAGGCGCGGCGTGCCGCAGCAGAGCCGGCAGTCCGGGCAGTTCGAAGCCGTGCTCTGCGGAGCCTCGCGTGCCCCGCTCCCGGCCCCGCCGCACGGCCGCGGCCGTCGCGGGCCGGGGGTCGGCCGCGTCAGGGGCGGCGTCCCCTCCTGCCACGTTCTGGTGCATCGAGCATCACGCTCCCGCGCCTTGCGACGACGGTCCCGGCGGCGTCCGGGACCCGCTTCACGGTACGTGAGGATCCGCACTGCGGACGGCCCCACCGGCGCCCGGCGGGACCGGGCCCACCGGCGGCATGACGCGCTCAGCCCACCGGCGGCATGACGCGCCCAGTCGGCTCCCGCGGCCCAGTCGGCTCCCGTGGCGCGGCCGGTGCCGCCGTCCGGCGGGGCCGGGTCAGGTGGCGGGGAGGATCGGGCCGGTCTGGCGGGCGGCGGCGTACAGGGTCCGCAGGGTCACGGCGACGGCGGGGCGGCGGACGCTCGCGGCGCGGGTGACCGCGTAGACCTCGCGGGCCAGGGTGCAGCCGGGGATGCGGCGGACGGCGACGTCCCGGTCCGCGGCGGCCAGGGCGAGCGCGGGGACGGCGGTGATCCCGAGCCCGCGCGCCACCAGGCTGAGGATGGTGTGCAGGCCCTCGAACTCCCACGGGACGGGTCCGGTGCCGCCGACCTCGTCCAGCAGGCGGTCCACGGCCTGCCGGGACGGCTCGCCGGGCGGGGCGGCCATCCAGGGCTCGTCGCGCAGGGCGCGCAGGTCCACCGGGCGTTCCGGGTCCGAGAGCGGGTGGTCGGCCGGGACGACCAGGACCAGCGGGTCGCGGCGCAGCCGGAACACCTCCAGGGACGCGGGCACCTGCTGGGACAGCGAGCCGGTCCAGTCGTCCACCAGCGCGATGTCCACCTCGCCGCCGCGCACCTGGCTCAGACCGTCACCGAGACGGGTCTGGCGCAGGACGAAGGTCAGCCCCGGGTAGTCGGCGAGGCCGTGCGCGAGGGCCGGCGCGAACGCCACGGCGGCGGTGGGGAACGCGGTGACCGCGATACGGCCCATCGGCGCCTCGGCCTGCGCCGACAGCTCCGCCTCGGCGACCTCGACCAGCCCGAGGATCTCCTCCGCGCGGGCGGCGAGGCGGCGGCCCGCGTCCGTCAGTTCGGCGCTGCGCGCGGTGCGGTCGAGCAGCGGCACGCCCGCCTCCCGCTCCAGCGCCGCGAGCTGCTGGGAGACCGCGGAGGCCGTGTAGCCGAGGGCCTCCGCGGTCGCGGCGATGCTGCCGCGGCGGGCGAATTCGGCGAGCAGTTTCAGCCGGCGCACTTCGAGCATAAGGACATCTTATGGTGAGCATCGTTGAGAGGAGCTTGTCATGATGCTCCAGGCCGACCACCATGGGAACTGTCCCGGCCGGGTCACACGCAGAGGTCACGCGCTCACACCGCGCGACCCCGTTCTCCGTCACTCCGAAACACCTCTCTCCGTCCAGGAGTCCTGATGCCTGCGCTCAGCCCGTCCGCACTTCGGCCGGTCTCGGTCTCGCCGCGTCCCGTAGCCCTGTCCGCCACGCTCGCCGTCAACGAGGCCCTGGCCCGCCGCTCACGCGCGGGCCTGCCCGTCCTGCCGATGGGCTTCGGCGAGGCCGGGATCCCGATCCACCCCGCCCTGACCGAGGCCCTGTCCGCGGGCGCCGACCGCGGCGGGTACGGCCCGGTCGCCGGATCCGATGAGCTGCGCGAGGCGGTCGCCGGGTACTGGACCCGTCGGGGCCTGCCGACCGACGCCGACCGGATCGTCGCCGGTCCCGGCAGCAAGCCGCTGCTGTTCGCGCTGCTGCTGGCGCTGGGCGGCGCGGTGGCCGTGCCCGCGCCCAGCTGGGTGTCCTACGCGGCGCAGGCCGCGCTGCTGGACGACGACGCGGTGATGCTCGCCACGCCGCCCGGCGAGGGCGGGGTGCCGAGCCCGGCGCTGCTCGCCGACGCCTGCGTGCGGGCCCGGGCGGCGGGCCGTCCGCTGCGCGCGGTGGTGGTGACGCTCCCGGACAACCCGACGGGCACGCTCGCCTCCGCTGGAACGATCCAGCGGCTGTGCGAGGTGGCCCGCGACCACGACCTGGTGATCATCTCGGACGAGATCTACCGCGACCTGGTGCACGACCCGGAGGAGTCGGTGCCGAGCCCTTCCCGGTGGGCGCCCGAGCGGACGGTCCTCTCCACGGCGCTGAGCAAGAACCTCGCCGCGGGTGGATGGCGGGTCGGCGTCGTCCGGGTCCCGGACGGGCCGTTCGGCGCGCGGCTGCGCGACTCGCTCACCGGGATCGCCAGCGAGATCTGGTCCAGCGCCCCCGCGCCGGTCCAGCACGCCGCCGCCTACGCCTTCGGCGAGCCCGCCGAGCTGGTCGAGCGGATCGACGCCAGCCGCCGGCTGCACTCCGCGGTGGTGCGCGCGGTCGCCGGCCGCTTCACCGCCGCCGGGGCGCGGGTGCCGCGGCCGCAGGGCGGCTTCTACCTCTACCCGGACCTGGAGCCCCTCCGCGACCGGCTGGACGGGGAACACGGGGTGACCACGGGGGCCGGGCTGACCGGCCTGCTGCTGGAGCGCTACGGCGTCGGCGTCCTGCCCGGCTCGGCGTTCGGCGACGACCCCGGCGCGCTGCGGATGCGGGTCGCGCCGAGCCTGCTCTACGGCGCCGACGACGAGCACCGGCTCGCCGCGCTGGAGGCGTCCGACCCGGTGGCGCTGCCGTGGATCGCCGGAGCCCTGGACCGGCTGTCGGAGGTGCTCGCCGACCTGACCCGCGACGCCCTCGAACCGCTCCCCGAAGTGTGCTGACCGGTCCCTGACCGATCGCTGACCGGAACCGGCCCGTCCACCGCCGGGGACCACCGGCCCATCCCGCCGCCATCACGGGATGGGCCGGTTTCCGGTGGTGTAATCTGCGACGTCGCGTGGGGCAATCGCCGATAAGCACCAAGTGCGGTTCCAAGCAGGGTCGTGCCGCGATTGCCCAGGAAAAGCCGGAAACACTGCGATGTCACGGATGTGATCGATGGAGGCGAGGGGGCACCCCATGAGGCATGCACGGGACGGCGCGGCGGCCGCGATGAGCGCCGCGTCCCGGGTGCTCGTGGCCCGGGGCAAGAGCGAGCCCCAGGAGGTGGAGAACCCCGACGTCGCCTGGGGGCACCGCGCCCGCGACGGTGTGTGGGTCCCCACCAAGGACGGCCAGCGCATCCACATCGGCGTCGACCTGACGGCGGCCGAGACCGTCCCGCAGGTGCTGCGCCCGACCCTGCGCGTGTTCGTCGGCGTGGACGTCGACACCGACCTGGTCGCGCAGACCACCGCGCACGGCGTGCGGCTGCTGACGGTCGTCCACGGGCCGAACGCCCCGATGGAGTTCCGGTTCCCGATCTCGCTCGGCGACGGCCTGGCCCTGGAGGCGATGCCGTCGGGCGGGTACGACGTGGTGCACCTGCGCTACGGCGCGACGGTGGGCCGCTTCTACAACCCGTGGGCGGGCGACTCGATGTTCCGCCAGATCAAGTCCGACTACGTCCTGGACGGCCCGGCCATCGTCATGCGGGTGCAGCACGAGGGCGCGACCTACCCGGTCATCGCCGACCCCAGCTACGCGCGCTGACCTCCCCGGTCGTCCCCGAGCCGCGCCCCTCCCGCGTCGGCGGCCCCTGGCCGCGAGCGGCGGCGCTCCAGCCCCCCCTGGACCTCCGGCCCACCTAGGAGTTGGGACGGCGCAGGGAGATCGGCTCGGCGAAGTCGAGCTCGCTGCCGATCTGGCGCAGCGTCCCGGCGCCGATCTTCCCCTTGCGGTACAGCACGTTGAGCTTGGCGCGCTGCGCGCGGACCAGCTCGTGCCGGACGCGGGCGCTGCCGGGCGGCTCCCCCCGGTCCTCACGGCCCTCGCCGCCTTCACCGCCCTCCTCCTCCAGTTCCTCCAGGAAGTACTCGACGCGCTCCAGCCGCAGTTCGAGCATCTGGCGGAACGCGTCGGCGGTCTTCTCGTCCACCTCCTCGGCGGAGGCCATCTCGTCCAGCCGGGCGAGCGCGGCGTTGGCGGCGGCGTGCCGGGCGACCATCGCCTCGCGGCGCCGCCGGTCGGTCTCGACCAGCCCGAACCGGCGCAGCAGCAGCGGCAGCAGCGGGGCCTGCCCGACGAGGGTGACCAGCACCACCAGCGCGGTCAGCAGGACGTGCAGCTCCCGGTCGGGGCCGACGGCGGCGGGCAGGGACAGCGCGATGGCGAGGGAGATCGCGCCGCGCATCCCGGAGAACCCGATGACCGTCCGCTCCCGCCAGCCCAGCCCCTGCTGGCTGACCCGCCCGCCCGGCAGCAGGTCGGCGAGCGGCCCGTTGCCGAGCTCCCACACGAGCCGGACGCCGATGACGACCGCCGACACGAGCAGCGCGATCCACGCCACGTCCCCCCAGGACCGTCCGCCGGGCTCGTGCAGCAGCTCGCGGATCTCCAGGCCGAGCAGCACGAACAGCGTCGACTCCAGCAGGAACGTGATGATCCGCCAGAACATGGTGCCCAGCATCCTGGACGCGGGCTGCAGCAGGCCCTCGCCCCGGGTGCCGAGGTAGAACCCGGCGACGACCGCGGCCAGCACCCCGGACGCGCCGAACGTCTCCGCCGGGATGTAGGCGATGTAGGGGGTGCCGAGCGACACGATGATCTGGCTGCTCGGGTCGGAGATCCAGCGCCGCACCCGGCGGACCACCAGCCCGACGGCCAGGCCGTAGGCGACGCCGCCGACCACGACCTGGCCGAGCCGGACCAGGCCGTGCCCGACCGTGAACGGCGTGCTGACCGCCTCCACCGCCAGCCCGAAGACGGTCAGCGCGACGCCGTCGTTGATCAGGCTCTCGCCCTCCAGGATCGTGGTCAGCCGCGGTGGCGCGCCGACCCGCTGCATCACCGAGGTGGCGGCGACCGCGTCGGTGGGCGCGACGGCCGCGCCGAGCGCGATCGCGGCGGCCCAGCCGGTGCCGGGCAGCAGCCAGTACACGGTCCCGGCGACGGCGACGGTGGTGACCAGGGTCAGCCCGAAGGCGAGCGTGAAGATCGGGAAGGCGTTGGCGCGGGTCTCGCGGGGCGCGGAGAAGAACGCCGCGTGGTACACCAGCGGCGGCAGGAAGCCCAGCAGCACCAGGTGCGGCGAGACCGACACCGACGGCAGGCCGGGCATGAACCCGGCGCCGATCCCGAGGACCACCAGCAGGATCGCGTCCGGGACGCCGAGCCGGTGGGCGAGGGCGCGGGCGAGCAGCACCACGATCGCCACGACCAGCAGCACGATGAACAGGCGGTCCTCCCCCACGAGTGATCGTTTCCCGCCCGTCCACCGGAGTATGCGCGAAATGCGGACAGGTCCGATGACCTGGAAAAGGACAGGCGGGAACGGCGGGATGTCCGGGATGGGACGGATCGCGGGCCGGGCGGACTAGGGTGAGAGCCCGCCGCTCTCCCCCACGGCCCGGTCCGTCCCCGCCGTGGCTGCGACCGACCGCCCCTCGGTCTCCGAGACTGGAGTGACCGTGATCTTCACCCATGACACCGAGAACGCCCTGGCGACCGTCGTCGACCTGGTCAACACCGCGCCCGCGGCGGCCGGCGAGGAGGGCCTGCCCGACCTCGCCGCGCTGCGCGCGCTGCTGGACCGGCACCGCACCAGCGACGTCCCCGGCCTGACCGAGGACGACCTGGCGGTCGTGCGGGGCCTGCGGGACCGCTTCCACGCGGTGTTCCTCGCCGCGGGGGACCCGCCCGCCGCCGTCGCGCTGGTGAACGAGGTCGTCGGCGGCGTGCGCACCACCCCGCACCTGACCGACCACGACGGCTACCAGTGGCACGTGCACTTCTTCGCGCCCGGCGCGCCGCTCGGCGAGCACCTGGCGGCCGACTGCGGGATGGCCCTGGCGTTCGTGGTCGCCGCCGGGGAGCTCGACCGGCTGCGCACCTGCGAGGCGCCGGACTGCGGGCGGGTGCTGGTGGACCTGTCCCGCAACCGCTGCCGCCGCTACTGCGACAGCCGCACCTGCGGCAACCGGATGCACGTCGCCGCCTACCGTGCCCGGCGGCGGGACGCCCAGGCCCCCGCCTAGGCGAACACCCCGCGAGGTCGCTAACCTCGTGGAACCAGAATCTCGTTCATCTCCGGCCCAGGCCGCACAGATGGGCCCCGCGAACGACTAGGAAGCCTTGGAGGAACCCCTGTCCAGGCGCGCACTGATCACCGGCATCACCGGTCAGGACGGCTCGTACCTCGCCGAGCACCTGCTCGCCGAGGGCTACGAGGTCTGGGGGCTGGTGCGCGGGCAGGCCAACCCGCACGTGTCCCGGCTGCGCAAGCACGTCGGGGACGTCCGGATCACCACCGGCGACCTGCTCGACCAGGGCAGCCTCATCTCCGCGGTGGAGCGGGTGCAGCCCGACGAGGTGTACAACCTCGGCGCGATCTCCTACGTCCCGATGTCGTGGCAGCAGGCCGAGCTGACCGCCGAGGTCACCGGCATGGGCGTGCTGCGGATGCTGGAGGCGATCCGGGTCGTGTCCGGGATCGGCGGCTCGCGCACGCCGTCCCGGGACGAGCAGATCCGGTTCTACCAGGCGTCCTCGTCGGAGATGTTCGGCATGGTCCGGGAGACCCCGCAGAACGAGCGGACCCCGTTCCACCCGCGCAGCCCCTACGGCGTCGCCAAGACCTACGGGCACTACATCACCCAGAACTACCGCGAGTCGTACGGGATGTTCGCCGTCAGCGGCATCCTGTTCAACCACGAGTCGCCGCGCCGCGGCGCGGAGTTCGTCACCCGCAAGGTGACGCTGGGCGCGGCCCGGATCAAGCTCGGCCTGGCCTCGGAGCTGCGGCTGGGCAACCTGGAGGCGCGCCGCGACTGGGGCTTCGCGGGCGACTACGCGCGCGCGATGCGGCTGATGCTCGCGCAGGCGGCGCCCGAGGACTACGTGATCGGCACCGGCAAGACCCAGTCGGTGCGCGACCTGGTCGAGTTCGCGTTCCGCACCGCCGGGCTGGACTGGCAGGACCACGTGGTCCTGGACGACCGGTACACCCGTCCGGCCGAGGTGGACCTGCTGTGCGCCGACCCGAAGAAGGCCCGCGCGCAGCTCGGCTGGGAGCCGGAGGTGACCTTCGAGGAGCTGGTCACCATGATGGTCGAGTCGGACCTGCGGCTGCTGTCGCGGTCGGCGCGGCCCGAGGACGAGCCGTTCAGCCCCGACCACTGGTGAGGCGCCCGCCGGCGGGACGCGCCGCGGACTGATCCGCGGGCGCCGGCCGGGGACACGCCGTCCGGGGACGCGACGGGTCGCCTCCGGCGTGCCCCCGGATCGGGCGGCATGCGACGATCAGTGCATGAGCACTTGCGAACACGCGGCGCGCCTGCCGTCACCCGAACCCGCCGCCCGCACTCCCGAGGGCTGCGAGGAGTGCCTGCGCGACGGCACCCGCTGGGTGCACCTGCGGCTCTGCCTGGACTGCGGGCACGTGGGCTGCTGCGACTCGTCCCCGCGGCGGCACGCGTCCGCGCACGCCGCCGGCGACGAGCACCCCGTGATCCGGTCCTTCGAGCCGGGCGAGGACTGGCGGTGGTGCTACGTGGACGAGCAGATCGTCTGATGGCGGACGTCCGGCTGTCGCAGGCGCGGGGGCGCTGGATCCTGCTCGCGACGGTGCTCGGGTCGGGCGTGGCGTCGCTGGACGCCACGGTCGTCAACGTGGCGCTGCCGAGGCTGGCGACCGACCTGTCCGCCTCGATGGCCGGACTCCAGTGGACGGTCAACGCCTACACCCTCACCCTCGCCGGGCTGATCCTGCTCGGCGGGTCGCTCGGCGACCGGTTCGGCCGCCGCCGGGTGTTCGTGATCGGCGTGGTCTGGTTCGCGACGGCCTCGGTGCTGTGCGGGGCGGCGCCGGACGTCGGGACGCTGATCGCCGCGCGGGCGCTGCAGGGCGTCGGCGGGGCGCTGCTGACCCCCGGCTCGCTGGCGATCATCCAGGCGTCGTTCGACGAGGACGACCGGCCGCGGGCGGTCGGGGCGTGGTCCGGACTCTCGGGGGTGGCGGGCGCGGTCGGCCCCTTCGCGGGCGGCTGGCTGGTGGAGGCGGCCGGGTGGCGCTGGGTGTTCCTGCTGAACGCCCCGCTGTCGGTGGTCGTGGTGCTGGTGGCGCTGCGGCACGTCCCGGAGACCCGCGACCCGGAGGCGACCGGGCGGTTCGACCTGGCGGGCGCGGCCCTGGCGGCACTGACGCTGGCCGGGACCACCTACGCGCTCACCGAGGCGCCGAACGGCGCGGGCGGGACGGTCATGGTCGCGGCGGTGGTCGGCGTCGCCTCCGCGGTCGGCTTCGTCCTGGTGGAGCGGTGGCTGGGCCGGAGCCGCGGGAGGAGGAACCGCCCGCAGCCGATGCTGCCGCTGACGATGTTCGCCAACCGGGAGTTCTCCGCGGTCAACGCCGTCACGTTCGTGGTGTACGGCGGGATGGGCGTGATGTTCTTCCTGTTCGTGCTGAACCTGCAGGTCGTGTCCGGGTTCACGCCCATCGAGGCGGGCACGGCCCTGCTGCCGGTGACGGTGCTGATGCTGCTGCTGTCGGCGCGGGCGGGCGCGCTCGCGCAGCGGATCGGCCCCCGGTGGCCGATGACGGCGGGGCTGGTGCTCGCGGCGGCCGGGATGGCGCTGGTGTCGCGCGTGGGGCCGCACGCTTCCTACTGGCGGGACGTGCTGCCCGGCGTGCTGGTGTTCGGCCTCGGGCTGTCCGCCATGGTCGCGCCGCTGACCGCGACGGTGCTGGCGAGCGCGGACGTCCGGCACGCGGGGATCGCGAGCGGGGTGAACAACGCCGTGGCACGCGCGGCGGGCCTGCTGGCCGTCGCGGCGATCCCGCCGCTCGCCGGGCTGACCGGCGAGGCGTACCGCAACCCGGCGACGTTCTCCAGCGGGTTCCGGCAGGCGATGCTCGTCTGCGCGGGGATGCTGCTGGCCGGGGCGCTGCTGACGCTGCTCACCGTCCGGGACGACGCGCTGCGCGCCGCACCCGCCGCCCAGGAGCCGGAGTGCCGGACGCACTGCGCCGTCGGCGCGCCGCCGCTGGAGCCCAAGCCGTCCCCGACGCCGGCCATCGCCGGAGCCGGCGCGGGAGCCGACACGGGCGGCGGAGGCCCGGCCGGACCGGGGCCCGGCTGACCTCACCCCGTGGCTTCCGGGGCGGTCTCCCGGGGTCTGGCGCTGTTTCCGCGCGGGGACGGACGGGACCCAGCGTGCCCGGCTGACCGATTCGCCCGAGCTTGTCGTCACCCTCGGTGGCGCTGGCGCGAATCTCGGGCCGATTCCGGCTATGTCCAGGACCGGATCATTTCATTGTCATACGGTCAGGGCATGAATCTGCGGCAGCTGCGCTATGTCGTGGCGACCGCCGACCACGGCACGATGACGTCGGCGGCCCAGGCGCTCTACGTCGCCCAGCCCGCGCTGTCGCGGGCCGTCCGGGAGCTGGAGCGCGAGCTCGGCGTGGAGCTGTTCGCCCGGTCCGGCCGCGGGGTCGTGCTGACCCCCGAGGGCGAGCAGGTGGTCCGGCACGCGCGGGTCGCGCTGTCGGCCGTGGAGGCCATCGAGGGCATGTCGGCGGCGGGCGCCGGCGGGCGCGGCGCGGACCTGCGGATCGCGACCACGCTGTCCCTGGAGCCCGAGCTGACCGGGCGGCTGATCCCCCGCTTCGCCCGCGCCCAGCCGGCCGTCCGGGTCCGGGTGGTGCGCTGCCCGGGCGCCGCGCAGG
>NZ_QURH01000300.1 GCF_003428695.1 Actinomadura logoneensis
CCCGGAGCGTCCCCGCCGTCCCACGGCCGGCGGGCGCGCCCGGCGGCGGAGGCCGGGGGCACCGGCCGGACGAGCCGACGAGTACGACAGGGGGATTCGTTCCATGTCCTGGATTTCCGACTGGTTCCACCGTCCGGCGTCCGCCCCGCAGCCGGCCCGCACCGCGGCTCCGGCCACCACCCGGGCCACCGCACGGGCTGCCACGCGGTCCTCCACCCGGGCCGCCGGACGCGCCGCCACACGGGCGTCCGCCCCGTCGTGGGCGTCGGGCTGGACCGGCGGGACGCGGACCGCCGCACCGGACTTCCCCGGCCTGAACCTGGACGACGACGCGACGCCGTGGGGCGCGCCCGACACCCGCCACCTGGAGGAGCTCCAGGTCGTCGTGCTCAAGCTGTCCGGGCTTCGATGCAGCCTCCAGGTGCCGGACGACGGACGGCCCTACCTCAGCATCTGCCGCCCCGAGGCCGTCCGGATGCGGCAGACCGTGTGGTGCGAGCGGACGGTCGCGCCGCGCGACCTCGCGTCCGAGCTCCTCGGCGACCGCGCGGAGGGCTGCTGCTCCCCCTCGTCCACCGACGCCTCGTGCGGTTTCGTCTGGGAGCTCGGTCCCATCGCGCCCGCGCACGAGGTCTTCGAGGCCGCGGTCGTCATCATCAACACCATGACGGCGGTTCACCCCTCCGGGGGACCCGCGCCGCGCTGATCCCCTCCGCGGGGGGAGTCGCCGCCCGGGCGCGGGTCGGCAGGGTGGTGCCCGTTCACGATCACCGAACCGGTGCGCACAGAACGGACCACCCATGAACACCACGAAGATCGCCGTACTCGCGCTCGCCGCCGCCGCGGTCGGCACCGCAGCCGTCGCCACCACCGCGTCCGCCACCACCGCGTCCGCCACCACCGTGTCGGCCACCACCGCGTCGGCCGCGCCGAGGGCCGCCGTCCCCAAGGCCGACGCGCTCGCATCGCACGGTCCCGGCTCGCACGGGTCCGCACCGCAGGGGCCGTCCGCGCCTTACCGGGCCGGGGCCGCGCGGGTCGTCGGCAAGGCGGAGGTCCGCCGCACCTACCAGCGCGACGACGACGTGCGCGCCTTCACGATCGACGCGCACGCCGCGCCGTACACCCGGCCGCTGCCCGGCGCGGACGGAGGCCGGGACCTGCCCGGCGCGCCGAACGACGCGACCGGCACCGTCACGGTCTCCCACTCCACCGTCGACAAGGGCCGGAGGGTCACCTTCACGGCGCGCGCCACCGTGGACTCCCTGATCACCGCTCCGGGGTACGCGTCGGTGACGGCGGTCGTCACCTGGACGAGCCCCGGCGGCCCGCCGTGGGTCGGGCGGCGGCTCGGCCTCAGCGTGTACGACGCCGGGAAGGACGCGCCGGGCCGCTCCCGCGACCGGCTCGGCTACTCCTGGGAGTTCGCCAACCTGAGCAGGGCCGACGACGGAAACTGGACCGACGAGACACCGGTCGGGACGGCCATGGCGCCCGCCCCGTTCGCCCCCGTGACCAGGGGCGGATTCACCGTCACCCACGCCGACCTGCCGCTTCTTCCGGGGAGCTGACGGGCGCCGCGCACCGGGGGTGTACGGCGGGGAGAGGTGCACCTACCAGCGCGGATACAAATCACTGGCGTCCCCCTCGCGCGTCGGCGGCGTTCGGGAGTGTCGCCCGCACCGCAGGCCACTATGCGGGGGAACGACGTGTGCGGCCCGCCGGAGGGTCGGCGCCCGCACGCGCGCAGCGCCCGCCGTTGCTCCCGCTCGAGGAGGACAAGTGAGCACGCTGAACCCCTACTGCCCGGACTGCGGGGCCGCCGTCGCCCATCCGCACGCGGAGGGCTGCGGCGTCGCCCGCTGCCTGTTCACCGGCGGGCGGCGCCTCTCCTGCGGGTCCCGGCACCGTGCCGACCTCGAACTGGACCACGCCTGCGGCGGGGACGAGTGGACGGGGCGGTGGCCCGGCGAGGCCGAGGCCGCGGAGTTCGGCTGGTGGACCTGCTGGGACGGCCCCGGCCCCGAGCAGGGCTGGGACTACCAGGGCCAGGGGTGGGTCCAGGTGCCCGAGGGGACCCCGGGAGCCGTCCCCGACCTCGACCGCCTCAGCACCGACGCCCAGTGGGACCGCCACGCCCTGCGCTGGGTCCGCCGCGTCAACCGCTGACGCACCGACCGGTCGCCCCTGAAAGACCGCCCGCTGACCAGGCGGTTCGGAGGTCACGGCGCCGGGGTCTGCCGTCCGGCCGCGCTCGCCCCGCCGCCCCGTCGCCCCGCCGCCTCCCGTCAGCGGTGGGGCGGACGCACCCGGCGCGCGATCCGGCGGGCGCAGAAGTCGGCGCCGTGGACGAACCGCATGACGGGTCCGAAGCTCGCGGCGGCGGCGAGGCCGGTGAAGAAGAGGCCGGGGACGCTGCTCTCGAACCCCGCGTCGAGCCTGGGCGCGCGGCCGGTGCGGACGACGTCGCGGCGCAGGTCGGGCGAGAGGACGCCGACCCGCTCGACGTCCGCGCTGAACCCGGTGGCGGCCAGGACGTGGTCGACGGTGACGGACCACGGGGCCCCGGACCGGTCGACCGCGGCGAGGGTCACCCGGCCGCCCGCGAGTCCGGCCCCGGTGATCCGCCGGACCGGCGTGACCTCGATACCGTCCCCGAACCGGTCGCGCAGCCACCAGGCGCCCGCCGGACCGAGCGTGGTCCGGACGAGCCGGGCGCGGGCGGCGTCCGACAGCAGCCGGGTGTACTGCGGGCGCTCGGACCACACCCAGGTGCGCCAGCCGCGTCCCAGGCCGGACCGCGGTCCGCGCAGCAGCCTGACCAGGGGTGACGCGCCGCCGTCGTCCGGAACCGCGTTCCACCGCAGCCTCGCGGTGCGGGTGACCAGGTGCGGCTCCGCGCCCTGCTCGGCGAGCAGGACGGCGGTCTCCAACGCCGACTGGCCCGCGCCGACCACGGCGACCCGCCGCCCCTTGAAGGCCGACAGGTCCCGGTACTCGCTGCTGTGGCCGCACACCCCGTCCGGCAGATGCCGCAGCTCGGGTGGCATGTCGGCGAACGGCCCGACACCGACGGCCAGGACGACGTTCGCGGCGGAGACCACCTCGCCCGTCGCCAGGGCGACCTCGAACCGCCCGCCGGCCGGGCCGCCCGCTCGGTCGTCCGAGCGGGTGACGCGGGTGACCAGCGTCGGTTCGGTCGGCAGGCCGACCTCGCGGGCGAACCACTCGCCGTAGGCGGTGAAGGTGTCGAGCGGGATCGGCCGTCCGGTGCGCCAGCCCGGCCGGTAGTCGGTGAAGGCCGTCCCGGCGGTGGGCGCGCTGAGGCTGGACGCGAACGGCTCGGACTTCAGGAACATGCCCGCGGGCATGTGGTTGTGCCAGAAGTCCATGGGCGTGCCGATGATGCGGCAGTCCGCTCCCGCGTCCCGGAGGTGGGCCGCCACGGAGAGGCCGTAGGGACCGGCGCCGACGACGACGGTCCCCGTGCTGGAGGTGGGCACTTCCGGATCTCCGTTCAGTGGTGGCGGGGGTCGTCGCCGGGCACGGTCGCCCCTCGTCGGGCGCTCGTCCGCGTGACGGCCCACCTGCCGGCCCGCGAGGTCGTCCGTGCGGTGCCCCCGACGATCCTGCGCGCCGCGACCATCGCGCTCTGCCGGACGAGCGTCGCCATCGGGGCGAGGTCGTCCGCGGCGAGCCAGGCCAGCTCGCCGTGCCGGAGGGCCGCGAGCGCGTGCCGCGGGGTCGCGGCCATCAGCGGCAGGTAGTGGTTCTCGACGAGGATCCTGCGCCCGAACGCGGGAAGCGGCGGCGGGACGGGACGTCCGGACCCCACCAGGTGCATGACCCGCACGAGGTCGACTCCCCGCCGGTCGGTGAACAGCCGGAACTGGGCCCCGAGCCGCGGGTTGTAGTCGAGCAGGCTGTAGGTGCCGTCCCGCTGGTCGTAGCGGAAGTCGAGGTCGGCGGGCCCGGTGTAGCCCAGGCGCTTGGCGATCGTGCGGACGTGCGTCTCCAGCGGCGGGTTGGGCAGCCACTCCCCCACGACGGTCGCGCCGGTGCGCCGCGGGTAGGCCAGCCGCTTCTTGCCCGTGCCGCCGAAGACGAGATTCGACTCGTCGTCGAAGTAGCCCTGGAAGAACCAGTCGTGCCGGGTGTCGCCGACGATCCGCTGGAAGACGACCGGGCCCGCCGCGCGGTGGCCGGCCGACCGGGCGAGGGCGAGCCGGGCGCGGGCCTCGCGGAGGTCGTGCACCAGGGTGGTGCCGCGCTCGCCGGGCGGCAGCGCCCACGGCCGGGCCCACTTGGCGATCAGCGGGAAGCCCAGCGCGGCGAGGTCCGCCTCGGCCAGGTCGGGCCCGGACGGCACGTGGCTGGCCGGGACGGGGATGCCCTCGCGGCGGCAGCACTCCAGCAGCGCGGACTTGTCCGCGACGTCGGCGGGCGCGTGGCTCATGCCCGGAAGCCGGAAGGCGCCCTCCAGCGCCGCGTGCTGCTCGGCCGAGAACAACGCGGCGGCGTCGTCCATCGGGATCAGCAGCGGGGGACGCCCGATGTGCTCGGCGACGCGGGCGAGGTGGGCGGGGACGCCCGATGTGCTCGGCGACGCGGGCGAGGTGGGCCAGGAGGGCGGGGGCGTCGGCGGGCGACGGGCCGAGGGCGTGGGCCGACCGCAGGTACCGGGACCGGCTCGCGGGGCTGGCCCGGCCCTCCAGCAGCGCGTGGACGTCGATACCGGCGCGTCCGAGCGACCGGACCGCGGCGAGGGTCCCGTGGTGCAGCGGGTAATGGTTGGTGCGAAAGAGGAGCACCGGGAGCTCGGCGTCGAATTCGGGCGCCGACGGCACGTCGAGAAGCGCGCTGCGGTCTGCCGCTTCCGCCACCATTCACCCCGATCCGAAGCGGGTAAACACTTCCCCATACAGGACGGGCCCGCGGTTCTTCGATAAAAATCGTCGGGCATATTCTAGGCATGAGGAACGGTTCCGCGCGCGCGGACGCGCGGCGTTTCGCGCCATCACGGCCGAGGCTCCCCGCAATTCTCGGCGCCGTCTCGCTGACGACGGTCGCGGCCCTCCTGGTCCTCGGCGCCGGCGCGCCCTTCCGGACGTCCGCCCAGCGGGCCGGCGCCGATCAACCTGGCGCCGATCAACCTGGCGCCGATCAGCCGGGCGCGGATCGGCGGGGGGCCGGGCCGCCCGCGCACGCCACCCCGCTCGGGGCGTTCCTGGGGTCGGGGGCGGAGGGCGTCGAGCGCATGGAGGCGTTCGAGCGGTGGCTCGGCTCCCCGGTGGACGTCGGCCGCACCTACCTTCCGGGCGACGGCTGGGAGGGCATCGAGGGCCCGCCCGGCATCCTCGACCCCTGGACGGCCTGGAAGCGCGCCCACCCCGAGAAGCTCCTGGTCATCAACGTCCCGATGCTGCCGGGCAACGAGGACGGCGCGGCCGACGGCACCGTGGCCGCGATGCTCGCGGAGGGGGCGGGCGGCGCCTACGACCGGCACTTCCGCGAGCTGGCCGGGCGGCTCACCCGCGGCGGGGCGAACGACGCGGTCATCATCCCGGGTTGGGAGATGAACGGCGGAACCTACACGAGCCGCTGCGCGCCCGACCCGACCGCCTGGCGCGCCTACTGGCGACGCGTCGTCGCGGCGATGCGCTCGGCGCCGGGCGCCCGCTTCCGCTTCGACTTCACCGCCAACCGGGGCCGCGACACCATTCCCTGGCCCGACTGCTATCCCGGTGACGACGTCGTCGACATCATCGGCTCGGACAATTACGACCAGCCGGAGGGCGCCGACTTCGGGCAGTTCATCAGCGAGCCCTACGGATTGGACTACCAGGCGGAGTTCGCGAAGAAGCACAAGAAACCGCTGTCCTTCCCGGAATGGGGAATGTTCCGCAATTCCGACAACCCCACCTTCGTCTCGGAGATGCACCACTGGATGACCACCCATTCGGTGGCCTACCAGTCGATCACCGACTACTGCCCGCACGGCGTCTGGGGCTGCGCGCAGAACCCGCGCTCCTCGGCGGAGTACCGCAGGCTGTTCGGCGGCCGAGGCGCGCCCTAACCCACCGGGACGGCGCTGCCGAGGGCGGGGGCGTCGGCGGTGCCCATCGCCACGGCCAGGGTGAGCGCGCAGAGCCGCCGCTGGGTCTCGGCCACGTCGAACCCGCGGGCGTGGACGGCCGCCGCCTCCCCTTCGGCCTCCGCGCACGCCGGATCGCGCAGGCGGACGGCCAGGGCCTCGGCGAGCGCGTCCGCGTCTCCGCAGGCCACCAACGCGCCGACCTCGGGCGGCACGACCTCGGCCAGGCCGGGGATGCGGCTCGCGACCACGCTGCGGCCGACCGCCATCGCCTCCAGCGCGACGAGCGGCAGCCCTTCCCAGCGGGACGGCAGGGTGACCACGGTCGCGGCGGCGTACCAGTCGCGGGGGTCGGTGGCGTCCTGGACGAACCGCACCCGCCCGCCGCCCCGCCGCCGCAGCCCGTCCAGGGCATCACCCGTTCCGACGATCGCGAGTTCGGCGTCCGGGCAGTGCGCGGCCAGCCGGTCCCAGGCGTCCAGGAGGACGTCCTGGCCCTTCTGGCGGGTGACGCGGCCGAGGCACACGACGAGCGGCGCGTCCGGGGCGAGCCCCAGCCGTTCCCGCGCCAGTTCGCGTTCGCGCTGGTCGGCGGGCTGGAAGGCGCAGAGATCGACTCCGTTCCGGATCGTCCACACCCGGTCCCGGATGCCCTTGGCCGCCGCCTGGGCGCGTTCGCCCTCGCCGACGCAGACGATCGCGTCGGCGCTCCGCGCCGCCCACCGCTCCCACGCCGCGCTCACACGGGCGAGGGCGCCGTCGCAGGTGAGCCACGACCATCCGTGCGGCTGGAAGATAACGGGACGTCCGGCGGCGACGCCCGGGAGCCGTCCCGCCAGTCCCGCCTTCGACGAGTGCAGATGGACGACGTCCGGCCGCAGGGACGCGATGATCCGGCGCAGGGCGCGGACCTCGTCCAAAGTGCTCGCCCCCGGTGCCCGCTCGGCGCGCCACGGGACCTGCGGGACGTCGTCGGCCTCCAGTTCCTCCGGAAGGCGGCCGTCCGGCGGGCAGGCCACGGAGACCTCCCAGCCGCGTCGGCGCTGGGCCGCGACGGCCTGCACGACGCAGCGGGCGACGCCGCCCGTCGTGGGCTGCGAGACGTGCAGCACCCGCAGCGGACGGCCCTGAGCCTCGGTCCCGTCCGTGGACGCGTCCTCGGGGAGGTCCGCGATGGTGTTCTCGTCGGTCATGCGCCTCGCACCGTCCGCGCGGCCCGCCGCCATCGCGTCAGGCGGCTCCGTCCGGCCACCACGCCCAGGTAGCCGGCGGACCGGACGGAACGGCACAGGACGATCCGCTCGTTCCGCACCAGGTCCGGCCGCCACTTGAGCTTGTACCCCTCCTCGCCGCGCAGCAGGCTGAGGAACGGCACGCCGCTCCGGCACGCCAGCCGCAGGTCGTTGCCGAGCAGCATCAACGCCACGTCCATGCCGTCACGCAGCCCGGGCTCGGCGCCGTACAGGTACGCGCCGACCCAGTCCGGGCCGATCACGGCGAGGTCGCTCGCGACCAGGCGCCCGTCCTGCCGGTACTCGGTGAGCGCCGCCTGCCCGGACGCGATCATCTCCGTCGCCGCCTCGCCGAGCATCGCGGCGAACCGCGGCCGCGCGTGCTCCGGGTTGATCCCCCGGCCCTGCCACTGCCGCGCGTGCAGCCGCAGCATGTCGCCGACCGCGCGCTGCGCCTCGGCGGCGGCGGCCTCGCGGACGTCCAGGCCGCGCGCCTCGATCTTCCGCAGCCGCGCGCGGACCTTGCCCGCCGTCCGGCGCGGGAACCGTGCCGGGAACTCCCCCGGCTCGCACGCCGGAAGCCGCAGGCACACCGAGGACGGCGCGCGCGTCCCGGGACGCGGCCAGCGGTCGGCCAGCCGCGACACCGCCCCGTTCGGCATCACCTCGGGGAAGTCCAGGACGTCCCATCCCGGCTCGGCCAGCAGCGCCCCGGCCAGGTGGCCGGCCGCCGCCTCCGCGTGCCCGGCGTCGAGGAGCACGTCGGTGTGGTCGCTCTGCCCCGCGGCCGGCGGTGTCAGGACGCGGTGCCCGTGCCGCCACCGCATCATCAGCGGCGCGAGCGCGACCAGCCCGCCGTCCCGCCGCACCGTGACCAGGCGGAGCCGTCCGCGCCGGCCGTAGTGCCGCCACCAGGCGGCGTTCCAGGCCCAGGTCTGGAACGGCGTGGCACGGGCGCGGCGGTACAGGTCGTCCCAGTCCTCGCGCAGCGCGTCCCACGCGGCCTCGTCGCGGTGGACCTCGGTACGCCAGTGCGCGGCGTCCAGCCGGCAGGGCGGCGGGTGAGGCGGCTGGTAGGGCGGCGGGCGGAGGGTCACTTCTCGCTCACTTCGCGGCCTCTGTGCCGGTCCGGCCGGCCCGCGTCCGGCGGGACGGGCGGCCCGTCCGCTGCGGCCGGCGCAGTCCGGCGAGCATGGCCAGCGCCGCCAGGAGCCCACCGGACGCCGCGCCGACGGCGGTGTCCAGGACGGGTTCGGGCGAGCCGGCGGTGGCCGGGACGAGGGCGTTGCTCATCAGGACGACCCGGACGCCGGTGTCCGCCCGGTGGCCGGTCCCGTACCGGACGAGCGCGGCGGCGGCGGCGTTGGCCAGGGCTGCGGCGCGTCCCGGCCTCGGCGCGGACGCGGTGATCCGGATGAGCGGCGCGTCCGGCGAGGTGGACACGCGCAGGCGGCGGGCGGCCGACTCGGCCGACGACCCCCACGGCGGAGCGGGAGCCCAGGTGAGCGTCTCGGGCAGGACGGCGAGCCGGCCGTACGCCTGCGCGTAGTTCACCGCGTCGGTGGCGCTGCCGCTCTTGTCCGACGCGACCAGCACGTTCGCGGACGCCTCGTAGGAGGGCGGCATGAGCAGCCCGTAGCCCGCTCCGGCCGCCGCGCCGATGGCGATCATGGCCGCCGGGAGCGCGAGGCCCCGGGCCAGGCCCGCTGGTCCGCGCGGGGGTTCGGCGGTGACCGGCATGGGTCCGGTGTCCGTACTGTCGTCCGGGCCGGGGTCCTGGCCGTCCTCCGCGGTCCGGGTGTGGGACGTGGTCATGGGTGTGCCTCCTCGGAAGTCGTCATGGGACCCGGATGGTCGGCCTGGTAGAGCGCCACCAGCCGGGCGACCAGCTCGTCGATCGCGTAGGCCCGCGCGGCGGCGGCGCAGGGCCGTGCCGGGACGGGCCGCTCCATGGTGGACGGCGCCATGGCGGACGGCGCCGTGGTGGACGGCGCCATGGTGGACGGCGCCGTGGTGGACGGCGCCATGGTGGACGGCGCCGTGGTGGACGGCGCCATGGTGGACGGCGCCGTGGCGGACCGCTCCGCGAGTTCGCGGAGCGCCGCCGCGTACGCCTCGGCGGTGCCGGGCAGCCGCCGGACGGGTGGTTCGCCGGGCCCGCCCCCGGGCCGTCCGGCCAGGTCTTCGACGGCCGGACAGGTCGTGTAGAGCGTGGGGAGGCCGTTCGCCAGGGCCTCAAGGACGCTGAGCCCGAACGTCTCCTGCGCGGAGGGCGAGGCGAAGGCGTCCATGGCGGACAGGTGGGCGGCGACGTCCTGCCGCGCGCCCGCGAAGACGACCCGATCACCCGAGGCGGACGCCAGGCCGTGGAGGCGCGGCGCGTCCGGGCCGTCGCCGACGATCAGCAGCCGGGCGCCGGGGACCCGCTCCACGGCCTCGATCAGCACGTCCACCCGCTTGGTGCGGACGAGCCGTCCGACCGTCCCGACGACGAAGTCCGCCGGGCCGATGCCCAGCGCCTCCCGGACGCGTCCGCGCGCGACCGGGTCGAAGGCGAACGCCGCCGGATCGAGCCCGTTGGGGATGGTGACGAGCCGCCGCGCCGGGATCCCCCAGTCGCGCAGCCGCCGCTCGACCGTCGGCGACACCGCGACCGTTGCCGAGCCGAGCCGCTCGCTCGCGCGGTACATCGCCCGGACCGGCCACGTGATGCTGCGCCCTTCGAGGTGCCCGTCCCCCAGAGAGTGCTCGGTCGCGATGATGCGCCGCACCCCGGCGGCCCGCGCCGCGACCCTCCCGTACAGGCACGCCCGGTAAAGGTGCGTGTGGATGGCGTCGTATCGGCCCCGGCGCATCAGCGACACCAGGCGCGGCAGCACCTTCAGATCGCGGTTGTGCGCCATCCCCAGGTCGTGCACCGGAACGCCGAGCTCGCGCAGCTCACCGGCCAGCGTCGCCGGGCCGGTGAGCGTCGCCACCTCGCACCGCACCGGAAGGTGCCGCGCGAGCAGCACCAACTGGTGTTCGGCTCCGCCGAGACCCAGCCCGGTGATGAGGTGCAGGACGCGCGTCACCGCAGCCTCCGCTGCCGGAACCGGTGGCGGGCGAACTTCAGCCGCATCCGCAGCGCGCCGTCGCGCTCGCCGATGTAGGTGCGGGCGAGCGCGTGCCGGTCGGCGCCCGAGGTCCAGATCGCGCAGCCGTAGTCGTACCCGGCGTCCCGGACGGCCCGCACCACGCGCGGGCTGATGTTCCCGTACGGATAGGCGAACCCCGGAACCGGCCGCTGGAGCAGGTCCTCGAGGTGCGCGCGGCTGTCGCGCAGCTCGGCGGCGAGCTCGTCGTCGCCCGCCTCCGGGAGCGAGACGTGCCGGACGCCGTGGGACGCGACCTCCATGCCCGCCTCGGCCGCCGCGCGCAGCTGCCCGGCGTCCATGAGCGGCTTGCGCGGTCCGGTGTCCCAGGCGTTCCGGCCGCCGATCTCGCCGGTCACGACGAACACCGTCGCGGTGAACCCCCGCCGGGCCAGCACCGGGACGGCGTGCCGCACGAAGTCGGCGTAGCCGTCGTCGAAGGTGAGGCCGACCAGCCGCCGGTGCCGTCCCGCGGCCTTCGCCGCCAGCAGCTCCGCGACGCCGACGCCGCGCAGCCCGGCGGCCTCCAGTCCGCGCATCTGCCGCTCGAACCGTCCGGGCGTGACCGTGACGAGGTGCGGATCCTCCAGGCAGTGGTCCACGGAGTGGTACATCAGCACCGGCGGCAGCCGTCCGGGCCCACCGCCCGCGTCGGGTACCGGCTCTCCGTGCGTGTCGGGGGCGGGCGTGCCGCGCCGCCGGGAACCGGTCGTCCACTCGATGCCCATCAGCCGTTCACCCTCCGCGCGGCCGGCACCGGTTCGGCGGACGGAGCCGGACCGGCCTCGCCGACTCCCTCCGTCCCGCTCTGCTCCGCGCGCTGCCCGAGCCGGCCGAGTCCTGGCCGTCCGGTGCGCAGGACCCCCGCCGTCCCCGCCGCCAGCACCAGCGCCGCCGCCATGACCAGCGGCAGCACCGCGCCCCCGACCGCGAGCCGCACGATCGGCGGTGCCTGCCCGGCCAGCGCCCCGCTCACCCGCCCGGCGCTCGCCCCCGCGACCAGCGCGCATCCCGCGCCGAGCGCGAGACGCCGTCCCAGCAGCCCGAACCGGATCGGCGCGATCCTGCGCCGCACCGTCACCAGTTGCAGGACGGCGGCGACGCTGATCCCGACCGCGTTGCCCGCCGCGAGCGCCCCCGCCCCGTGGTCCGCGCTGAACGCGGCGGCGACGGCGAACGTCACCGCCAGTCCGGCCAGCATCGCCAGCGGCGTCCGCCACCCGGCGCGGCGTCCGGCGGACAGGGCCCGGACGCTCACTCCCAGCACGCACTGGGCGAGCAGCCCGAGCGAGTAGACCCGCAGGATCGCCGCCGTGCCCAGGGAGTCGGCGCGGGTGAACGCGCCGTGCTGGAACATCACCCGCGTGATCAGCGGCGCGAACGTCCACAGGTAGGCGATCGCGACGGTGATCAGCAGCCCCACCGCCGTCAGGTCGCCCTCAATCCGGCGGCGCAGCCGTCCCGCGTCGTCGTCCAGCTGGGCGCGGACGAGCCGGGGGAAGGTGACGGTCGCGACGAGGAGGGCGAGCACCATCGGCACCTGCGCGACCTTCTGCGCGTAGTTGAGCTGCGAGATCGTCCCGTCCGGGAGGCTCGACCCGAAGAAGCGCTCGACCAGCACCTGCGCCTGCCGCGCGACCGTGAACACCACCACCGGGGCCACCGCCGCGAGCTGCACCTGCCAGGACGAGAGCCGCGAGGACGTCCCGTCCCGCCCGGCGGGACCGTCACCCGGCGCAGCAGTGGGCGGCGCGTCGGGGACGTCCGTCGCACGCCCGCGCCGCAGCACCGCCACGAACGCGGGAAGCTGGACGAGGACCATGAGCACACTGCCGCAGGCCACCCCGAGGGCCGCGCTGGTGATCCCCCACGCGTCCGCCAGGGTGACCAGCATCGCGAGGATGCCCGCGTTGTAGGCGAGGTAGATCGCGGCGGGCGGCCCGAACCGGTGGTGCGGACGCAGCACCGCGCTGAGGAACCCCGCGACGCCGAACGTCAGGACGGTCACGGCCGTGAGCCGCAGGCAGGTCACCGCCTCGGCTCGGTCGGCGACACCGGGAGCGGCGATCCGGACGATCCAGGGAGCCAGGAGCGCCACGGCGGCCGACAGCGCCGACAGCGCCGACACCAGCGGCGGCGCGACACGGCCGACCAGCCTCGGCACGCCCTGCGGCCGGAGCATCGCGCGCGTCACGACCGGCACCATGACCAGCGCCATCGCGTCCTCGATGAGCAGCGGCGACACGGTCTCCGGGACCGTCCAGGACACCAGGAACGCGTCCGTGTCCGGCCCCGCCCCGAAGCGGTCGGCGAGCAGCAGGTCCCGGACGAACCCCATCGCCGTCCCGGCGCACACGAGGGCCGCCGAGAGCGCCGCCGCGCGGCCGACCGACAGGCCCGCCGAGCGGCCCCGCCCGGAGCCGCCCTCCGCGGCCGGGGCGTCCGC
>NZ_QURH01000301.1 GCF_003428695.1 Actinomadura logoneensis
GGCGCGCAGCGCGGCGGCGGCCCGGGCGACCTGCGCGGCGAGGCGGTCCGCGGCGGCCGGCAGGCGGCGGCGGATGATGGCGACCTCGCGGTCGAAGGACGGGTGCTCCAGCCAGTGGTAGAGGCAGCGGCGCTTCAGCGCGTCGTGCACCTCGCGCGTGCGGTTGGACGTCACGACCACGACCGGCGGGGACGCGGCGCGGATCGTGCCGAGCTCGGGCACCGTGATGGCGAAGTCGCTCAGCACCTCCAGCAGGAACGCCTCGAACTCGTCGTCGGCGCGGTCCACCTCGTCCACCAGCAGCACCGACGGGCTGGTCTCCAGGGCGCGCAGCAGCGGCCGGGCCAGCAGGAACCGCCGGTCGTACAGCTCGCCCTCCAGCCGCGCCGCGTCGGCGGCCCCGGCGACCCCGGCCGCCTCGGCGGCGCGCAGGTGCAGGATCTGGCGCGGAAAGTCCCAGTCGTAGAGGGCCTGCGAGGCGTCCAGGCCCTCGTGGCACTGGAGCCGGACCAGCGGCGCGTCCAGCACCCGGGCGAGCGTCTTGGCCAGCTCGGTCTTGCCGACCCCGGCCTCGCCCTCCAGGAACAGCGGACGGCCCATCCGCAGCGCGAGGAAGCACGCCGTGGCGAGGCCGTCGTCGCACAGGTACGCGTGCTCGCCGAGCAGTTCCGCCAGCGCCCCCGGCGACTCCGGCAGCACCCGCGGCGCCTGCGGTCGTGCCGTGGACGCCCGCGGCGGCGCGCCGGGCGGCTCCAGGGGGTCGCTCGCCGGACGCGGCGGGGGCGGTGTGCTGTGCGCCACGCCACACACCCTATCCGCCGTCCGGGTGACCGGATCGGCGGACGCGATGTTGGCCCCCGCTCCGCTCTGCCGGTTGAATGATCCGGTGCGCAACGACGCGAACATCGCCGCCCGCTCCATCGTGAAGCCCCTGCCGCCCGAGCTGTTCATCGCGCGGGACACCAACGCCGAGACCCGCTGGGAGGCGATGGCCGGGCAGGGAACGGTCACGCCGACCGACCGGTTCTTCGTCCGCAACCACGTGTCCACGCCGCGGATCGACGCGCGGACGTGGCGGCTCAGGCTCTGGGGCTCGGGCCTCGACGGCTCCCCCACCGAGGACCGGCCGGTCGAGTTCACCTACGACGAGCTGCTGGCCCTGCCCGCCCGGACGGTCACGACGGCGATCGAGTGCACCGGCACCGGCCGCTCGTTCTTCGAGACGCAGCAGAACGAGCGGGTGCGCGGGACGCCGTGGACGCTCGGCGGCATCGGCGTCGCGACCTGGCGCGGCGTCCCGCTCGCCGACCTGCTGCACCGCGCCGGCCTCTCCCCCGCCGCGGTGGACCTGATGCCGCGCGGCCTGGACCCGGAGTTCGTCGACGAGGGCGAGAACATGGGCCGCGTCCGGCGTCCGCTGCCGGTGGCGAAGGCCCTGGACGACGTCCTGGTCGCCTACGAGATGAACGGCGAGCCGCTGCCGCCCGACCACGGGTTCCCGGCCCGGCTGGTCGTGCCGCGCTGGGTCGGCATCGCGTCCATCAAGTGGCTCGGCGACATCGAGGTCGCCGACCACGAGCTGACCTCGCCGTGGAACACCCGCTACTACCGGATGTTCCGGCCGGACCTGCCCGCCGAGGGCGAGGTCCTGACCACGATGAACGTCAAGAGCGCGTTCGAGCTGCCGTTCCCCGCGACGCTGGACGCGGCGGCCGGACGCGAGGTCACGCTCACCGGACGGTCCTGGTCCGGCACCGGACGCGTCGAGCACGTCGAGGTCAGCACCGACGGCGGCGCGCACTGGGCGCCCGCCCGGC
This sequence comes from Actinomadura logoneensis, assembly GCF_003428695.1. Lineage (GTDB taxonomy): Bacteria > Actinomycetota > Actinomycetes > Streptosporangiales > Streptosporangiaceae > Spirillospora > Spirillospora logoneensis. The sequence goes on from NZ_QURH01000301.1 coordinate 1,818, forward strand.
TGGACGAGCGGACCGACGCGTGGGTGCTCTGGTCGTTCCCGTGGCGTCCGCCCGCGCCCGGCGGGTACGCGCTGCTCGCCCGCGCCACCGACGACACCGGCCGCACCCAGCCGGACGTCGAGCCGCACAACGGCAACGGTTACCTCTTCGGTGCCGTGGTGCGCCATCCGGTGACAGTGACCTGAACCGGCCCTTGGCGGACGGCGCGCGGCGGGTGAGGATCGGGTGACCCCGCTGAGGAGTGCCCATGCCGCTGTGGAAGCCCGATCCGACCTTCTACGCCTCCCCGCGCGACGCCGTCTCCGCTCCTCCCGAGAGGCTCGCCTACGTGGCGGCCTTCGACCCCGCCGCCGAGCGGCCGGACGCGCTCCTGGTCCTCGACACCGACCCGGACTCCGCGTCCTACGGCACGGTCGTCGGCCGCACCGACCTGCCCCACACCGGGGACGAGCTGCACCACATGGGCTGGAACGCGTGCAGCAGCGCCCTGTGCCCGTACGCGCCGCACCCGCACGTCGAGCGCCGCTACCTGGTCGCGCCGGGCCTCCGCTCGTCCCGGATCTACTTCCTGGACGTCAAGGACGACCCGAGGTCGCCCACGGTCGCGAAGGTCCTGGAGCCGGAGGAGCTGGCCAAGCGCGCCGGGTACTCGCGGCCCCACACCGTCCACTGCGGCCCCGAGGGCCTCTACGTCGCGTCCCTCGGCGGGGCCGACGGCTGGCCGGGCGGCGCGGGCGGTGACGACGGCCCGGGCGGGATCGCGCTGCTCGACCACGACTCGTTCGAGGTCCTCGGACGGTGGGAGGTCGACCGCGGGCCGCAGCACCTGGCCTACGACGCCTGGTGGCACATCGCGCACGACGTGCTCGTGACGTCCGAGTGGGGCACCCCGTCCATGATCGAGGACGGGGTCGTCGGCGAGTTGCTGCTCGGGCGCAAGTACGGCCACGCGCTGCACTTCTGGGACATGCGCAAACGCCGCCACGTGCAGCGGGTCGATCTCGGCGACCGGCACCAGATGGCGCTGGAGCTGCGTCCCGCGCACGACCCCACGCGCCAGTACGGCTTCGTGAACGTCGTGGTCGACGTCGAGGACCTGTCGTCCTCGATCTGGCTGTGGCACCGCGAGGGCGGCGGCAAGGACGGTCCGTGGACGGCCACCAAGGTCGTCACCATCCCGGCCGAGCCCGCGCCCGCCGACGCGCTGCCGCCGGTGATCCGGCCGTTCGGGGCCGTCCCGCCGCTGGTCACCGACATCGACCTGTCGGTGGACGACCGGCGGCTGTACGTGTCGTGCTGGGGCACCGGCGTGCTGAAGCGGTACGACGTGACCGACCCGTTCCACCCGGTCGAGGACGGCTCGGTGCGGATCGGCGGCATCGTGAACCGGACGCCGCACCCGGCCGCGCCGGACGTCCCGCTCTCCGGCGGCCCGCAGATGGTCGAGGTCAGCCGCGACGGCCGCCGCGTCTACGTGACCAACTCGCTGTACCGGGCCTGGGACGACCAGTTCTACCCGGACGGCGTCGGCGCGTGGATGGCCCGGCTCGACTCGTCCGACGACGGGTTCGGGTTCGACCGGCGCTTCTTCCCGCACGGGGACGACTTCGGCGGGCTGCGCGTCCACCAGACGCGGCTGCAGGGCGGCGACGCCTCGTCCGACTCCTACTGCTACCCGTGACCCGGTGACGGACGGGTCGCTGGCGGCGCTGGTCGTCCTCGGGGCGTTCCACGGCCTGAACCCGGCAATGGGCTGGCTGTTCGCGGTGGCGCGCGGCCTCCAGGAGCGCAGCCGGACGCGCGTCGTGCAGGCGCTGCCCGCCATCGCCGCCGGGCACGCGGCGTCGGTCGGCGCGGTCGCGCTGCTGGTCGCGCTCACCCGGTCGGTCGTCGCCGCGCGGGTGGTCGCGGTCGCCGGGGGCGTCGTCCTGGTCGGCTTCGGGCTGTGGCGGCTGCTGTCGTCGCGGCACTTCCGCTGGGTCGGGATGCGGCTGTCGCTGCCGCAGCTCGCGGGCTGGTCGTTCCTGATGTCGTCGGCGCACGGCGCGGGGCTCATGCTGCTGCCGCTCATCACCGCGTCCGGACGGGGCGCCGGGACCGGTGGCGCGCACGCGCACGGGCTCGGGCACGCGGCGGGCAGCGCCGTCTCGGCGGCGGTGTTCGTGACCGGCGTGCACACGCTCGCCATGTTCGCCACCGCCGGGATCGTCGCGCTGCTGGTCTACGACGTCCTCGGGCTGAGGGTCCTGCGGGCCGCGTGGCTGAACCTGGACCGGGTCTGGGCCGTCGCACTGGTCGGCGCGGGCGCGTTCGCCCTGGTCACGGCCTGATCCGAGGGTTCCGGCGCGCGTCTTTGTCAGCCTGCGAGCGAGGGCTGTTGTCACCGTTTGAGCAGCCGCCGTGTTGCCCGGGTGCGAGCAGGGTTTGTCACACCGTGATGAGCCCCTTTTGTCACTCGGGACGAAAAAGACGTGGCGGTCCGACCGAAACCCGGTCCCCGGATCACGGAGTTTCAAGATCAATTGCGGCGGCCCGCCCGTCCTGGCACTCTCCTAACGGACCTGTGGGACATCAGTCACCCATGGGGCGTATCTGTCGAACGGGGATGCCATGAAGGTTTCTGCACGACTCACCGTGCGCTGCGCGGTCGCGGCCCTCACCGCCGCGCCGCTGCTCACGGTCGCCGGGACCGCCGCGCACGCCGCCCCGGCCGCCGCTCCCGCCGCGGACCGGGACCTCTGGGCCGCCCGCCGCGGGCCCGGCCGGGGTGGGCGCCAAGTCCGCCTACCTCTACGACGTGACCGCCAAGAAGGCCCGCTGGGCCCGCGCGGACAAGACCCGGCGCCCGATCGGGTCCATGACCAAGGTCATGACCGCCTACACCGTGCTGAACAGCAAGGTCAGCCTGGACAAGGTCATCACCGTCCAGCGCAAGCACGTCGAGTACGTCACCAAGAAGTACAGGGACGCCAGCCGCGCCGGCCTCGTCGCGGGCGACAAGCTGACCGTCCGGCAGCTGCTGAACCTGATGATGGTGCCGTCCGGCTGCGACGCCGCGTACGTGCTCGCCGACACCGTCGGACCGGGCTGGCAGCCGTTCGTCGCCAAGATGAACGCCAACGCCCGCAAGCTCGGCATGAAGAACACGCACTACGCCAACTTCGACGGCCTCAACTGGCCCTCGGAGAAGTCGACGTACTCGACCGCCTGGGACCTGACCCGGCTCGGCTACGCCACGATGAAGAACTCCACGTTCCGCTCGATCGTGAAGCAGCCGCGCTACGTCCTCGGCGCGACCAGCGGGCACCACGCCTACAGCCACTGGAACACCAACCGGCTGCTCGGCTCCGGCAAGAACGCCTACCGCGGCGCGGTCGGCATCAAGACCGGCCACACCAACGCGGCCGGCTACTCGCTGATGTTCGAGGCCGTCCGGGGCAAGAAGACGCTGATCGGCGTCGTCCTGGACAGCTCCAAGACGGTCGAGGCCGCGCGCTTCACCGACGCCGCCAAGATGCTCAACTGGGGCTTCGGCGTCCGCACCGCCGACGTCTGGGTCGTCCCGCCGGTCCCGGCCGGCGCGAACGTCGACTGACGCCCGCCCTTCCCGCCCCCTGTGCCGCGCGGCACAGGGGGTTCCCCATGTTTGCGTCGAACCGGTTGCGGCCTCCCGGGCCAGCCGCGAGGCTGCTCGCACCTGGTCGGACGATCGAGAACGGGGACCGCTGATGCGACGCACTCGACTACTCGCCGGGACGCTCCTCACGCTCCCTCTCCTGGCTCCCCCACCCGCCGCCGCCGCGCCGGCCCCCGCCCCGGACACGTCCGCGCAGGCCCCCGCCCTGAGCGGGTCCGCGCCGTCCGGCATCCGGGCGAAGGCCGCCTACCTGTCCGCCGGCGGGACGACGTGGGGACGCGGCGCCGAGGCGCGCCGCCCGATCGCCAGCATCACCAAACTGATGACCGCGTTCCTGGTCGTCCGCGCCGGCGACCTCGACCGCACCATCACCATCAAGCGCAAGTACCGCGCCTACGGCGCCCGGCACGACGCGAGCATGGCCGGACTCCACCCCGGCGACCGCCTCACCGCGCGCCAGCTCCTCTACGCGATGCTGCTGCCGTCCGGCTCGGACGCCGCCTTCGCGCTCGTCGAGTCCTACGGCGGCACGTGGCCGAAGTTCGTCGCCAAAATGAACGCCGCCGCGCGGAGCCTCGGCATGGCCGACACCCGCTACGACAACTTCGACGGCCTCCCCTGGCCGTCCGGGCGCGCCGACTCGAGTACCCCGCACGACCTCGTCCGGCTGGCTCGCGCCGCCCTCGCCGACCCGACCCTCCGCCGCGTCGTCGCCACCCGCTCCTACACCCTCCCGCGGACGAGGTCCCACGCCGCGTACACCTGGCACAACACCAACCACCTCCTCGGCACGTACCAGGGCACCAGGGGCATCAAGACCGGCTTCACCAACGCCGCAGGCTATTGTCTGCTCTTCACCGCCAGGCGAGGCGACCGGACCGTGTACGGGGTCGTCCTGGGGGAACCGACGTCCGCCGCCCGCTTCACCGACGCCGCCCGCCTCCTCGACTGGTCCTTCGGCCACCACCCCTTCGACACCGCCACCCTCCGCCTCCGCTTCGCCACCCCGGACCAGGACTGAGATTTGGACAAGCTCAACCAGGCACAGCTCATCGGCCTGGCGCAGAACCCGAACGCCCCGACGAGCACCCTCCTGGCCCTCCTCGGCACGGGCGATCACGAGATCCAACGCCGCGTCCTCTCGACCCCGCACGTCCCCGCGCAGGTCTGGGACGCGGCCGTGACCCATCCCGACGAACACGTCCGGCGCATGGTGGCGAACAACCGGTACGCGCCACCCGAGCAGCGGGCCCGCCTGGTCACCGACCCCGCCGCAGACGTCCGCATCGCCACGGCCCAGGGCCCGAGCGCGCTCCGCGAGACCGTCCCCCCGCTCCCGGAGCACGCCTACGCCGTCCTGGCCGAGGACGCCGACCGACGCGTCCGTGAGGCCCTGGCCGGGCGCCACGACATCCCACCCTCCACCAGACGGACGCTCTGCGCCGACCAGGACCCGGGCGTCCGCGCCGCCGCCGTCCACGCCTGGCCGGATCCTCCCGACGACATCACCGACCGCCTCCTCGCCGATCCGGTCCCTTCCGTCCGCCGCACCGCAGCGCTCAAGGTGGTCGCACGCCGTCCCGAACTGGTCCCCGCACTCCTCGCCGACGACGAGCTGGACGACTACGACAAGGCGACCAAGGTCGCGAAGACCGCGCGCCTGGACCGCGAGACCGCCCTCCGCCTCGCCCGCCACGAGGACCCCGATTTCCGGGAGGCCGTCGCGGCCAACCCGCACACCCCGGCCGACCTCGTCGCCGAACTGGCCCGCGATCCCGAGCACGAGGTCCGCCTGGCCGTGTCGATGCGCCCGGAACTCACCGAGGAGCAACGCGCCGCCATCGACTACCACGTCGCCCCGAAGGACTTCGTCCGACCACCCGGCTGGGCGTGGGAGCGGCTCGACGACCTCCAGACGATGCGCCGCTGCGCCACGTCCGCGCACCCGGCTCTCCGCCGCGCGGCGGCCTACAGCCCCTACCTGCCCCCTGACCTGGTCGATCTGCTCGCCGAGGACGACGATTTCAGCGTCCGCCTCCTCCTCACCGAGCACCACCCGTCCCCGCCCCCGGCCCTGCTTCTCTCGACCCTGCTCGAGAACCCCTTCATCTCCCGCTTCGACGAACTCAGCCGGCCCGAGTTCCCCCGGGAGAACCTCCGCCGCTTCGCCACCTCGGACGACCCGGGCGCCAGAGCACTGGCGGCCCACGACCCCGATGCCCCGCCCGACCTGATCGAACGCCTGAGCCACGACCCCGACCCAGGCGTCCGGCGAGTCATGGCGAGCGACCCCCGCCTCCCCCGACCGCGCCTGCTCGCCCTCCTCGCGGACCGGGAGACCGCCACCGCGGCCGCCGCCAACCCGGCCCTCCCCCGCGAGGTGATGACCGCGCTGATGACGTGATCGGGCCTCGGCCGGCGGCCCACCCGTCACTCCAATCGTCAACCTCGGGTTGACGGCCTGAGGGCGTCAACCTATGGTTGACGCATGAGCGAACTTCCGGTGCGGCTCGGTGACCTCATCGAGTACGTGAACGAGCAGAGCCCCGACGGCGGGCCGCTGGAGCGGCTGTCGGAGGCGGTCGAGGTGTCGGAGCGCGTCGGCGAGGCGGCCGACCACCTGGTCGGGCACTTCGTGGACCAGGCCCGCAGGTCCGGCGCGTCCTGGACGGAGATCGGGCGTAGCATGGGCGTCACCAAGCAGGCGGCGCAGAAGCGGTTCGTCCCCAAGCCGGGCGGCGGGACGGTCGAGGCGACCGGACCGTTCGCCCGGTTCACCAAGCGGGCGGTCAACACGGTGCTCGCCTCGCAGGAGGCGGCGCGGGAGGCCGGGAACGCCGAGATTCGCCTCGCGCACCTGGTGCTGGGGCTGCTGACCGAGCCCGAGGGCCTCGCCGTGAAGGCGATCGAGGCGCAGGGCGTCGCGGTCGGGGACGTGCGGGAGGCCGCCGTCGGGGCCCTGCCGCCGCGGGCCGAGACGGAGATCCCGGAGAACATCCCCTACGCGCAGGACGCGGCGAAGGTGCTGGAGCGGAGCGTCCGGGAGGCGCTGCGGCTCGGGCACAACTACATCGGCACCGAGCACCTGCTGCTCGCCTACTTCGACGAGGGCAGCCCGCTGCTCGACGTCGATCTCGACAAGGACGAGGCGGAGCAGTGGATCACGTCCGTCCTCCAGCAGTTGGGGAAGGAGGACTGACTAGCCCTCGCGGGCCTCGCCGCGCAGGTGGACGAGGGTCTGCAGCTCGGTGAGCTGGCGGGCGGCGAGGTGCTTCTCGGCGCCGTTGATGCCCATGGCGCCGATGGACGTGCCGTCCGCCAGGTCGAGCGTCGGCCACGGCTCGCCGACGCTCATGTTCACGTCCACGATCTCGGCCCAGTCGAGGCGGCGGGTGCGGAAGGCGTTGACCACCGTCACCCCCGCCTCGTCCGCGGTCACTCGGCAGCGCGCCAGCATGTGCAGCACCCACGCCATCAGCAGCCCGAACAGCACCATCATGGTGCGGTCGAACGCCTTGAACTGGGGCGCGACGATGACGGCGAGCACGACCATGCCGAGCACGCTCACGCCCGCCGTCACGTACGCGACCAGCCGGGTGGTGCGGGGGCGCCACACCACCGGCAGCGTCGGGACCTCAGTCAACGATCTTGCTGATCGGGATCTCGAGGATGTCGTGCGCGCCCGCCGCCTTCAGCGCGGGGATCAGGGTGTTCACCCCGCGCTTGGGGACCACGGACTCGACCGCGCTGGCCTCGCCGCCGGCGAGGGCGGTGACGGTCGGCGACGACATCGCGGGCATGATGTCCAGCACGCCGGCGAGGTCGCCCTGCGCGACGTTCAGCTTGAGCAGCACGTTGCCGCGCGCCCGGATCGCGCCCTGCAGCAGCAGCGCGATGTCCTCCATGGCGGCGCGCTTGTCGGCGTCCTCGTACGCCTCGCGGTTCGCGACCAGCTCGGTGTAGCTGGTCAGCAGGGTGTCGAGGATGCGCAGGCCGTTCTTGCGCAGGGACGAGCCGGTCTCGGTGAGGTCGACGATGGCGTCCACGATGTCGGGCACCTTCGCCTCGGTCGCGCCGTAGGACGGGACGACCTTGGCCTTCACCCCGTGCCGGTCGAGGAACCGGCGGGTCATCTCCGGGAACTCGGTGGAGATCCGGACGCCCTCCGGCAGGTCGGACACCGACCGCCAGGGCGCGTCGTTCGGCACCGCCATGATCACGCGGACCGGGTTCGAGGTGGCCTTGGAGTACTTCAGCTCGCCGAGGCTGACCACGTCCGAGTCGGTCTCGGTGATCCAGTCGCGGCCGGTGATGCCGAGGTCGAAGAGCCCCTGCTCCAGGTAGGTGGGGATCTCCTGCGGGCGCAGCACCCGCACCCGGTCGATCCGGGGGTCCTCGATGGACGCGCGGTAGTCGCGGTCGGAGGAGCGCCGGACGGTCAGGTCGGCGGCGTCGAACAGCTCCAGGGTCGCCTTCTCCAGGGACCCCTTGGGGAGAACGAGAGACAGCACAGCATTCCCTTTCGGGGAGAGGTGATGGTGGGACGGTTCCGGGACGGGCTCAGGAGCCCAGATGCTCCGCGCGATGCCCGGCGTGGCCGTGATGCCGCGTGCCTCGCAGGGTCAGAACCGTGCCGGATGCGGTCACCGTCGCCTCCCGTCCCGTTCGATGCCATCACTTGCTGTGACAACAGCCGACCCTACCATGCCGTGACCACGGCATTCCGGTGGGTGGCCGACGCCACTTCCGGAGCCGGGCACGCCGCCGCCTCCGGCGCGGACCCCGACGCCGAGCCCGGGACCGGGCCCACCGACGCGTCCGGCGGCGGGCCC
>NZ_QURH01000294.1 GCF_003428695.1 Actinomadura logoneensis
ACGGCCTCGGCGGGCGTCGCGGCGGCCACCGCGCCGCGCCCGGCCAGCGGGGCGGCGCGCTCCGGCGAGCGGTTCCAGACGGTCAGGTCGTGACCGGCGGCGAGCAGCCGTCCGGCCATGGCGGAGCCCATGCGGCCCAGCCCGAGAAAGGCGATCTTCTTCTTCACGGCCATGACGCTAGGCAGCGGCGAGCCATACCACCAGCGAAGATCACTCATGGGAGCCATGCGGGAGGCGCATGGCTCGGCACGGGTCGGAATCCAAGGCTCAGTGCAGGGCGAAGACGATCCCCATGATCCCGAGCAGCACCGTCACGCCGGTCAGCAGCAGGACCGACGCGGGATCGGCGACCGGACGTCCCGCGCGGAGGCGGTGCCCGCGGCCACGCCGCTTCCGCCGGGTCCGGTGGACGTGCAGCGCGGCCAGCCCGGACACGGCGACGGCCGCGAGCGCCGCGCCCAGGTCGTTCGGCGCGAGCCGGACGCACAGCAGGCCCGCGCCCAGGAACGCCACGGTCGTCCGCGTCCAGGCCAGGGACGTGCGCTCGGGCTGCGCGCCCGGGTCCCAGAGCGTGCGGGGCGGTTCGGGCGCGCGCGTGCCCGGCGGGGTGCGGCGACCGGCGGGCGCGCTCACCGCGTGGCGAGGAGGGCGACCAGGACGACGACGGCCGCGGCGGCGAGCCCGTAGGACATCAGGGGCGCGAGGACCAGGGGCGGAAGCGTCTCGTCCCGGCGCAGCGCGCGCTCGGTCCGCAGCCAGCGGCGGAACGCCAGCGCCGCGACCACCGCCCCGACCGCGGCGAACGCCGCCGCGAGGCCCTGCCGCAGCGGCGTGCTGAGCAGGTGGCCGCTGAGCGCGAGCCCGACGCCGCCCGCGATCAGCGCCAGCGCGGTGCGGATCCAGGCGAGGAAGGTGCGCTCGTTGGCGAGGGTGAACCGCGGGTCCGGGTCGCTGCCCTCGGCGAGCAGCCGCTCGGTCCAGCGGACGGGACGGTCTGGGGTGTCCTGGGCGCTCATCGGCCGATCACTTCGCCTCTTTCATCCGGAATATTCACATATTACGTCGCGGAGAAGGGCAAAGAATTCCGACTCGATATACGGGAAAAGTGACAATGGCGCCGGTCGCACGGCCGGAAAGGGCGGTGGGCCGGGCGTCCGAGGGCCGGGGCGTGCGACGGTCGGGGTGTTCGGTGGGCAGGGTTCAGGGGGCGGGAGGTTCGGCGGTCAGGGCCGTCCGGCGGTGAAGCGGCGGGCGGAGACGTCCTCCTGCGCGAGCCGGTGCAGGGCGGTGAGGACCTGCTCGTAGATCACGGTCGAGGCGAGCATCGCGTGCACGGTCAGGGTGCGCGGGTTGTCGAGCGCGACCCGGTTGATCTCGTGCTCGGCCACCGAGGTCGCGGCGGTGACGTAGGGCCGCAGGTCGGTGAGCGTGACGGGGAAGCCGAGCCGCCGCAGCGCCACGAAGGTCTGGGCGAGCAGCGCGCGGGCGGGCGCGCGCTCGCCGACGTTCCAGCCCAGCTCGCGGACGAGCATGTCCACGTCCTCGCGGGCCGCCCGCCAGTGCGGGTCGTTCGGCGGGACGATGTGCGGGCCGAGCGCGTACTGGGTGGTGCCGAACAGCTCGTGCAGGCCGACGGCCTCGTCCTCCATGGCGGTGACGATCTTCTTGATCGACGCCACCGGCAGGTCGCCGACCTCGCGCAGCGCGCGGATCAGCCGCAGCCGCTCCAGGTGCCGCTGGTCGTACTCGGCGCGGGTGACCGTGGTGGAGGTGCCCTTCGGCATCAGACCCTCGCGGATGTAGAACTTGATCGTCTGAACGGTCAGCCCGCTGCGGTCGCTGAGTTCGGAGATCTGCACCCGTCCACACCCCTCGCCTTGATGCCCGTCCGATGCCGGTCCGGGGGCCGCCGCTCTGCCGCCGCCGCGCCTGGATATCGCCACTATCCAGCAGGAGGGGCGTTGAATACCGGCGCTATCCAACAAACGACCGGGCCGTCCCGGCATACCGGGACGGCAAAGACTGACAAATCAGTCCTAATCGCCGGGCGGGTCTCCTCGCGGGATCGAACGGAGGCCAAGCCGCACGCCAAGCGCGGGCAGGGGGAGGGCTGCCGCAGCCCAAGAGAGGCCCGAGGGCGGACGCTGTCCGGTGGATGATCGAGACCTGCCCGGGACGCGTAGAGTGTGGCGCTTTACCTCCGCCTCTGAGCTGTGTCCCATCCCTGGCTCGGAGCCGCGTCGCCCGTCCGAGAGGAAGTCGAGCATGAGCAGCGACGACCGCGTCGCTCCGCCGGTCACCGGCGACGAGCGCGCGACCCTGCGGGCCTACCTCGACTACCACCGGGCGACCCTGGCCATGAAGTGCGAGGGGCTCACCGACGCGGAACTCCGGCGGCGCTCGATGCCGCCGTCCACCCTCTCGCTGCTGGCGCTCGTCCGGCACATGGCGGAGGTGGAGCGCGCCTGGTTCCGCCGGGTCTTCGAGGACGCCGAGGCGCCCATGGTCTGGTCCGGCGAGCTCTTCGACTTCCAGGCGGCCTACGACGCGAGCGCGTCCACCCGCGCGGAGGCGTTCGCCGCCTGGGAGGCCGAGGTGGAGACCTCGCGCCGGATCGAACGCGGGGCCGCGTCGCTGGACGTGACCGGCCACCAGCCGCGCTGGGGCGAGCGGGTCTCGCTGCGCATGGTCATGGTCCACGTCCTGCTGGAGTACGCCCGCCACAACGGGCACGCCGACTTCCTCCGCGAAGGCGTCGACGGCGTCGTGGGCGCCTGACCACCCGGCGGTCGTGGTGCCTGAGGGGTCCGGCCCCGGACGCAGGGCGCCGGGCCTCAGGGGAGAGGCCCGGCGCTGGGTTCCGGCTCATGAACCGGGAGGGTGATTCCGGGGGGCGGGTGTCGGTCGGAGGGAGGCGCTAGGTCGTCGTGCGGCGCATCGCGTCGCTGATCTTCTCGGCGGCGGCCGTGACGGGACCGGCGTGCAGGCGGCCGGGCGTGCGGGTCAGGCGCTCCAGGGGGCCGGAGACCGAGACGGCGGCGATCACCCGGCCGCCCGCCCCGCGGATGGGGGCCGAGACCGAGCCGACGCCCTGCTCGCGTTCCCCGACGCTCTGCGCCCAGCCCCGGCGGCGGACCTGGGAGAGCGTGGTGGCCTCGAACTTCGCGCCGCGCAGGCCCCGGTGCAGGCGGTCGGGCTCCTCCCAGGCGAGCAGGATCTGCGCGGCCGAGCCCGCCGTCATCGGGAGGGCCGCGCCGACCGGGATGGTGTCGCGCAGGCCGCTGGACCGTTCCGCCGCCGCCACGCAGACGCGGACGTCGCCCTGGCGGCGGAACAGCGAGGCGCTCTCGCCCGTCAGGTCGCGCAGCTGGGCCAGGACGGGCTGGGCGATCGCGAGCAGCCGGTCCTCGCCCGCCGCGACGGCCAGCTCGGCGAGCCTCGGCCCGAGGATGAACCGGCCCTGGGTGTCGCGGTGGACGAGCCGGTGGTGCTCCAGCGCGACGGCGAGCCGGTGGGCGGTCGGCCGGGCCAGTCCGGTCGTCTGGACGAGCTGGGCGAGGGAGGCCGGCCCGGCTTCCAGGGCGTTCAGAACGAGTACCGCTTTGTCGAGAACGCCGACTCCGCTAGAGTTGTCCATGTCTTGATATTGCCGTCTCGCGATGTGAGATGCAAGTCGGGGCGGAACAGCGACGCCGGGCGCATGGGCGCGGCCGGCAGGACGACAGGTGAGGTGGAGCGATGGGCCGCACATTGGCCGAGAAGGTGTACGACGCGCACGTCGTGCGACGTGCGGAGGGCGAACCGGATCTGCTCTACATCGACCTCCACCTCGTCCACGAGGTCACCAGCCCGCAGGCGTTCGACGGCCTGCGGATGGCCGGACGGCCCGTCCGCCGCCCGGACCTGACGATCGCCACCGAGGACCACAACGTCCCGACGACCGACCTGCTCGCGCCGATCGCCGACCCGGTGTCCCGGACGCAGGTGGAGACGCTGCGCAAGAACTGCGCCGAGTTCGGGATCCGGCTGCACCCGATGGGCGACGACGGGCAGGGCATCGTCCACGTCATCGGCCCGCAGCTCGGGCTGACCCAGCCCGGCATGACGGTCGTGTGCGGCGACTCGCACACCTCCACGCACGGCGCGTTCGGCGCGCTGGCCCACGGGATCGGCACCAGCGAGGTCGAGCACGTCCTCGCCACGCAGACGCTGCCGCAGGTCAAGCCCAAGATGATGGCCGTGACCGTGAACGGCTCGCTGCCCGCCGGCGTCACCGCCAAGGACCTGATCCTCGCGATCATCGCCCGCATCGGCACCGGCGGCGGCCAGGGCCACATCATCGAGTACCGCGGCCAGGCGATCCGCGAGCTGTCGATGGAAGGCCGGATGACGGTCTGCAACATGTCCATCGAGGCGGGCGCCCGCGCCGGGATGATCGCCCCGGACGAGACCACGTTCGCCTATCTCAAGGGCCGTCCCCACGCGCCCCAGGGCGAGGCGTGGGACGAGGCCGTCGAGTACTGGAAGTCCCTGCGCACCGACGACGACGCCGTGTTCGACAAGGAGGTCGTCATCGACGCCTCCGAGCTGACCCCGTTCGTCACCTGGGGCACCAACCCCGGCCAGGGCCTCCCGCTGGGCGAGTCCGTGCCCGACCCGGCCGACCTCGCCGACCCGACCGAGCGGCAGGCCGCCGAGCGCGCGCTCCGGTACATGGGCCTGACCGCCGGCACGCCGCTGCGCGACATCGCCGTGGACACGGTCTTCGTCGGCTCCTGCACCAACGGACGCATCGAGGACCTGCGCGCCGTCGCGGACGTCCTGTCCGGGCGGACGGTCGCGGACGGCGTCCGGATGCTGGTCGTCCCCGGCTCGATGGAGGTCAAGAAGCAGGCCGAGGCCGAGGGCCTGGACGCCGTGATCAGGGCGGCCGGGGCCGAGTGGCGGGAGGCGGGCTGCTCGATGTGCCTGGCCATGAACCCCGACAAGCTCACCCCCGGCGAGCGCAGCGCATCCACGTCCAACCGCAACTTCGAGGGACGCCAGGGCCCCGGCGGACGCACCCACCTGGTCAGCCCCGCCGTCGCCGCCGCCACCGCCGTCACCGGCCGCCTGGCCGCGCCCGCCGACCTGTAAGGAACCCGGAGACCATGGAGAAGTTCGTCACCCACACCGGGCGCGCGGTCCCGCTGCGCCGCAGCAACGTCGACACCGACCAGATCATCCCGGCCGTCTGGCTCAAGCAGGTCAGCCGCACCGGCTTCGACAAGGGCCTGTTCTCGTCCTGGCGCGAGGACCCGGACTTCGTGCTGAACCGGCCGGAGTACGACGGCGCGTCCGTGCTGGTCGCCGGGCCGGACTTCGGCACCGGGTCGTCCCGCGAGCACGCCGTCTGGGCCCTCCAGCAGTACGGGTTCCGGGTCGTGGTCGCGCCGCGCTTCGGCGACATCTTCCGCAACAACGCCACGAAGATGGGCCTGCTGCCGGTCGTCCTGCCCGCCCGGACCGTCGAGGCGATCCAGGCCCGCGCCGAGCGCGACCCGTCCGCCGAGATCACCGTGGACCTGGAGAACCGCGAGGTCAGGGCCGGGGACGTCGTCGCGCCGTTCGAGATCGACGACTACACCCGCTGGCGCCTCATGGAGGGCCTGGACGACATCGGCCTGACGCTGCGGCACGCCGACGAGATCACCGCGTTCGAGGAGCGGCGTCCGGCGCTGCTCCCGACGACCGTCTGACCGGCGCCCCGGCCGTCCTCCTTCCGGCCCGCCCGGCCCGCCACCGTCGCGACCGTCGACGGCGGCGGGCGGGGCACCCGGTGCCGTCCACACGGCCCCCTCCCGTTCGCCAGGCCCGCCACATCCGCTCGTCGTGGCGGGCCTGGCGGCTCTGACCTGCGGCGTCGCCCGGCGGGCCACCCCGGGCGCCTCGGCGTCCTCGCGCACCGGCGAGAATTCGTCGTGTGCGTGGGTACGCCGGACGTGACGCGAAGGGGGTCGAGCGTGGCAGGAGACCCGCGATGAGCGGCGTCCCGTGGGACGGACCCGCCTGGGACGACCCGGAACTCACCCGGCTCGCCGAGCGCCTGCGGGAGGCGCACCGGCGGGTCGCGCCGCTGCCGGCGGCCGACCGCAGGCGGCTCATCCGGCAGCTGCTGGCGATCACCGATCTGGCCAAGCGGGACGCTGACCTGGCCGCCCGCAGGCTGGACGCCTTCCTTTCCGCACGGGAGGCCGATTTCCGGTCTTCGCCCGAAGCCCGCTAGCGTTCCCCGTGGCCGGATGCGGTCCGGCGCCCGCGCGAGACGGGGGCGAGACCGACCAAAACGCCTGCGACACGGGAACTCTCGCGTTCAGGTGATTGTGTCGGTGCCATGGCTCCCATAGTTTCGTTCGGGCAAGGGGGGAACTAGAGGAGTAACCCATGAACAAGCGTGAGCTGGTCGACGCCATCTCCGAGCGGCTTGGCAGCAAGAAGGCCGCCGCTGAGGCCGTCGACGCGATCCTGGAAACGATTCAGACCACGGTCGCCAAGGGCGACAAGGTCGCGATCACCGGGTTCGGTTCGTTCGAGAAGGCCGACCGGCCTGCCCGCACGGCCCGGAACCCGGCAACGGGCAAGACCATCGACGTTCCCGCGACGTCGGTGCCGAAGTTCAAGGCCGGCGCCGACTTCAAGAACCTCGTGGCAGGCAAGAAGTAAAACGCTGCCCGCGTGCGACGGCGCCCGGTCTCCGCTCAGGCGGGGCCGGGCGCCGATGCATTTCCGGGGAAGGCCCTTCCCATTCTTTTTCCGGCGCGGCCCGTCCGCTGCGGTTTCCGGCGCGGCCCGTCCGCTGCGGGAGGCGTCAGGGGAGGGGAAAGGTGGAGAGGGTGATCGCGGTGACCCGGCCGCCGGGCCCGACCGCCAGGTTCACCCGCTGGCCGAGGCGCAGCAGCCGCAGGCCGCCCGCGTCGAACGCGTCGCCGTCGAAGTCCAGCTCGGACCCGTCGTCCAGCAGGACGCTGCCGGAGCGGGTCTCCGGGTCGTACACGCGCACCGTCGCCTGCATGCCCCGACCCTACTGCCCACCGCGTCACCGCCACCGCGACACCGCCACCGCGTCACCGGGACCGCGTCACCGGGACCGGTCACGGGGCGAGCCGCCGGGCGGCGGGGAACTCGGGGAGAACCGCCTAGTGGCGGATGATCGGCTCGGGGAGGAGCGCCGCCACGGCGGCGGTCCGGGGGCCGACGCCCAGCGCGAGCGCGGCGCGGAGGTCGGCGGGGGTGTCCACGTCGCGGCGGACGCTGTCGATGCCGGGCAGGACCAGCTCCCGCGCGCCCCGGGCGAGGTGCGCGGCGCGTGAGCCGCCGCCGAACGCCGGGGCGAACGGCACGCCCGGACGGGCGGTGTAGAGCGTGGTGCCGACGCGCGCCGCGTCCGGGACGAACGCCTCGGCGGCCCCGGATGCCGCGTCCAGCGCCCGGGCGAGCTCGGCGGGCCGCAGCGCGGGAAGGTCGGCCGAGAGCGCGCCGACGCCGGTGTCCGGGTGCAGCTCGCGGCCCCGGCCCGCGCCGTGGACCAGGGCGGGGTTGAGGCCGGCGTCCGGTTCGTCCGGGACGACGGTCGCGCCGAGGGCGGCCAGCTCGGCGGCGGGCAGCGGGTCGTCGGTGACGACGATCACAGCGCGGACCCGGTCGCAGGACAGCGCCGCCGCGACGGTGTCGCCCGCGACCGCGAGCGCCAGCGCCTCGCGGTGCCGGCCCGCGCCGTCCGCCATCCGGGTCTTGGCCCTGGCCAGCACCTTGACCGGGACGACCAGCGTCCAGGCGGCGCGGGGCACGGCGCGTTCTGCTGTAGACATGGCCATTCGACTTTATGCGCTCGCAACCGCGACACTTGAGGACACCCCGCGTTCATCCCGGCGCGGGCCGGTAACGAGGAGGGACGGGCATGGGGCACCGTTATTCGCCCGGCTGGCGCAAGCTGACCATCGTCATCCTTCGCCCGCTGCTGTTCGGGCTGCTGAAGAGGGACTGGCGGGGCCGGGGGAACGTGCCCGCGGAGGGCGGCGTGATCATCGCCGCCAACCACATCTCCGAGTCCGACCCGCTGGCGCTCGCGCACTTCGTGTACGAGTCCGGCCGCTACCCCGTCTACCTGGCCAAGTCCACCCTGTTCGACGTGCCCGTCATCCGCGCCGTCCTGCGCGGGACGGGGCAGATCCCGGTGTACCGCGACCGCTCCGACGCCGCCCTCGCGCTACGCGACGCCGAGGAGGCCCTGCGCAACGGTCAATGCCTCATGTTCTATCCGGAGGGCAGTTGCACCCGTGATCCGGAACTGTGGCCGATGACCGGCCAGACCGGCGTCGCGCGGATGGCGCTGAAGACCGGCGCGAAGGTCGTCCCGGTGGCGAACTGGGGCGCGCACGAGCTGCTGCCCTACAAGAAGGGCGAGCCCACCGGCCTGCGCGGACGGCTGAAGAAGGGCTTCCACCCGTTCCCGCGCAAGACCATGCGCGTGGTGGCCGGGCCCCCGGTGGACCTGTCGAAGTACGAGGGGCGGCCGCTCACCAAGGCCACCCTGCGCGCCGCGACCGACGACATCATGCGGGAGATCGCCGACCTGCTGGGCGAGCTGCGCCACGAGGAGCCGCCCGCCGAACTGTACGACCACCACAAGGTCCTGGAGGAGCGCCGCCGCGCCGCCGGGCTGCCGCCGGAGCCCGAGGTGCCCCCGGCGTCCGAGTCACCCGAGGCCGCGAGCAGGATCGAGACCGAGGCCAAGACCGGGACCGAGGCGAAGACCGGGACCGAGGCGAAGACCGGGACCGAGGGCGCGCCCGAGGCTCGGCCCGAGGCCGCGACCGTGGAGGCCGCGGAGCAGGGGGACGCCAAGTGACGCTCCGCTGCGCCGTGCTCGGGGCCGGCTCGTGGGGGACCGTCGTCGCCAAGCTGATGTGCGACGCGGGCAGTGAGGTGACGCTCTGGGGACGCCGCCGGGAGGTCGTGGACGCGATCAACGAGCGGCACGAGAACCCGGACTACCTGCCCGGCGTCGCGCTCCCCGAGGACATGCGGGCCACCACCGACGCCGCCGAGGCCCTCGAGGGCGCGGACGTGGTCGGGATCGCGGTGCCAGCGCAGACGCTGCGCGCCAACCTCGCCGAGTGGGCGCCGTTCCTGCCGCCGGACGCGCTGCTGGTCAGCCTGATGAAGGGCGTGGAGCTCGGCACCACCAAGCGGATGAGCGAGGTCATCGCGGAGGTCGCGGGCGCGCCGCCGGAGCGGGTCGCGGTGTTCTCCGGTCCGAACCTGGCCCGCGAGCTGGCCGTCGGCGAGCCCGGCGCGGCCGTCGCCGCCTGCCTGGACATGGCGGGCGCGGAGCGGCTCCAGGCCGCCACGATGACCCCGTACTTCCGCACCTACACCTCCACCGACGTGATCGGCGTGGAGCTCGGCGGCGCGGTGAAGAACGTGATCGCGCTGTGCGTCGGGATGGCGGTCGGGCTCGGCTTCGGCGACAACACCAAGGCCGTGCTGATGACCCGCGGGCTGGCCGAGATCGCCCGGCTGGGCGCCTCGCTGGGCGCGGACGAGCACACCTTCGCCGGCCTGGCGGGCATGGGCGACCTGGTCGCGTCCTGCTCCTCTCCGCTGTCGCGGAACCGGACGTTCGGCGAGAACCTGGGCCGCGGCATGACGCCCGAGCAGGTCACCGCGGTGACCAAGCAGACCGCCGAGGGCGTCAAGTCGTCCAAGGCGGTGCTGGAGCTGGCCCGCAACCACCAGGTGGAGATGCCGATCACCGAGGAGGTGGTCGCGGTGGTGCACGAGGGCAAGCCGGTCAAGGAGGCGGGCCTCGCGCTGATCACCCGGTCGCCGAAACCGGAGCGCTACGGCGTGACGCGCCACCAGGACGAGCACAGTCCGTGACACACTGGGGGCGATGAGTAGTCCCTCCAGGGTTCCGCAGGGCGAGAACACCCGCGCCGCGCACCTGCCGCGGCCGGCCGTCCCGCAGCAGGCGCCGGTCGGCGCACCCGTGTGGCGCACGGCCGCCTTCGCCTACGCGGGCGCGGCCGAACACGCCGAGCTCGCCGCGGCCGAGTCCGCGGGCC
>NZ_QURH01000016.1 GCF_003428695.1 Actinomadura logoneensis
GTTTGAACGTTCAGTGTGTTCAAGCCACTCGGCCTATTAGTACCGGTCGACTCCACACGTTACCGCGCTTCCATCCCCGGCCTATCAACCCAATCGTCTCTTGGGGGCCTTACACACACAAGGTGTGGGAGAACTCATCTCGAGGAAGGCTTCCCGCTTAGATGCTTTCAGCGGTTATCCCGACCGAACGTAGCCAACCAGCCGTGCCCCTGGCGGGACAACTGGCACACCAGAGGTTCGTCCGTCCCGGTCCTCTCGTACTAGGGACAGACCCTCATCAATTCTCCTACGCGCACAGCGGATAGGGACCGAACTGTCTCGCGACGTTCTAAACCCAGCTCGCGTGCCGCTTTAATGGGCGAACAGCCCAACCCTTGGGACCTACTCCAGC
Source organism: Actinomadura logoneensis (assembly GCF_003428695.1). Classification (GTDB taxonomy): domain Bacteria; phylum Actinomycetota; class Actinomycetes; order Streptosporangiales; family Streptosporangiaceae; genus Spirillospora; species Spirillospora logoneensis. Next base: position 392 of record NZ_QURH01000016.1, read on the forward strand.
CCCAGGATGCGACGAGCCGACATCGAGGTGCCAAACCATCCCGTCGATATGGACTCTTGGGGAAGATCAGCCTGTTATCCCCGGGGTACCTTTTAGCCGTTGAGCGACACCGCTTCCACACGCCGGTGCCGGATCACTAGGCCCTGCTTTCGCACCTGCTCGACCTGTCGGTCTCACAGTCAAGCTCCCTTGTGCCCTTGCACTCACCACCTGATGACCAACCAGGCTGAGGGAACCTTTGGGCGCCTCCGTTACTCTTTGGGAGGCAACCGCCCCAGTTAAACTACCCACCAGGCACTGTCCCCCACCCGGATCCACGGGTGCGGGTTAGACGTCTAAGGCGACCAGAGTGGTATTTCACCAACGACTCCACGAACACTGGCGTGCCCGCTTCACAGTCTCCCACCTATCCTACACAAGACACATCAAACGCCAATGCCAAGCTATAGTGAAGGTCCCGGGGTCTTTCCGTCCTGCTGCGCGAAACGAGCATCTTTACTCGTACTGCAATTTCGCCGGGCCTGTGGTTGAGACAGCGGGGAAGTCGTTACGCCATTCGTGCAGGTCGGAACTTACCCGACAAGGAATTTCGCTACCTTAGGATGGTTATAGTTACCACCGCCGTTTACCGGCGCTTAGATTCTCAGCCTCGAAAGACGAATCCTTCTAACCGGTCCTCTTAACGTTCCGGCACCGGGCAGGCGTCAGTCCGTATACAGCGTCTTACGACTTCGCACGGACCTGTGTTTTTAGTAAACAGTCGCTTCCCCCTGGCCTCTGCGACCACACCCAGCTACGGGCAGCAAGTGCCCTCACCAGACATGGTCCCCCTTCTCCCAAAGTTACGGGGGCAATTTGCCGAGTTCCTTAACCACAGTTCACCCCAGACAGCAAGTGCCCTCACCAGACATGGTCCCCCTTCTCCCAAAGTTACGGGGGCAATTTGCCGAGTTCCTTAACCACAGTTCACCCGATCGCCTTGGTATTCTCTACCTGACCACCTGAGTCGGTTTAGGGTACGGGCCGCCGGTACACTCACTAGAGGCTTTTCTCGGCAGCATGGGATCACTCACTTCACCAAAAACGGCTCGGCATCACCTCTCACCCTCAATGGACCGCGGATTTGCCTACGGTCCGGGCTACAGGCTTACCCCGGGACAACCATCGCCCGGGCTGAGCTACCCTCCTGCGTCACCCCATCGCTCACCTACTACCACCTCGGGCCCCACGCTCCCCAACCAAGAAGACCCGAAGGTCTCCAAGGCGGATCGGGTGGTTAGCATCAGTGGGCTCAGCGTTGGCGCATACCAGCGGGTACGGGAATATCAACCCGTTGTCCATCGACTACGCCTGTCGGCCTCGCCTTAGGTCCCGACTGACCCTGGGCGGATTAGCCTGCCCCAGGAACCCTTGGTCATCCGGCGCACACGTTTCTCACGTGTGATTCGCTACTCATGCCTGCATTCTCACTCCCACGACCTCCACCGCACGATCACTCGACGGCTTCACCGGACGCAGGACGCTCCCCTACCCATCCCAGCAAGCTGGAATGCCACGGCTTCGGCGGTGTGCTTGAGCCCCGCTACATTGTCGGCGCGGAATCACTTGACCAGTGAGCTATTACGCACTCTTTCAAGGGTGGCTGCTTCTAAGCCAACCTCCTGGTTGTCACAGCAACTCCACATCCTTTACCACTTAGCACACGCTTAGGGGCCTTAGCCGATGATCTGGGCTGTTTCCCTCTCGACTACGAAGCTTATCCCCCGCAGTCTCACTGCCACGCTCTCACTTACCGGCATTCGGAGTTTGGCTGACGTCAGTAACCTTGTAGGGCCCATCGGCCATCCAGTAGCTCTACCTCCGGCAAGAAACACGCAACGCTGCACCTAAATGCATTTCGGGGAGAACCAGCTATCACGGAGTTTGATTGGCCTTTCACCCCTAACCACAGGTCATCCCCCAGGTTTTCAACCCTGGTGGGTTCGGGCCTCCACACCGTCTTACCGGCGCTTCACCCTGCCCATGGCTAGATCACCCCGCTTCGGGTCTACAGCATGCGACTCAAACGCCCTCTTCAGACTCGCTTTCGCTACGGCTACCCGCCACCGGTTAACCTCGCCACACACCATAACTCGCAGGCTCATTCTTCAAAAGGCACGCCATCACGAAACAAGAAGCAAGCTCCTTGTAGGACGCTCTGACGGCTTGTAGGCACACGGTTTCAGGTACTATTTCACGACCCCTCACCGGGGCACTTTTCACCTTTCCCTCACCAACACCCGAAGGCATTGAGGACGCTCTGACGGCTTGTAGGCACACGGTTTCAGGTACTATTTCACGACCCCTCACCGGGGCACTTTTCACCTTTCCCTCACGGTACTGGTCCGCTATCGGTCATCAGGAAGTATTCAGCCTTACCACGTGGTCGTGGCAGATTCACACGAGATTTCACGGGCCTCGTGCTACTCGGGAACACACCCAGAAGACATCGTAGTTTCGCCTACCGGACTCTCACCGTCTACGGTCGGCCATCCCAGGCCATTCGACTACCACGATATTTTGTAACTTCTTGTCGGGTCAGCAGCCCCGACCAGATGGTCCCACAACCCCGCACACGCAACCCCTGCCAGGTATCACACGCGCACGGTTTAGGCTCTTCCGCTTTCGCTCACCACTACTCACGGAATCACTATTGTTTTCTCTTCCTGCGGGTACTGAGATGTTTCACTTCCCCGCGTTCCCACCAACCGGCCTATACATTCAACCGGCGGCGACACCCCATGACGAGTGCCAGGTTCCCCCATTCGGAAATCCCCGGATCAAAGTCTGGTTGCCGACTCCCCGAGGCATATCGCAGGCTCCCACGTCCTTCATCGGCTCCTGATGCCAAGGCATCCACCGTATGCCCTTAAAAACTTGAACACACAAAACGATCAAACAAATCGCAACAGAGA
>NZ_QURH01000028.1 GCF_003428695.1 Actinomadura logoneensis
GGCGGGCGGCCCGTCCGGGACGGCCCTGCCGGGGGCGCCGGGCGCGCTGCCTGTGGGCGGGCCGGCCGGCTGGGAGATCGTCGACCCGTCGCGGACTCCGCCGAGCCTGCTGTGGCCGGAGTTCGAACGCGACCCCTACCCCCTGTACCGGCGGCTGCGCGAGGAGTTCCCCGTCGTCCGCGACGAACCCCTGGACGCCTGGCTGGTCAGCCGGTACACCGACGTCCGGATGGCGCTGTCGGACCCCCGCTTCACGTCCCGCAACTACGCCTGGCAGCTCGCGCCGATGTTCGGGTTCACGTCCCGCAACTACGCCTGGCAGCTCGCGCCGATGTTCGGGCGGACGGTGCTGCAAATGGAGGACCGCGAGCACGCCGCGCACCGCTCCTTCCTCACCCCCGCGTTCCGCGGCCGGGCCCTGACCTGGCTCACCGCCGCGATCGAGCGCACCACCGCCGACCTGGTGGACGACCTGGCCGCCCGCGCCCGACGCGGCGACGGCGTGGTCGACCTCGTGGAGGGCTTCTGCCACCGGCTGCCGATCGCGGTGGTCGTCACGGCGCTCGGACTGCCCGTGGCGGACGCGCCGCTGTTCCAGGAGTGGTACAAGGCGGGCTTCTCCTACCTGAGCAACTACCGGCAGGACCCGGCGACGCTGGAGCGCGGCCTGTCGGCCCGCGACGAGCTGTACCGCTACCTGGCGCCCTACGTGGCGCGGCGGCGGGTCGCGCCGGGCCGCGACCTGCTGTCGGTGCTGTGCACGGCGGAGGTGGAGGGCGCGGCCCTGCCGGACGACATGGTGCTGGGCTTCTGCGGGATGCTGCTGGGCGCCGGCGGGGAGAGCACCGACAAGGGGATGCGGTCGATGCTGGCGAACCTGCTGGACCGCCCCGGCACGCTCGCCGCGCTGCGGGCCGCCCCCGACGGGCTGGCCGCGGCGTGGGTGGAGACGCTGCGCCGGGACCCGCCGGTGCAGGTGGTGCTGCGGCAGACCGCCGAGGCCGTGGACCTGCCGTCCGGGCGGGTGCCGGGCGGCGCGACCGTCGCCTGCCTGGTCGGCGCGGCGGGCCGCGACCCCGAGCGGTTCGCCGACCCGGACCGGTTCGACCCGTCCCGCCTGGCCGACGACCCGGACCGGCAGTTCACCGCGGCGGCCGGGCACCTGGCCTTCGGCGTGGGCCGCCACTTCTGTCTGGGCTCGCAGCTGGCGCGCGCCGAGGCCGAGATCGGCGTGCGGTCGCTGCTGGAGGCGTTCCCCCGGATGCGCTGGGCCGACGGGTTCCGTCCCCGGTACGGCGGCCTGCTCACCCGAGCCCCCGAGAAGCTGATGGTCAGCCTCCGGTGATCCGGGTGCCGGAAGGCGGCACCGCACGCTGACCGGCACGGACGCCCCCGGTGCCCGTGCCTGCGCGGGACATTTCGGAGTTCGGCGAAACGTCCGCCGGTGAGCATGGGCTCATGAGCTCCCCCACTGAGATCCGCCAGGAGGCCGTGCCGGCCGTCGGGGCCGCGCGCCGTCGCGCCGCGCTCGCGGTGGTGTGCGCCGGGATGTTCCTGGTGCTGCTCGACGTCACGATCGTCAACGTCACCCTGCCCGGCATCAGCCGCGCGCTCGGCACCGGCCTGGCCGGGATGCAGGGTGTCGTGGACGGCTACGCGGTGGCGATCGCGGGCCTGCTGCTGGGCGGTGGCGCGCTGGGCGACCGGTTCGGGCACCGGCGGATGCTGGTGGCCGGGCTGGTGCTGTTCGGCGCGGCGTCGCTGGCGTGCGGGCTGGCGTCCGGTCCGGGTCCGTTGATCGCGGCGCGGGCGGTGCAGGGCGCTGGCGCGGCGATGCTGCTGCCGGGCAGCCTGGCGGCGGTCACGCGGATGTTCCCCGACCCGGCGGAGCAGGCGCGGGCCCTCGGCGCGTGGGCGGCGGTGTCGTCCACGGCCCTGCCCGCGGGGCCGCTGCTCGGCGGGCTGCTGGTGGACGGCCCGGGATGGCGCTGGATCTTCCTGCTGAACGTGCCGATCGTGGTGGCGGCGGTCGCGGGCGTCCTGCTGCTGGTGTCCCCCGACCCGTCCGCGCGGCGCGGGAGCGGGCGCCTTGACCTCGCGGGCCTCGTGCTCGCCCCGGTGACGCTCGGCACGCTGGTGTGGGCGGTGATCCAGCTCGGCCACGGAGACCGCGTCGCCGTCCTCGCCACGGCCGCCACGGCACTGGTCAGCGCAACGGCGCTGGTCCTGGTGGAGCGACGGGCGGCCGACCCGCTGTTCCCCGCGGCGCTGATGCGGGCTCCGGCGTTCCTCGGCGCGAACGGGGCGTCGCTGGTGATGAACCTGGTGACCAACGGGACCCTGTTCGTGGTGACGCTGTGGCTGCAGCAGGTGCAGGGCAGGTCGGCGCTGGTCGCCGGAGCGATGCTGCTGCCGATGGCGGCCCCGCTGGTGCTGCTGGCTCCCCTGAGCGGAATGCTGAACGCGCGCTTCGGACCGCGGCTTCCCGTCCGTGCGGGAATCGTGACCGCCCTGTGCGGAACGCCCGCCCTGCTGTTCACCGGCCCCCACGCCTCGTACGCGGTGCTGGTGCCGACGCTGCTGCTCATCGGCATCGGGGACGGTCTGATCACGGCGTCGGCGGTGTCGGCGGCGATGCGGACGGCGCCGTCCGGCCTCGTGGGGCTCGCGGGCGGCTTCAACAACACCGCACGCCAGGTCGGCACGGCTCTGGGCGCGGCGGTGTTCGGCTCGATCGCCGGGTCGCCCCTGCACGGCACGGCGTTCGCGAGCGGACTCCACACGCTGGCATGGGTCAGCGCCGCCCTGTGGCTGGCAGCTCTGGCCGCCACGGCCCTCATCCGCCTCTGACCCGTGAGGAGTCACGGGCGCTGCGCATGACGATGGCGGGTGCGTGGGAAATGCGGTTGGTCGGGGGTGCGGCGGGCCGGTACAACCGTGGGCATGTTGCACAAGTACCCGCGGACCCGGCACCTGCGGGGGTCCCGGCTCCAACCGGGCGACCACGATCTGTCGGCCGCCCCGTTCGAGGAGATCGCGGGCCGGTACCTGGTGGTGGAGGAGAAGCTGGACGGCGCGAACGCCGGGATCAGTTTCACCCCGGCGGGCGAGCTGCGGTTGCAGAGCCGCGGGCACTACCTGACGGGCGGGCCGCGCGAGCGGCAGTTCGCGCCGCTGAAGGCGTGGGCGGCGTCCGTCCGGCACACGCTGTGGCCGCGGCTCGGCGACCGGTACGTCATGTACGGCGAATGGCTGTACGCCAAGCACACCGTCTTCTACGACGCGCTCCCCCACTACTTCTGCGAGTTCGACATCCTCGACCGGCAGGACGGGATGTTCCTGTCGACGCGGGAGCGGCGCGCGCTGCTGGACGGTACGCCGGTCGTGTCGGTGCCGGTCCTGCGGACGGGCCCGGTGGCCGACCTCGGCGAGCTGACGGCGCTGGTCGGCCCGTCCACCTGCCGCACGCCGCGCTGGCGGGAGGCGCTGCGGGACGCGGCGGCGGCCATCGGCGCCGATCCCGAGCGCGTCGCGGCCGAGACCGACGCCGCCGACGAGATGGAGGGCCTCTACGTGAAGGTGGAGGAGGGCGGCAGGACGGTCGGCCGCTACAAGTGGGTCCGGTCGGGGTTCCTCACCGCGATCCTGGACGCGGGCACGCACTGGCAGGACCGGCCGATCGTCGCCAACGGCCTCGCGGACCCGGGGGTGCTGTATGCGGGTGTGGGATGAGCTGTGCCCGGCGCCGCCGCACTGGACGGTGCCGTGGGACGGGATCACCGAGGCGTTCGCGTGGGTGCGGCGGCTGGCGGGCGTCCCGCAGGACGCCGTGCACCACGCCGAGGGCGACGTCGCGACGCACACGAGGATGGCGTGCGAGGCGCTCGCCGCGTCCGCCGAGTGGCGGACGCGTCCGGCGGACGACCGCGCGCGGCTGTTCGCGGCCGTCCTCATGCACGACATCGCCAACCGGACTGCACGCGGCACGAGGACGACGGGTCGGTCACCGCGCACGGCCACTCGCGGCGCGGTGACCTGCTGGTGCGGCGGATCCTGTGGGAGATGGGCGCGCCGGTGGCGTGGCGCGAGCACGTGGCGGCGCTGGTGCGGCACCACCAGGTGCCGTTCTGGGCACTGGAGCGTCCGGACCTGCGGCAGATCGCGTTCCGGGTGAGCCTGCTGGCGCGCAACGACGACCTGGTCCTGCTCGCGACCGCCGACATCCTCGGCCGGATCTGCGGCGACACCGAGGAGGTGCTGGAGAACATCGCGCTGTACCGGGAGTACTGCGCCGAGCAGCGCTGCCTGGACGCCCCGCGCGCGTTCCCGTCCGACCACGCCCGGTTCTGGTTCTTCCGCCGCCCCCACCGGGACCCCGACTGGGCGGCCTTCGACGACACGCGCTGCACGGTGACGGTGCTGTCGGGGCTGCCGGGGGTCGGGAAGGACCACTGGATCGCGGCGCACCGTCCGGGCCTGCCGGTGGTGAGCCTGGACGCGCTGCGCGCGGAGATGGGCGTCGCGCCCACCGGGGACCAGCGTCCCGTGGTGGCGGCGGCGCAGGAGCGGGCGCGCGCGCACCTGCGGGCGGGCGAGTCGTTCGTGTGGAACGCGACGAACGTGTCGCGGCAGCTGCGGGGGCAGACGATCGGCCTGGTCGCGGACTACCGGGGACGGGTGGAGGTCGCGGCGCTGGAGGCCGCGCCGGACGTGCTGCGCGCCCGCAACCGGGGCCGTCCCGCGCCGGTGCCGGACGCGGTGGTCGACCGGCTCGTCCGCCGGTGGGAGACGCCCGACCCGACCGAGGCGCATCACGTGGAGTGGGTCGCCACGGGCTGACGCCACGGGCTGACGCCGCGGTGACGCACCCGCGACACGCCGGGCGACGCCGACCGGTCCGCCCGCGGCGCGGCGGGCCCGGCGGACGGGGTGAGGCGGGAGGCGGTGTTCCGCGCTGAAGTGCGGCGCTCGGGGGCCTGCCGGTAGGGGGCATGATCGGGGAATCCCTGTCGCGCGGCCGGTACCGCGACCGTAGGATCGTTGAATGCTCAAGCCCGCGTACCCGATTCGGACCGAACGTCTGGACCTGCGGCCGTTCCGCGACGATGACCTCGAGGCGCTGTACGCCTACCAGTCGCTTCCGGAGGTGGCCCGGTTCCTGTACTGGGAGCCCCGGTCGCTGGAGGAGTCGCGGTCGTTCCTGCGGGAGAAGAAGGTGGCGGACGGCTGGGACCGCGAGGGCGACTGGCTGGCGCTGGCCGTGGAGTGGCGGGAGCGCGGCGAGGTGATCGGCGAGGTCAACCTGCAGTGGAGCAGCCGCCGGGACCGCAGCGCCGAGATCGGCTACATCTTCAACCCGTCCTACCACGGCAAGGGGTTCGCGACCGAGGCGGCGCGGGCGGTGCTGCGGCTGGCGTTCGAGGAGGCGGGCCTGCACCGGGTGGTCGGCCGGCTGGACGCGCGCAACGACGCGTCCGCGCGGGTGCTGGAGCGGCTGGGGATGCGGCGCGAGGCGCTGCTGGTGGAGAACGAGTTCGTCAAGGGCGAGTGGGCCAGCGAGGTCGTGTACGCGATGCTGCGCCGCGAGTGGGACGCGCAGGCCGCCGTCCGCTCCTGATCCTCCGCCCGGCGTCCCCGCGGGGGTCCTCGGCGGGTCGGGCGGGGTCAGAAGAACAGCAGGACGGCCCCGGCGGCGTGCCCGACGACGACCAGGACGAGCCCGGCGAAGAAGATGTACTTGGCGGTCGGGTGGTCGAACTGGCCCTTGGGGGTGGCGCCCTCGACCGAGCGGCGCTGGGCCCGGTCCTCCAGCTCGTCCAGGCTGGGCAGGAACGATGGGCGTTTGAAAGCCATGCGGGTCAGCCGTCCTCGCGGGTGTGCCGGGGCCAGGCCCAGGGGAAACGGGCCGCTTCCCTGTATACCCGAGCCTCGGGAAGGCCCGCGCCCGACCCCGGGCGAAGCGGCTGCGGCGGTCGGGGTCACCGGGTCGCGGCGTCCGTGGACAGCTCCGCGGCCTCCGGGTCGCGCTGCTCGGGAACGGGGGCCGGGCGGGGTTCGGGGCCGATGACGGCGCGGCCGATCGCGCCGAGGACGATGCCGAGGGCCCATCCGGCCAGGGCGTCGGTGGGCCAGTGGTAGCCGAGGGTGACGACGGCGACGGCCACGGCGGCGACGAGGGTGTGGACGGCGATCCACCAGCGGCGGGAGGCGTTGAGGAGCGCGGCGGTCACGGTGAGGCAGGCGGCGGCGTTGGCGGCGTGCCCGGAGGGGAACGACAGGTAGCCGTCGGTGAACAGCTGGTCGGCGCCGGTGCGGGGCGGGGTGCGGGCGAAGCCGACCTGGGCGGCGCGGATCACGGCCTCGGTGGCGAGCAGCCAGGCCCCGGCGCGGACGGCCGTCCAGAGGCTGCGGCGGCGCCACGCGGCGAGCAGCGCGGCGAGGCCGGTCAGGCTGCCGACGAGCCAGTACTGGCCGCCGTTGACGATGGTGCGCCAGGACCAGTGCCAGGCTCCGGTGCGGGGCGGCAGGCCGTCGGCGAACACCCAGGAGTCGGCATGGCGGAGCAGGCCGCCGGCCAGCACGTCGAGTGTGGTGGCGGCGGCGACCAGCGTCGCCAGGAGCGGAAGCGCCCGGTTCCGCATGCCGCGGACGGGCAGGCGCCCGCCCCCCGATCGGAGCCCCTGCATGCTCTGATCCTGCCTCATCCGCCGAGGTGGGAGCGCCCGTCGGGCCCGATGGCCACGTTTTCGGCACCGCCTCCGCACATGATTCTCATCACCGCGGATCGGCGACGCCACGCGGTCCGGCACGGTCCGGCACGGCTCCGGCACGGCCTGGCGCGGCCCCGGCGCGGCCCCGGTGCGGCCCCGGTGCGAACGGATCGCCGTGGCCGGGGCCGTGCCGGGCTCGGGTGTGCGGAGCGTGCCGGTCGGGTCAGCCGCGCGGGTAGCGCAGGCCGTGGCCGAAGGGGTAGAGGGTCTGGTCGGGGTGCCCGGCGACCGGGATGGTGACGGGCAGGCGTCCCTGCGGCGGGTTCGCGCCGAACAGGGTCGCGGCGGCCGAGCGGAGCGCGTCGGGAGTGTAGGAGTAGGTGGCCAGGTAGGTGGGCGCGGCAGGGAAGGCGTTGATGTCGTAGGCGTCGCGGACGGCCACGACCACCACGGGCCTGCCGGTGTCGATCAGCGCCTTGACGAGGTCGGCCTGGCCGGGCCCGTTGTGGCCCTTCTCGGTGGAGGTGTCCCAGGCGCGGTTGGTGACCACGACGGTGAGGTCGTGGGCGCGGGCCGCGGCGGCGGCCGAGGCGATCGCGGCGGGCGTGGGGCTGAGGCCGGTGTCGTGGGCGTCGGCGGTCGCGCCGTACCTGCCGATCTCGGCGGCGAGAGTCGCGGTGGTGCTCGTCCCCCAGCCGGTCACGTGGACGCTGCGCGGTCCCGGCTTCAGCGGCAGGGTGAGGCCGCCGGGCTGCGGATCGTTCCTGACCAGGGTGGTGGTGCGGTCGGTGGCGCGGCGCGCGGTCGCCAGGTGCTCGGGCGCCCCGACGACCCGGCCGACGCGGGACTCGTCCACGTAGGGGTCGGTGAACAGGCCGCGGCGCTGCTTGAGCTCCAGGACGCGGTAGACCGACCTGTCGATGCGGTCCTCGGTGAGCTCGCCGCCGCGCACCGCGGCCACCACGGCGTCCAGCTGGGTGGCGAACTTCCCGGCGGGCGGCTTGAGCAGGACGTCCACCCCGGCCTTGAGCGCCAGGACGGGCACCCGGTCGTCGCCGTACTTGTCCCGGACGCCCTGCATGTCGAGAGCGTCGGTGATCACCAGGCCCTGGTAGTGCAGCCGGTCGCGCAGGATGCCGGTGACGATCGGCCGCGACAGCGTCGCGGGGTCGCCGGACGGGTCCAGGGCGGGCACGACCAGGTGCCCGGTCATGATCGAGTCGGCGCCGGCGGCGATCGCGGCGCGGAACGGCGGCAGGTCGATGCTCTCCCACTGGGCGCGGGTGTGGCGGATGATCGGGACGGAGGTGTGGCTGTCGGTGTCGGCGTCGCCGTGGCCGGGGAAGTGCTTGGCGGTGGCGGTGACGTTCGCCGAGCGGTAGCCGCCGAGCTGCGCGGTGACCATCCGCGCGACCAGGCCGGGGTCGGAGCCGAAGGACCGGACGCCGATCACCGGGTTGGCGGGGTTGACGTTGACGTCGGAGTCGGGCGCGTAGTCCTGGTCGACGCCGATCGCGCGCAGTTCGGTGCCGGTGATGCGGGCGAGGGCGCGGGCGTCGGCGGGGCGCCGTCCGGCGGCCAGGGCCATCGCGCCGGGCTGCTGGGTGGCGGGCGCGCCGACGCG
>NZ_QURH01000299.1 GCF_003428695.1 Actinomadura logoneensis
CGGCTCGCCCGCCGACGCCGCCGCGCGCAGCGACCCGAACGCGCGCCGCACCCCGGCCGCCCGCTCCGGCGCCGCGACCAGCCGCGCATACCAGGTCGGGACGGTGAACAGCAGGGTCGGCCGGTGCCGCCGCGCCTGCTCCGCCGCGCCCTCCACGCTCGGCTGCGCCGCCCACAGCACCGCCGCCGCCCCGCAGAACATCGGGAACAGCACGGTCGCGCCGAGCCCGTACGGGTAGCACGCCTTGGCCAGCGAGAACACCACGTCCGACCGCCTCATCGCGAGCGCCCGGTCCCCCATCGCCGCGAAGTACGCCGCCGCGTCGGCGTGCCGGTGCACCGCGCCCTTGGGCTTTCCGGTCGTCCCGGACGTGTACTGGACGTAGGCCGGATCGTCCGCGTCCACCGGCACCGCCTCCGGGACGGACGCGGGCTCGTCGGCCAGGTCGTCCCCCGTCAGGACCTGCACCGACCGGAACCGCCCGGCCAGCTCGGGCGCGCAGACCACCGCGCGCGGCTCGGCGTCCGCCTGCACGTAGGCGTGCTCCCGCTCGCCCTGCTCGGGCCCCGCGAACACCGCCACCGCCCCGATCCGCAGCGTCCCGAACAGGGCCGCGACCAGCGGGACCGAGTCGGGCAGCGCGAGCAGCACCCGGTCCCCGCGCCGGACCCCGGCCGCCCGCAGCACCCCCGCCGCCCGCGCCGCCGCGTCGTGCACCTCGCCGTGGCTGATCGTCCTGTCGCCGGCGTAGAACAGGGGCCGGTCGCGCCATCCGCGGGTGTCGGCGCGACGGGCCAGCACGGACGCGAGGTTGCCTTCCATGTCGTGTCTCCTTCCGCCTGGGAACGACAAGCGGAGGCTACGCCGGGTAGGCATACCGACACGGCCGGTTCATGGCGTTTCGGTCTGAGTCGGTCCGGAATTAGGTCATACCTACAGACGCCCCACCCTGCCCACCCTTGCCCCGGAACGCCGCAGTATGACGCCGCCTCACGGGCCCCGTCCGTCCGGGTTTCGGCCGTCAACCCGTCCGAGACCACCCGGTATTCGGCCCACCCCCACCGCCGTCCGGCGCACGGTTTCGGCCCCTTCCGAAGCCACCGGACACCGACCCCGGCCACCCGCGCGGGCGGACGTGGCGGCCGGACGACGGCACGCGAACGCCGCCTACCGGAGCGGGCGGCGCAGGCGGCACGCGCAGACCCCGCAGGTCCGCGCAGGCGGCACACGCAGGCCGGGCGCAGGTGGCACGCGCAAGCCGCGCAGGCGGCACACGCAGGCCCCGCAGATGGCGCGCGGACGGCACGCGCAAAACGGTCGCGCGCAGGCGGACGTCCCTACCGGGACCGGGTGGACGGCCCTACCGGAGCGGCCGACGGGGTCAGGCGGGGAGGGGTTCCCAGCCGGTGGGGCGGCGGACCAGCAGGTCGCGGGTGAGGAGCGAACCGGCCGGGACGTCCCAGCTCGCGGGGACGTCCGGCTCGGCGGAGCGCTCGGCCGCCCAGACCTGGTCGACCGCCCAGCGCAGCTTCGCCAGCCCGTCCGGATGCCCGGTCCCGGTGGCGACGAAGACGTCGCGCGCGGGGGCGGCGACGACCAGGTCGCCCTCCACGTCCTGGGCGAGCTTGTCGCAGAAGCCCTCGTCCAGCAGCAGGCTCGCCTCCAGCCCGCCGCGTCCGGACGGGTCCTTGGCGTCGGCGGAGCCGAGCGTCACGGTGACGGCGCGCGCGTCCGGGTACCAGCCGAAGCCCAGCTCCGGACGCAGGTCGCGCAGGTTGATCGACGCCTGGCGGGCCAGGTCGCGCGGGTCGATGCCGAGTTCGGCGCAGTGCCGCCGCGCGACGTGCTCGTAGCGGCGGCCGGCCCCCGCGCCGGGCAGCGTCACCGTCCCGGGCTCGGCGGGCAGCTCCAGCGCGTACGTCACGTACACCTCGGCCGCGAACGGCTCGCGGATCGGCTCCTCGCCCGGCGGCAGCGGGAACTCCAGCTGCACGTCGCAGGGGACCTTCGCCCTCATGAGCGGCACGACGAGTCTGCTCCGCGGCTCGGTCACCGGCGAACCTCCTTGCACGGCGGGGTCGGCTGGACACGCAAGTCGATCACCTTACCGGGACGTCCGGGTCCCGGGGGCGGGACACGAGGTCCGGCGGGCCGGCGGGCGGGACGACGGGGAGTCCCGCGGGCGCGCCGTGCTCCAGCAGCGCCATGATCGCGGCGGTGTCCAGGTGCTCGTCCACGAGGTCGGCGACGGTGTCGAGGGCCTGCTCGCGGAGCGCGGCGAACACGACGTCGGACGCGGGCGTGAAGTCGCGTCCGGCGCGGGCGGCGACGTCGGCGAGGAACGCCCGCCGGAACCCGTCGTTCTCCAACGCGCCGTGCCACGTCGTGCCGTAGGTGGCGCCCGCGCGGCAGCCGTCGAGGAACGGCTCCCCGCCGTCCACCGCGACGATCCCGTGGTGGATCTCGTACGCCCGGACGGGCTGTCCGTATGCGGTGCCGGACGGCCGTCCGAGCGTCTTCTCCGGCCCGAAACGCACGGTCGTCGGCAGGAGCCCGAGCCCCGGGACGGTGCCCGCGCCGGACTCGTACGCGTCCTCGATCGTCCGGGCGAGCATCTGGTGCCCGCCGCAGATCCCGAGGACGGGCCGGCCCTCGCGCGCCCGCGCGGTGATCGCGTCGGCGAGGCCGCGCTCGCGCAGCCACGCCAGGTCGGCGACGGTCGCCCGCGAGCCGGGCAGGACCACCAGGTCGGCGTCCGCCAGCTCCCCCGGCGTCGTCACATACCGGACGACCACACCGGGTTCGCAGGTCAGCGCGTCCACGTCGGTGAAGTTGGAGATGCGCGGCACCCGGACGACCGCCACCCGCAGCGTCTCCCGCCCGACCGGCGGCGCGGCCTGCGCGCGCGGACCGTCCAGGGCGAGGGAGTCCTCGGCGTCCAGGTTCAGCCCCGGCCGCCACGGCAGCACGCCCAGCGTCGGACGGCCCGTCAGCGCCGCCAGCTGCGCGAGGCCGGGCGCGAGCAGCTCCGCCGCGCCCCGGAACTTGTTGATCACGAACCCGGCGACCAGGGCCTGGTCGGCGGGCTCCAGCAGCGCGAGCGTGCCGAACAGGGACGCGAACACCCCGCCCCGGTCGATGTCCCCCACGATGATCACCGGCAGGTCCGCGGCCCGCGCGAGGCCCATGTTCGCCAGGTCGCCGCGCCGCAGGTTGATCTCCGCCGGGCTCCCCGCACCCTCGCAGACCACGACGTCGTGCGCGGCGCGCAGCTCGGCCAGGCTGTCGAGGACGACCTCGCGCAGCCGCTCCTTGTGCGCGCCGTACTCCAGCGCGTCCACCTCGGCGACCGGACGCCCGAGCAGCACGATCTGGCTGCGCCGGTCGCTGCCCGGCTTCAGCAGCACGGGGTTCATCAGCGCGGACGGCTCGACCCCGGCCGCGAGCGCCTGGGTGTACTGCGCCCGCCCGATCTCCGCGCCGTCCGCGGTGACCATCGAGTTCAGCGACATGTTCTGCGCCTTGAACGGCGCGACGCGCACGCCCTGCCGCGCCAGCCACCGGCACAGCCCCGCCGTCAGGACGCTCTTCCCCGCGTCCGACGTCGTCCCGGCCACCAGCAGTGCCCCGCCGCGCGTCATCGTCCCGTCCGATCCATGGTCTCCCGTATCCCCGCGATGCCGGCGCACAGGACGGCCGCCGCGGCGGTCACCCGTCCCGAGATCCTCACCGCGCGCCGGATGTCCGCGACCTCCGGCGACCGTCCGTCCCCCAGCTCGGGCCGCTTCTCCACCTGCCCGCCGTAGTTGTTCGCCCCGCCGAGCCGGACGTCCAACGCACCCGCGAAGGCCGCCTCGCAGCGCCCCGCGTTGGGGCTCGGGTGGGACGCGCCGTCCCGCCGCAGCACCCGCCACGCCTCGGCCCGCCGTCCGCGCGGCGCGCACGCCACCGCCAGCAGCCCGGTCAGCCGCGCAGGAACCCAGTTCACGGCGTCGTCGAACCGCGCCGACGCCCACCCGAACCGCTCGTACCGCGCGTTGCGGTACCCGACCATCGCGTCCAGCGTGTTCGCGGCCCGGTAGGCCAGCAGCCCCGGCACCCCGGCGACCGCGCCCCACACCAGCGGCGCGATGGACGCGTCGGAGGTGTTCTCGGCGACCGACTCGACCGTCGCCCGCGCCAGCTCGTCCGCTCCTAGCCCGGCGGGATCACGCGCGCACAGGTGCCCGAGCCGTCCCCGCGCCGCCTCGAGATCACCGTCCTCCAGGTAGCCGCTCATGACGCGTCCCTCACGCCCCAGCGACGTCCCGCCGAGGACGGCCCACGTCGCGAGCGCCGTCACCCCCGCACGCACGAGCGGCCTCTCCCGGACGCCCCGCTCGACAACACAGCCCCCAGCGACCGTCCCGCCCACCAGCACCGCGGTGTACACGACCCCGCGCGCACGAGAGTCGGCGTACACCTTCTTCTCCAGCGCGGAAGCGACCCGTCCGAACGCCGCCACCGGATGCCCACGCCTCGGATCACCCAGCACGGCGTCCAGCGCCACCCCGGCGAGCAGCCCCACGGCCCTAGACGAGACGCGCATCGAGCTCATCCCAGTGGACGTCCAGCCAGTCCTGAGCCCGGCGGATCCGCGCCCCCGCGCCGCCCCGCCACAACCGCGCCCAGGCGCCGCCGCTCTCGGCCCGCGCCCTCATCGCCCGGTAGGACCGCTCGAACCGCAGCCGCGCCGCCGGCAGCAACTCCCGCCGCTCCCCCGCCGAAAGCCCGTACGCGTCGGCGAAGACCCGCATCCGCCGTCCCGCGTCCACGTCGTACAAAAGATCGTCCCGGTCGGCGGGATCGGAGATCGGCGCCCAGTGCCGCAGCGCCGTCACCACGTCGTACATCCGCGTCGTCGGCCGGGCGAGATCGAAGTCGATCAACGCGACCGGCACACCGTCCCGGAAGACCACGTTCTCCGGCGTCACGTCGCAGTGCCCGATCAGCTCCGGCGGCCCGTCCAGGTTCGACGCCGCCACGTCCCACGGATCGTCCGGCCGCGTCCCGTACGACACCACGGCCTCGTGGTACCGCCGCAGCAGCCGTCCGACCCCGGCCAGCGCCTCGTCGCTCACCGCCCACCCGGGCATCGGCCGGTGCGGACACTCGCCGTCCACCCAGCTCAGGATCTCCCGCCCGCGCTCGTCCACCCCGAGCATCCGCGGCGCCCCGTCGAACCCGACCGCCTCCAGATGCCGCAGCAGCCCGTGCACCGCGGGACTGTGCGCCCCCATCACCCGCCGCACGGTCTCCCCGGCGCGCACCACGCCCTCGGTGACATCCCCGCCCTCGAGCGGCACCTCGATCTCCAGCACCACAAGCCAGAACGATATGACCTGTTCGCCCATCCCCAGGCCGTCCACGCCCCGAACCCCCCCAAGGTGACCACACCCCCCGGCCCGACAGTGCGAACACCCCCCGCCTCGCTCTAGACTCCTCTTCCACAAGCGCCCATAGCTCAGCCGGATAGAGCAGCAGACTTCTAATCTGCCGGTCGGGGGTTCGAATCCCTCTGGGCGCGCCACCCACTGACCAGCCAAATCCCCACCCCAGTCAAGATCAACTCCCGCCTACTTCGCCCCGGTTCGCCGCCATGGTTGCTCCGTGGTCGCTCGGCGGCCATCCAAGGCCCCGACCGCACCCGCTGTGACCCACGCCACCCCACGCGACCCGCCACACCACACCACGCCCGTAGGGCCATCTGACGGGCCCGGCGGGAACCCGAACCCGCCCCCACACGTTCAGTCGTGTAAGCGCACGTCAGCCCCGCCGGGACGGCACATCCGGGCGGGCCGACGGGGTCGTCGCAGGCGTTGGTGTTGCGGGCCCGGATCGTGTTGCTGTGCGCTGAGGGCGAGACGATCGCGCGGGTCGCCGAGCGGGTCGGGGTCTCGCGGAACACGGTGTCGAAGTGGCGGTCGCGGTTTCTGGCCGACCGGCTGGACGGCCTGGCCGACCAGACGCGTCCGGGGCGGCCTCGCACGATCACCGATGCGCAGGTAGAGCGGGTGGTGACCGCGACACTGCAGGACACTCCGGGGTCCGACACGCACTGGTCGACTCGGTCGATGGCGGCCTCGACGGGGATGTCACAGTCGACGATCTCGCGGATCTGGCGGGCGTTCGGCCTCAAACCCCGCATCGTCCAGACCTGCAAGCTGTCGAGCGATCCGCAGTTCGTCGACAAGGTCCGCGACGTGGTCGGGCTGTACATGAACCCGCCCGACAACCCGCTGGTGCTGGCGGCGGACGAGAAGTCGCAGATGCAGGCGATCGACCGGACCGCCCCGATCCTGCCGATCATGCCGACCACCCCGGCCCGGATGACCCACGGCTACATCCGGCACGGCACCACCAGCCTGTTCGCCGCGCTGGACCTGTCGTCGGGATCGGTAATCGCCCAGCACTACCGCCGGCACCGCCACCAGGAGTTCCTGCGGTTCCTCAAACTCATCGACGACGCCGTCCCCAAGGACCTGGACCTGCACCTGGTGCTGGACGACTACGCCACCCACAAGACCGAGCCGGTCAAGAAATGGCTGATCCCGCTCCCGCGGTTCCGCCTGCACTTCACCCCGACCAGCTCGTCCTGGCTCAACCTGGTGGAGCGCTGGTTCGCCGAACTCACCAACCGCAAACTCCGCCACTCGGCCCATCGCAGTGTCGTCGAACTCGAACGCGACGGCTGGATCAACTAGTGGAACAAAGACCCCAAACCGTTCGTCTGGACCAAACCCGCCGACGACATCCTCGAAACCCTCGCCGCATACTGCCAACGAATTAACGACTCAAGACACTAGCGAAAATTCTGTCCCCGCCCGGACCTGTCCATGTAACCGCGACGGTCGGTGGCGCTGCTTCTACCACCGGAGCATAAGTTTCCAGAATTCTTCTACACCTTGCACTATGATTCCGCCTCTTCAATCAACTGCTGCATCTGCCCCAGATTAAGAGCTCGAGCCTCCCAAACCATCTCGGCAACATGGTTGAGTATTGGATCCTGCACCACGTCAGCGAGAGCAATTCCGGTCAACGCTGACATCTGCCTTACGGGCAACCCAAGCGCAACACTGCTCCCGACGAGAAATTCGGAAGTCAATTCCCTATCCCCCCTCTCGATCCGAGAAATGGTTGATGGTGAAATATACAGAGCCCCTCCAGTCGTCCGGTGCAGCATTTTAGCCATCGCACTTAGGTCCATATTTCGGACCTCAAACAACTGCACAATAAGGGAAGGTATAGTTGTCTGACCACTTTCACCATAAGAGCTAATTTGAGATAGACCTTCCACTACTTCCAGCGGAAAAGAGCGTACTCGCCTGCGCAGCTGGAGTATTCGATCAAGCGATAGGCCCATAGAAATGCCCACCAGGACGGAAATCCATGGCCTAACCCTCTCATCCATCGGAAGTAGCAGGTCTTCAGGAATTTTAATACCGGCAATCAGCAATAGGTCGACCTCATGAAAATTTAGAACAGGGGCAATTTGACGCACGATCGCCGAACTTGGCGTTTCACCTTCCAACACTGCCCGGAGCTCTACTTCCAACACTCCAGACAAGCACGATAGCGACCGCGCGTCCAGTTCACTGCACGCCATCAGACGTGGCAACACTTTCGAGAAATTCAGATACATAACGAACCGTTCCCTGGCCGTGCATTAGTCCCTCCCCGACTCAAATCGGTTAAAGTAATCCCATTTAGCTCCGCTCATATCCACACCGTGCCGAGAAAATACAGTCCGAGCAACATCCTCCAGGGGCATGTATCCATCGGCATTATAAGGCCAATAATGCCCAGAGAAATGTCGCGAGGAAGACCGCTCGGCGGTGAGGCAGGCGGTGATGGGATCGGGGCGGTACTGGATCGTGCGTAGTCCGTGGCGTAGTGCGCGCATGAGGTGGTCGGGGCTGGTGAAGTGGGTGTTGGCTTGGCTGCTGCGGCGTAGCAGGAACCAGATTCCCTCGACCGGGTTGAGGTTGGGCGCATAGGGAGGCAGGCAGACGACGGTCAGCCAGTCGCTGGCTTCGATGATGGCTCGCAACTGACCGGTCTCGCCCGGATCGGGGCGAGACATATGCGCGCCAGCAGCGCCGACGGCGTCGTTCTCGCACGACGTGCCCGGACGGCTCAGTCTGACGTACCTCAGTCGGGGGTTCGAATCCTCCTGGCCGTGCCACCCTCTGAACTGCGACAACACAAACGCAGTCGTGATTGAGTCCTGTCGACTTTGCCGGGCCGCCCCCGTCATCACGACGGAGGCGGCCCGGCGGTTTTCCGCGTTCTCCGCCTAGTACTACAGCCTGATTTTGTGATGTGGGAGCCAGCGTCGCCAGTAGTGGCTGCTACGGGCTCGGGTCTGGTGTCGGCGGCGTTGTGTGGACCAGGCCAGGACGAAGTCCACGGGGCGGCCGGGGGTGGTCAGGTGTGCCAGGAGACGGCGGATCTCTGCTGGTGAGAGGCGGACCAGGCCGTTTGTGCTTTTGGGGCGTGGGCGGCGGTGACGGCGAGGTAGGCGTGGGCGAGCATCGCCAGCGTGATGTGCCGGTGCCAGCCGTCGAAGCGGCGGACCTGATACTGGTCCAAGCCGACCTCGTTCTTGGCCGACTGGAAGCACTCCTCGATCGCCCAACGTGCTCCGGCGACACCGACCAATTCCTCCAGCGCGGTGCCGGCGGGGCCATGACACAGGTAGTAGGCCAACTCGAGTTCACCCTTGGTGTCTGGGATCAGGCTCCGGCGCACCAGGAGCCATCGCCGGTAACCGGGCTCGGCCTCAAAGTGCACATCGGCCAGCGCCCAGTCATACATCCTCGGGCCCTTGGCGCCGTTTCCGCAGGACAGACGCTTCCATGCCTCAGGCGGAGCGCTAGCAGCCACCGTGTCGGCACGCACATCCCCGGCACGCAGACTCATCGCGACGCTCTGGCTCTTGGGCACCGCGACCACATAGTTCACCCGGCGTTGCTCCAGGAAGCGGCGGAACTTGAAGTCCATCCCATACGCCTCGTCGGCAGTCGCCCACGACGCCGACACTCCGGCGTCCAGCGCCCGGGCGAGCATCGCCTGGGCCAGTACCGGCTTGGTCGCGAACTCGATACCGGCGGGAATGCCAGCCTGGCCGCAGCGCGCCGGGTCGGCCAGCCAGGACTTGGGCAGATACAACTCGGCATCGATCAGCGCCCGCCCCAGCGGAGAGGCGAAAGCCAAGAACACTCCCAGCTGGCAGTTCTCCACCCGGCCCGCCGTGCCGGAGTACTGGCGCTGCACCCCGGCCGACTTGGCGCCCTTCACGGGCGAACCCGGTCTCCACGATCAGCACCGCGTCCCGGTGCCCGAGGTTCTCCACCACATAATCGCGCAGGTCATCGCGCATCCGGCGAGGGTCCCAACGGGCACTGGTCAGCAACCGCTGCATCCGCCCCGGCGACAGATCACCCGCGGCCTCGGCCAACTGCCAGCCGTTCTTGCGTTCTACCGGCGCCAGTAAACCCCTCACATACGCCCTCGCCTGCCGCCGCGGCTCCACCCGCCCGAACCGGTCAACCACCCGCGCCAACAACGCATCCAGCCCCGACACCCACACCTGCAGATCATCAGCAGCCACCACACCCCGAAACTACAGACCCCACATCACGAAATCAGGCTGTAGTACTAGGCCACGACTGATTTCTCGGTGGTCATCAGGTAGCGGGCGAGGATGACGTCGCCGATGGGACGGACTTCGGCCAGTGCCATCCGGTTGGCAGAGTGGTGATGGAAGACGCCTGGGCCCACAAAGCGCGGGGCGTTGGTGTCGCCGACGAAGAACGGGGCGATCACGAGCTGGAGTTCGTCGGCAAGGCCGGCGGTGAGGAACTGGGTGTGG
Organism: Actinomadura logoneensis; assembly: GCF_003428695.1. Classification (GTDB taxonomy): domain Bacteria; phylum Actinomycetota; class Actinomycetes; order Streptosporangiales; family Streptosporangiaceae; genus Spirillospora; species Spirillospora logoneensis. Next base: position 9,914 of record NZ_QURH01000299.1, read on the forward strand.
ACGGTTCCGCCGCCCTCGACCATGAGTCGCTCCACGCCGCGGGAGGCCAGGTCGTGAAGGATCGCGGTCACCTGGACCGGGTCGCCGGCGTCGACGACGGTGGCGACCCCGCCGAGCGTGTCGCGGCACTTGTCGACCGCCGGGGACGCGCAGTACACGATCTTTTCGACATCGCCGGCGGTGAAGAACTTGGCGGCCGGGTCAAGGTCGCCGCGTGCGGTGAAGGTGACCTTGATGGGGCTTTCCGGCAGGCCGCGCTCGCGGCGTCCCTGGCGGCGGGCTTCGCTGCGGACCAGCAGGCGTGGGTTGTCCTGGCGGATGGTGTTGGCTCCGACCAGGATGGCGTCGACGCTGGCTCGGACGTCGTCAACGCGGTCGAAGTCTTCGTCATTGGACAGCAGCAGACGCTGGTCGGTCGCGTCGTCGATGTATCCGTCCACCGACGCTGCACACGACAGCAGCACGTACGGGCGTTCACTCATGTGAGATCTCCATGTTCGTTGGTGATCAGCTGTTCGACGATCCGGACGAAGTCCTCAGCCGGGTCTGTGGTGACGTTGAGGGCAGTGAAGTCCTGCTCGGAAATCCAGGACCGTAGACGTGGATCCTGAGCGGCGCGGTGGTAGAAGCGGCGTGCCGTCCCACCCGAGCCCGGTAGCGGGATGACTTTCTTGCCGACGGCCAGAGCGAGGTCGATCTCGGTTTGGGTGCCGGCGGCGCCACCGAGGACCAGGACGTACTCGGCATCGTGGATGACGTTGCGGTGTCCGAACAGTCCGAAGGCTTGGGCGATTTCAGGTGGGCGGTACTGGTCGGCGATGTAGGTCACGACCTCGATACCGACCCCGACGGGGCCGTGGCTGACCTGGTAGCCGTTGCTCATGACGAGCCTGGCGAGGCACCGGATGGCCGCGTTGATCACGCTGGCGTCGGTGTCGTGCGCACGGCTTCCGCAGATCGCCACCTTCACACCTCGTGCGGGTTCGGCTTGTTCGGTGGGGCGCGGGCTGCGGTCGTGCTGGGCGGTCCGCAATGCCTCGGGGTTGGTCGGCGCGAGGCCGAGCAGGAGGCGGGCCTGGTCGGGCATTTGTAACCCGTCGGCGATGCGGGTGAGGACTTCGATGTCGGAGACACGGCCTTGGCGGACACCACGGATCCAGTTGGAGATGTCGGATCGGTCGTGCTGAGTCAGCAGTGCCAGTTGGGTCTGGGTGCAGTGGGCGAAGGTGTCCAAGAACAGGCGGAGAAGGTCGGCCACGTCCCGGCAGGCCAGGGCACGTTGGATGTCTTCCCGGCCCCAGAACGCCACCGGGACACTCCCCGGATCGAACACCTTGCGTTTGGTCACGTCGGTCGCGCCTTCGGCTCACACGTGGTCCCGCCCGCGAGCGTAGCGCCGTCAGCCCCAGGCGCAATCCCAAACGGTTGACGGGTCCCGTGGACTGGTTCCACGGGCTGTGGCCACGGGCTCGTTCACTGGGCCGAACGGCCGAATCACCGGAAGGTAGGGCTCAGTAGGCAGCGTCACAAGGTGTGGCGGGCCGGGAAGGAGTCCTGATGGACGCCCAGAACAGCGGGGGCCTGGTGGTGGCCGTCGAGAAGATCGTCGCGGCACGCGGCAGGGCGACCCAGCCGTCGGACGGCGGCTCGTCCGGCAAGTCCGACATCAACGACGGCTGACCGAACCTCATGATCGACGATCTCATCGTCGAGGTCCTGGGCGGGGACGACTTCCTCGCCCAGGACCTGGGCCGCGCGCACCGCGTCTACCCTGCTCCCAAGGATGAACAGGACCGCTTCGCTGGCCTGCTCACCTGGAGAGCGCTGAACCAGCTCCTCGATACCCACCGGTTGGAGCCGCCCCGGTTTCGGCTGGCGATCGATGGGACCACGGTTCCGACCTCGGAGTACTGTCAGCGCCGCACCTACCGGCGGATGCAGCCATGGGAGGCTCCCCAGCCGCATCTGGTCGCCGAACAGCTCCGCGCCGGTGCCACCCTGGTCCTGGACGCGATCGAGGAAATGCACCCGCCGATCCGCAACCTGGTGTGCGGACTGGAGCGGCACCTGCGGACCGGTGTGCAGGTCAACTCCTACGCCTCGTGGACGGCCACCGAGGGCTTCGGCGTGCATTGGGACGACCACGACGTCATCGTCCTGCAGATCTCCGGCGCCAAGCGGTGGCGCATCTACGGACCCACCCGGCCCGCGCCGATGTACCGGGACGTCACCTTCGAAGACCAAGCACCCAGTGAACCCATCGACGAGTTCACCCTGCGCGCGGGAGATGTGCTGCACGTCCCCCGCGGCTGGTGGCACGCCGCCGCAGCCTCCGCCGGCAAACCGTCCCTGCACCTGACCTGTGGCCTGGCCACCCACACCGGAGTCGACCTGCTCGCATGGCTGGTCGATGAGCTCCGCGCCGAGCACGCCATCCGCCAAGACCTTCCGCGGCCAGGCGACCAGCACGGCCAAGACTCCTGGCGGGCCCAGGCCGCCAAGCTCGTGCAGGAGCGCCTGAACGACCCGAAACTGATCAGTGCCTACTTCAACAGCCGCGACGCCGCCTACGGCGCACATGGCGGCTTCTCGCTCCCCCACGCCGTCGCCGAAGCCCTGCCGACCGACCCGAGCCTGTCGGTGCAACTGGTGACCCCACGCGCCGTCACCCGAACGGGCGGCGACACGGTCACGCTCGAGGCAGCGGAACAACGCTGGATCCTCGACCAGCGCGCCGCGCCTGTCCTGCGCATTCTCACCACCGGCCAGCTCACCACGCTGGGCTGCCTCGCCGAACGATCCGCAACCCCTCTGGAGGACATCGCCGGCCTCATCGATCAGCTGCTTCGGGCCGGGGTCTTGGCCGTGTGGGAGCCGTGATGGCGCTGCTCGGCTTGGGAACCTACCGCTGCCGCGATGTGTCCGCCGCTGCCCAGGCGGCCATCGCGGCAGGGCTTCCCCTGATCGATACCGCACCCGTCTACGCTCACGGCACCGCCCAAACCCACCTGGGGCGCCACCTGATCAACCATTCCCAGGTGCGGGTGTCGAGCAAGGTCGGGCACATGACCCGTTCACAGGCAGCCGCCGCGCGAGTCGCGGGCGTCGTCACCGTCCAGCAGGCCGAGCGCGGGCACTGCCTCACGCCCGACTACATCGACCATCAACTGGCCCAGAACCTGGCCGAGCTTCGGCGAAGTCGGCTGGACCTGCTCTATCTCCACAACCCTGAGCACGACATCCACACCGACCGGCAGCATCTCATGCACCAGATTCGTGATGCGTTCGAGGCCTGCGAACGAGCCGCCCACCAGGGCCGCATCACCGGATACGGCATCGCTACCTGGAGTGGCTTCTCAAGCAGCGCCTTCACCGTCCCGGAACTGCTCGCCGCTGCACGGCAGGCCGCCGGCGGCCCCGACCATCACCTCGCCGCAATTCAACTTCCGGTCAATCTCGTGCAGCTCGCCCCGCTCTCCCAGTCCCTGAAGGGAGGGGGCCCCGTCGCGCAGGCAAGCCATGCGGGACTTGAAGTTTGGGCGTCCGCGCCGCTCAACGGTGGTGAACTCACCACCTTGGTCAGCCAAGAACTGGCCGAGCTGATCGGACCAGGGCTGTCGCCCAGCGGAGCCGCACTGACCGTGGTCGCCTCCACCCCAGGTATCACCGGCGCCCTCCTCTCGGCCTCGACTACGGCACACTTGCAGGACGCACTCGTCACCTTCCAACGCCCACCGCTCCAGCCCGAGCACCTCCGGGAGATCTGCCGTGTTCTCCGAACCTGACGACCCCGCCGTTCGAGAACGCATGCACACCGCCTTCACCACCGCAGCCGGCGAACTCCACTGTGCTCGGCTCCCAGAGGCCCCATGGGCATGGGGGCACGGCGGTCGTACCCTGGGCACCGCCGTCCTCGACGGCCCCAACAAAGCGTGGCTCCGTGTCATGGAGACGCTGGCGCACAAGCGCGGCGGCAAGCTCTGGACCGGTACCGCCCAAGCAGCCGACGCCATCCCCACCGGCATCCCACGCCCCCGACTCCTCCGCAGCCACGAATGGACCCGCGGAGACCACGCCTACCGCGCAGAACTCACCACCTACGTCGCGACGCCAGTGTGCTCGACCACACCCGCCTTGACCGCTCCCCTTGAGCTGCCCGACTCATGGTTCGGACGCCTCCGCGAAGCAGTGGAGACCCTGTCTGCTACCCCCGCACCGCCAGGACGCGGCCCAGTCATCACCCAGGACTACGTCCACCGCGCCCTACCCCGCTACGTCGGGGCGGCAGAAACAGAGACCACCGTCCACCGATGGAGCCTGGCCCACGGCGACCTCCACTGGGCCAACATCACCGCACCAGAACTCAACATCCTGGACTGGGAAGGCTTCGGCCCCGCCCCCCACGGATTCGACGCAGCCCACCTCCACGCCTACACCCTCCCCACACCCGACATCGCCGCCCGGGTACGGGACACCTTCGCCGACACCCTGCACACCGACGAGGGCCGACAAGCCGAGCTCATCGTGGCCGCGATCATCCTCCAAGCCGCCGACCGCGACCCCGTCCACGCCCACCTCGCCCCGCTGCTCAAAGAACACATAGCTAACCTCCGCTGAAACCAGGCTTGGGCGCTCATCCGCCCGACCGAGCGGGCACATACCTTGACGCGTGTCCGAAAGCGGGCGGAGCCCTGTCCTCTGGGTACGACTGGGCTCAAGCCCGACGTTCTCAGCAAAGGCCAGGACACCCAGCTCGCCGCAGTACCTGCCGCCACTCAGGCCTGGTGTCCACCGATACGTCGTCGAACGCGCCGTTGGCCTACTCCACTGGTTCCGACGCTTGCGCATCCGTTGGGTCACCCGCGACGACATCCACCAAGCCCTCACGACACTGGTCGCAGCCATCATCTGCTGACGACGTCTCGTCCGCTACGTAGCCGAGGGGCTGGATGCCTGCGTGGCCGGTGGAGTGGATGTTAGCCGGCACCTGCGTGCTCGCTAAGCAGGCGTTACTGGGCCTTCCGCCCGAACACCGAACCTCCATCGTGTTCGTTCGCGCCCGAGACGTCCGCCGCGCCATCGCCTCAGGCCTCCGCCCGTCCCTGGGAACTGCGTAGGTTGGATGAGGTACTCGGCCCCCGAACCCACCGTTCCTGACGGCCAAAGCGAAAGGCTCCATGGCTGAATCACTGGCCGGCGCCCCCAGCCTCGCCGACCGCGCTCAACAGATCCTGCACACCGCATGCCAAACCGTCGGGCTGGACCACCGTGGTGCTGAACTCCTACGGCTGCGCAGCAACGCCGTCTACAAGCTCAAAGACCCGATCATCGTGCGGATCGCCACCGCACCCACCGCCGCCGAGTGGCTGCCCGCCGTCCTGGCCGTCACGCGCTGGCTCGACCAACACGGCTTCCCCACTGTCCGACCAACCGACCACATCACCGACCAGCCGCTGATGTGCTCTGGCGTCGCCGTCACATTCTGGGACTACGTGCCGGCCAGCGACCTCCCCTCCACCACCAGCGAACTCGGCCGCCTCCTACGCGACCTGCACGCCTTCCCCACCCCACCGATCGCGCTCCGGCGCCTAGTCGATCCGTTGGCCAGCCTCCGCGCCAACCTCCAGCAGCATCCCGACAACCTCACACCCAGCGAACGCGGATGGCTGAGCCACCACATCACCGACCTCACCGAGCAGTGGGAGCAGCTGCCGTTCGTCGGGCCTCCCGTCCTCCTGCACGGCGACGCCTGGATCGACAACCTGTTCCGCCACCGTGATGGCCATGTCATCCTGGGTGACTGGGACAGCGTCGCCCTCGGCCCCCGCGAATGGGACCTGATCCACAGCCACCACGGCCAGACCCGCTTCGGCCTCAACCAACACGACGTGGACGCCTTCACCACCGCCTACGGCCACGACCTACGCGCATGGCCCGGATACGAGACCCTCCAACGCATCCGCGACCTCTACGCCGTCAGCATCCACATCCGCAACGCCCACGGCGACCCCTTCTCCCACCAAGAACTCAGGCGCCGAATGCGCTCCCTCATCGAAGGCACCACCGACCGCTGGTACATGAAACCCACCTGACCGCGAAGCACCCAGGCTCACCCTGAACCTTCAGTGCCTGGGCTCCCTCGTTTCACGGCCACGTGACCTGAAACGACCTGGCGGTCATCTGGGAAGGATCACCTCGCCCTCACCTCATCCGCCGGAGTTTCCGGTGCCGCGCCGTGGAGTTGTTGGATGGTTCCGTATGCGCGTCACTCGCCCCGTGTGCGATCCGAGGGCGAGCGATCTTGGCGTCCGGAACAGATGAGCGCAGTCGCGGCGCGGCACTGTCACCGCAACAATGCTCCCTGCCGCAGCTACCGGTCGTGTACCTCGAACTGATCCACCCGACGGATGGACGGGAAGTCGTCCGGGAAGATCGGACAACGGATCTTGCGTTCCATCACACCTACCAGGAAGTCCACAAAGGTGCCATGGAAGTGCCACCAGTCCCCGCCGTCTGTGACGACAATGTCCCACCGCTCGGGGTCGGTGTCTGTGGTCAGCCAAAGGCAGGAATCCCCGTTCTGGGTCGCGCCCCAATGCAGGAGACCACCTGGCTCCGGAAAGATCGGGAAGCGGGGCGCTTCGCTGGACTGGCCGTAATCGTCCACGAGGTAGATGCTCTCGGAATCGGCCGTCAAAACCCTCAGAGGTTCGAGCGCATCTCCAATGCCAGCGAGCATGGCATCAGCGTCAGGACCGGGGCTGAATACGCCGAGGAAGTTATCGAACTCCAGATTGTCGTAACGATCGAACAGGCGTTTGTAGTCCATTGGAAAACGCAGCCCAAACGCTCTCTCCACCGCCGCCCAGTCCACTGGAGAAGGCGTGATCACTGGCGGTCCGATGATGACCTCGAGATCGGCGAATTCTGCCATTATACACCCTGCCTCTCGGCCTGCTGATTAGGCATTTATCAATGCTTGTACCCGGCATGCCGTGCCGATCTCACCCTCGTGCGATGATGCGGATTCCATCGGGAACAAGATTGCCTCTCCTGCAAACAGGGATCGACCAATAATCGACCCCCTGTCCCTGTTTGACAGCCTTTCGAAACCGCCCCCTCGATAGTCCGCATGTTCGGCGTATTCACTGGATCGTGGATACATGTTACCGCATTTTCGAAAATTTTACCCGAGCCGCCGAGCTGATCCCGAGAAGGTGACAGCGTGCATACTTGTACTTATAGCGCTCCTCAGACGGGTTGGTGCTACGGGGGCCCGGGTGAGCTTCGACGTGACCGCCTCGGCCCCGTCGTGCGGGTTGCACTGTGGGCTGTTATGTCGGGGCCCCAGACGGCCACCCGGTCCCTGTTCACTCGCCTAGAAGACCGCCCCAGCCAACGATTGGACATCAGAGAAGACAAAGGACCCCCGAGCACCAACCGCACGCAGAATCCGCCGACCGTTTTCGCAGGTCAGAATGGGAACGAGTCTCTGCCAACACTCATTTGCGGCCCCCATCTGTGGGCTCGACCTGCGGCGAGGTCCTCAGCCGGCTCTCGGCCTCAGCTCGACTCGACCCCGCTTGAACCTCGTTTCATTTGGCTGGGCCGATAGTGTTTCGCCGTGACGATGGTGGAGCGTCTGGTTCCAGATGAGTCGTGGGAGTTGTTCGAGCGGGTGGTGCCACCTGCACCGACACGTCCGAACGGAGGCGGTCGTCGCCGTGCCGGTGATCGCGAGGTGCTGGCAGCAGCGATGTTCTCAGACGGCGTCTGACCTTCGCTTGACTCGGTTCACTCAATCCGGGCCGCACCAGGTCACATCTCACCTGGGCCACTCCTCTGGCATTTGTGGCTGCCCATGGAACCGCCAGTGATCCGCCCATTGGTCGCCGGACCGTGCTCGAGACCAGAGGGCGCCCGTTCCACCGCTTCCCTCATCCGGAGGACGCCATGACCATCGATCAGGGCACCGCATACCGTTCCGGCGGCGTGTTGGACGCTCTCGAGTCCGCTTTCGCGCCCCTGACCAGCGGGCCCGTCCCGCTCGCCCTGGACGGCACGCTCCTGGGGCAGGAGGTGCCCAGTCGCCCGTTCCCGCTCAGCGAGCTGATCGGGCTCTTGTACGACCGCGCTGATGGCCCCGCGGTCTTACCGAGGACCCGTGACACGATCTGGCGGGCGCTGGTCGACAAGGCCCGCACAGGCGCCCCGCCTGGGTGACCGGGTGCTGCGGTGTCGCGCTGCCCGGTCTGAAGGCCACCGCCTCCCGCGCGGCGGGCCGACACGGCTGCGGCTCACATCGATGGTGCGCAGGCCCTCCAGGAACACCGTGACGATTGGTCCGCACTCTGGATGCCGACCCGACCGACGACGTCACCTCCGAGAATCTTGATTGGTGTTTCTTTGGCCGGGTCGGTGGGAGTGCTGCGCGTGTGGCGCTGGCACGCGTTTGGCGGCCTTGCGCGCCCGGCAGATCACGCTCTAACAGGAGAGTGCTCGCCGAGATCACGGACTTCGACCTGCGCCTGATCCCCAGAGGGGGAGAGGCCGTCCACGCCCGGATCATCATCTTATGTGATGGCCGCCCCCGTTTTCGCTACTGACCCAACCGGAATAATCTGAAATCCATCTCTGACTGCCGATTCGACTGATTAAAATTACCGCCGCCCTCGATTGCTGCAATTGCTCACGAGTAACCCAAAGATGGATATGGCAATCGCGGCCGATCCAATAATCAGAGGTACACAGAAAGCGCGATCGAGCATATTTTGCAGGTAGGAAATGAGTGAGATTGCAAGCAATACCACTCCGGCGAGTGCAGCAACCTTCAATGCACATCGTTGCTATTTGTTGAATTTCACATTCCTCCACCTCGGGGCGGCCGGAGCCGCCCCGAGGTCTTCGGTGAGTCTAGGCTGCTGCCTCTTGAGTTAGCCAGCCAAGTACAAGGCCGGCGCTTCGGTAGCCGAGACAACCCCCTACAATTCTGTCTTTCATGCTTGATCCGCCAAGATAGTCGTCAGTGAATCCTGTAGCGCATCCACCGATTCCCCCGGCGAGGGCCGGGCTTCCGGTCAGGGCGAACGTCATCCCCCCCGAAAGCGCTGCCAGCCCAGGCGGCAGTCCAGTTGCTCCTGATGTCTTTCCCGCTGGAATCGGTGTAATTGATCGGGTTGTCGGCTGCGCAGGCATAGCGGTTGCCGCGCTCTACATTGCCGAGGAAAACGAGAGAGTCCCGCTGTGTGAATCCTCCGAGTGCGGGGACGTAGTAACGCATTCCGAGCGGAAGTTCACGGCCGTCGTGAGTCGAGCCTTCGGACGGCGATGTCGAGCGAAAGGGGGGTGATCGGCAAAGCCGTCCCGTCGAACCACTGAACGGTCAGCGGGTGTTTTTAAGCGTGTCTGATCTGCACGGTCTCGACCGCTCGGAGAGGCGTTTCCAGGTTGGGTCTGATCGCTTCCCGGTTGGTTGTACTGGTTGTTGCGGCTTCTGGGGGACTGCAGTGAGTTGTGGTTGAGAGTCAGGTGAGCGAGTCCGGCCAGGTGTCGGGGTCGTCTGGGTCCAGGACGCTTGCGCCGTCGGGAAGCCAGGGGAAGGCGATCGCAGTCGATGGCCGTTCACGTTCCAGCGTTTGGTGGCCCAGTCCTCCACGTCCGCGTTCTGCACCACTGTGGTGAACTCGGTCGGGGGCTGGTAGTTGTGGGCGGTGATGTAGTGGTTGATCAGGGCGGGAGCCGGATTACGCGCCGAGTCTCGGGCCTGGTGCGTGCCCAGTCCTCTCGGATCACCGCGCCGCTGCGCACCTCCCGCGGGTACCGGCGCTACTACGCCTCCATGGTCGCCAACGCCCTCGGGTCGGGGATCGCGACGGGCGCGGTCTCGATGACGATCCTGGACACCGGTGGCGGGGCGACCGGGATCGCGATGCTGCTGTTGGCGCAGGTCGGGACGCAGGTGTTGTTGATGCCGGTGTCCGGGGCGGCTGCCGACCGGGTTCCGCGCCGTCTGCTGCTGGTCGGGTCGCTGGTGGTGTTCGGAGTGATCGGCGCTGCCCAGACCGTACTGGCCGCCACCGATACCGCGTCGGTTGCCGCGTTGGCGGTGCTGGGGGCGGTGACGTTCGCGGTGTCGTCGTTCATCCTTCCTGCCCAGGAAGGGGTTGTTCGGTCGCTGGTGAGCCTGGAGCACCTGCGGGAAGCGAACGCGTTGGCCAAGCTCACCCGCTACAGCGCGACGATCGTCGGTCCGTCCGTCGGCGGAGTGCTGGTCGCGGCGTTCGGAACCTCGGTCACCCTCGGCGTCGACGCGGTGTCCTACTACGCGGCGGCCGCGCTGATGGCGCGGGTGCCGGTCCCGGCCTTGAAGCGGTCCCCGACCATGTTCCGCACCGATGTCGCCGAGATGTGGACGATCGCGGTCTCCAGGCGCTGGTTGTGGGTGAACGTGCTGGCGGGTGCGTTCGGCGTCGCGTGCTGGCACATCGGCTACGGCATCGTCGGCATCACCTACGTCCGCGCCCACCTCGGAGGCCCGGCCGCCTGGGGCGCCGTCGCCAGCTGCCTGGGCGGCGGGATGGTGGCGGGCGCGGTGGTCAGCCTGGTGTGGCCGCCGGTGCGGGCCGGGTGGCGCAACAACCTGGGCTGCGTACCGATGCTGCTGCCCGACGCGCTCATGGCGTTGCGGGCGCCGCTGTGGGCGGTCGGCGCCGGGGTCGCAGCCGCGGCCGCGGGCATGTCGATCGCGGCGGTCGCCTGGCGCGCGATCCTGCAGCAGGAGTTCCCCGACGCCCAGCAGGGGCGCGTGTCGGCGGTGGCGTGGACGGGAGAGCTCGTCATCGCGCCGCTCGGCTACCCGGTGGTCCCCGTCCTGCTGTCTGCGTTCGGGACCCGGGGAACACTCGCCGTGTGCAGCGCCGGGATGGCCCTGGGCGCGCTCGCGCCGCTGACCGTCCCGTCCTGCCGACGACTACGCCTCCACACCACCACTTCGAAGACGGTCCCCGCGGCGCGAACCGACGGCGCGGGCCGGAACGACCGGTGACCCGCCGCCACACGTTCCCTGCACGCCCCCGGCCCAGGCGAGAGGAATTTGAGTGGCCCGGTACTTGGGCGACGATGGGTGGGTGAGCTGCAGCCCGGCGGCCGATGGGTCACGCGTCCGCCGGTTCCGGCGCTCCCCCGGTCACCCCCCATCACGCGCCTCACCTGCACCGACTAGTCGGAGACACATCGTGCAACTTCGCGAGATCCAGAAACGTGCTTGGGACAACAAGGTCACCCAAGGCTTCAACACGACCGACCTGAACCTGGAATTCGCACTCGCCCACGCCGAGCTGTCGGAGGCGTTCGAAGCCTCCCGCAAACAGCCCGGCAACCTCGGTGAGGAGCTCGCGGACGTGCTGCTGTTCCTGGTGTCGATCGCCGAGATGCGCGGCGTCGACCTGGACACCGCCGTCGAAGCGAAGCTCGCCAAGAACGCGGCCCGCGTCTACCAGCGCAACGACACCGGCATCCTGGTCAAGACCGAAGAGACCATCGCGGCCGAGCGCGGCTGAGAAACGGATGCGGCATGTCGTGGACGCGGAGATGGCCGACGATGCCTATGGCGGCACCGGAGCATCCATCCGCCATGACCGTCGGCCGAGGCTGCCCGCACACGTCGCTGCTCGAGGCGGGGCGTTGAAGGCTGCGGTCAGGTAGAGCTCGCCGACAGCCTGCCCGGCGTCATCATCCCTTCTCCTGCCAGGCCCAGCGGCGGAAGGGGTATCGCATCTGAGGCGCCGGCGCCGCTACAGCGGACCACCGCGCGTCATCTCCAGGAAGTCCTTGACCACAGGTACCCGTCGGTGCTCGCGGAACTTGACCCGCAGGTCAGCAAGCGCGGCGCTCCCGCGCGCGGAGGTCACGCCCCCCCATGTGGCCGACGGCGCGGCGGGCCACCAGGACTGCTGCGTCGAGGTCGTTCAGCGCGAGGTACGCCTCGGCGTTGCGGGCTTCGTAGATCGCCGCTCCGCGTGGGTAGGCCTCTCCGTCGTAGGCTTCGCTGCGGCTGAACATAGCGGCCTGTCCGAAGTGGTGAAGCGCTTGGTCGGGGCGGCCGAGGTTCAGGGCGGAGCTGCCCAGCAGCTGGTGGATCTCGCCGCGGTTGACCCAGTACAGCGAGGCCAGGTCCTCGTTCAGGGGGACCGCTTTGTCGTAGGCGCGCAGTGCGGCGTTGGCGGCATGGTCGGAGGCGCGGGCGTCGTGGGCGCGAGCATAGGCGCGGCAGGCGCGGGCGTGCAGCATGGCGGTCATCCGGGCCGAGCCGGTGGCGGTCCCGTAACGGTGAGCGGTCTCCACCAGGGACGTGGCCGCTTCTGGCTCGCCTGTCGAGTAGCACTTGATCGCCCAGAAGGCGCACGTGTTCGCCAGGACCTCGGAGTTGCCCGATCTCAGTGCCAGTTCGGCTGCGGTCGTAAAGTGCCGTTCCGCGGTGTGGGGTGCGCCGTTGTCGTAGGCGGTCCAGCCTGCGGCGCGTTGGGCGTCGGCGGCGGCCGCCACCAGGCGACGCTCGACCGACTCGCTGTAGGACGCCGACCGCAGCGTCCCGGTGATCATCTCGTACTCGCGGACGGCTCCGGCGTAGACGCGGCCCGATCCCACCTGGTCGTCCATGTGGCGTAGCACGTCGAGCCGCTGCTCATGGCGACGGACGTCGCTCGTCCCCACCCGGCGTCTCGCCGTGGCGCTCACGCCGGGTGTGGAAGGGAAGCCCAAGGCGGCTGAGCCGCTGATCATCGAGAGGAGGATGAAGCGTCGTCGTTGCACGAGGTCACTAGCCCTTTCGTGAGCGTCGGGCAGAGATACCGGTGCCTGGCGCGCGAACAGGATCACCGCGGGGACTGCTTGCTCGCGCCACCTGGGTCAGCCGGGCTGGATGACGTCGAACGCGGGCACGTCGAGCAGGTCGGCGAGAGCCGGCTGCGTGTGCCGGTAGGGAACGGTGCCGTGGTTCCACTGGTCCAGTTTCTGCCGATGGGCCTCAAGCCCGCCATAGCCGAGGCGATTGGTTGTTTCCGTGCCGCACCGGTCCAGACTGTGACCGCATGAGAACTGTCAGTGTCGACTGTGAGGATGCGGTTGCAACCGCCCCACGCATGAGGAGGTTGACCCCAGGTCAGGGCCTGGTCCGGGGGTCCCATTCGGCGAGCGCGGCCCTGCTCCGCCCCTGACGCACCCGATCAACCACCCGCTGGGGGCGGAGGAAGAGATTCCCGCACTTCGGCGGCCAAGGACCTCGGAGGTCAGCCCAGTCACCGGAGCTTTACGTGCATGACGTCCCCGGCATGTGCTGCGGCTGGGCCCGCCATCACCCGCACCGGACGCGCGAGCACCTTGTCAGCGCTTGAAATAATCCCCGCCGCCCCGGAGGTCATCACCAGAACCGAGCATCCGGTGTTCACAAAAGCCTCCCTTGAGATCCACAGGCCAGTCAGAATGATGTCTCGAGATGGAGTCCCCACTCAAATTTCGCATCATTGCATTCCACTGGCCCCTGGAATTCACAGGATCGAGAGAGTGCCTTTTCTTTGAAGGCGGCACCTCTCCCCCGAAGTGTCGCCTTGATGGTGGAGCCGCCAACTAAAGACTGTACCGCGATGGTTTATATCGGCGCCTGGGCGAAGTTCGGCGAAGTACTCCTCGCGGGCCGCGGATGCGGCAAGAAAGAGACAACGGGGCGAGTGCGGCGATTTGGCGGCCTTGCGGAACAACTTCAAGCAGTCGTCAGCGCCCTGAGGCATGGCCAACTCCCGGGAAGAGGGGGCTTGGCATCGGGCCATAATCACGCCCGTACACATGTACGGGCGTGTCCAGAGGCGAGGCGAAGGCTTCTGCTTGCCCGAGGTCAGCGGGGGTGTTGATCGCGGGCGGCGATGAGGGGGCCGATGACGTGGGTACCGGGGCCGATGCGGCCGCCAGGGCCGGGAAGCTGGGTGGTGTTGTCGGCGGTGAGCTCGTGGCCGCAGTGAGCACAGGTGGTGACGGCCTCGGTGTCGTGTCCGCACTCCAGGTGGTGGATGCGCACGGGCGGGCCGGACTCCCCGCACCAGCGGTCACCCCATCGCATGAGGGCGAGCAGGACGGGATACAGCTCCTTGCCCTTCTCGGTCGCCAGGTAGTGCTCGCGGGGTGGATGGTCCTGGTAGCGCTCGCGGGTCAGCACACCCTCCTCCACCAGGCGGGAGAGCCGGGCGGCCAGGATCTTGCGCGAGATGCCCAGGTCTCGGGCGAGATCGTCGAAACGTGTAACACCCACCAGGACGTCCCGCATGATGAGCGCCGTCCATGCGTCCGCGAACAGGTCGGTGGCGCGCGCGATCGAGCACGCGACGTCGGCGAGCGGAGTCCTGGTCACCCCCCGAGATTACCTGAGTTCCCTTAGGGGACTAATGTCAGTTCCCTAAGGGAACCCACGAGGAGGGTGTCATGGAACCGACCATCGAACTGGACTCGGATGCGGCCGGCGTCATCGACGGGCGCCACATCCGGGCCCTCACCTTCCAGGACGTGCGGCTGGAGTACGTGAGTTCGGTGCTGCGCCGACTCGGGATCGACCCGGCCGGGCGTACCGCTCTGGTCGTCGGCAGCGGACGCGGGCTGCTCGCCCGGGGGCTGGCCGGGCTCGGCATGGACGTCGTCGCACTGGATCCGTCCCCGGAGGCGACCGCGATCGCGCGGGAGGCGGACGCGGAGGCCGCCGAGTACGTGACCGCGCCCGCGGAGAATCCCGGATTCGCCGACGCGTCCTTCGACGTCCTCTTCTACGCCGACACCTTCGAGATCACCGACGATCTCGACGGCGTCGTCGAGCAGGCGGCCAGACTGCTGCGGCCTGACGGCGTGCTGTTCTATGACACCGTCAACCGGACGCCGGTCTCCCGGTTGATCTACCTGGGCGCCTTCCAGGCGTTGCCACAGACCCGGATCATGCCGCGCGGTCGCTACACCGCCGCGCGGTTGCGGACTCCCCAGGAGGTCGCGGCGGCGTTCGCCGCTCACGGGCTACAGAACGAGGACGTCTGCTCCTTCAAGCCCGCGAACGTTCTCGACCTGGTCCGGGCCGTCGTCGCACGTCGGAAGGGAAGGATCGACGACGAGGCAATCCCGGCAATGACGGGCTTCGTGCTCGAGCCGAATGGCAAGCCGATCGTCACCTATCTCGGTCACGCTCTGGCGCGCAAAAACGCATGAAGCTAGCGAACTCCGTCCATGGCTTGTGGGCGCTCTGAGCTCACCTCAGCCAACCTCCGGAAACGTGTACCTTTCTGGGCTTCCCGGCGACCTGGGGCGATCGCGTCCAGAAACCCCCGTCCAGGCCGGTCGCTCTACTTTGGGGCCGGGGCCACGTTCGGGAGGAGGACGCCTCTTCCGGTGACACGCCACCTCTGTCGTACCCGACGGGCGCAATCCCGCCATGACCGCCGCGATATCCCCGTTCCGCTGGCTCAGCGGGAACTCCGCCCTGGGAGAGATCTTCTGCGTCTCGTTCTTCCGCGGCCTGACACCGGCCGAGGTCCTGCGGCGTTTCGGCCCCGAGGGCGCGACGAACCGGGCCATGAACATGCGGGACCTGTGGGAGCTGGTCGACGAGTACACCCACCTCTCCCGGGGCGGCAACGGCGGCGGGTACGTCGGGGTCCTGCAGGCCGGCGAGTGGAGCGTGGCCCTGGAACCGCTCGGCTGGTACGCCGTGCTGAACCAGTTCTGGCTCAGGCTTTCGCGCGGATGCGAGATGGTGGCGGTCTCGCGGCACGACTACGCCGAGGACGACTTCGTGCACGTCATCGACGGTGAACTGTTCACCCGCTTCAGCCCTCGACAGTCAACCCACCGATGGGGCCGTGTCCCGGACGCGCTCAACCCGGCCTTGAGCAGAGCCGGGCTCCCCACCGAGGATCTGGACGGGGTGGTATCGGCGGCGTGGGACCGGAGCTATGGGGATCGGATCGCGCGCGCCTTCGCGGTGGCGGCCGAGGTCACGGGCGTGACCTTCACCCGTGAGCTGCTCGATGGGCCGCTCCTCGTCGGTCCAGTCGACCAGTCTCCCCTGTCGGGACCGCAACCCGAGAACGTGTAACCACGACCCAACGGGCCAGCCCGCCGGCCCCCTCCTCGAATTCGTTCATTCGGCCGTTCACCAACCGGTGCCGTCAGACGAACGATCGCTCAGCAGTCACAGGCTTCGCGACCCCGCTCAGGTACTGGTCACCGCGCAGGCGATGCACTCCAGGCCGATCCGCCCGGAGCACCTGGAGGAGCCGGCCCCGCAGCGCATGCGGGCACGATGCTCACGTGCTGATCCTGGATCCCCGTCACGGTTATGGAGTACTTGCAGCAACTGGAGCGCAAGTTCGACATTCTGCTCAAGCGGGCACTGCGGCAGCGCACCCCAGTGGTGCATGGCAGGGCCTGGAAGATCACTTCCAGGCGATCGTGAGCAGCAGATGGTGGGGCAGGAAGTCGACGGTAAGCCAAACGATCAGCGACGCGATCACTCCGTAGAAGACCGCGCCCCAGCTCGTGGTGGGGTCGGGGCGGGTCCATCGGCGGTTCCCCCGGTGCGGGTTCATGCGCGTTCGCTCCTCTTCCAGCGCAGGATCACGGTCAGCTTGGCGATGCTCACGCACTCGGCGCACACCCACTTCGCGCGGGACCGGGAGGTCGGAAGATCCCACAGGTAGGCCCGCTGTTCTTCGAGGTAGTCCAGCCGCTGAGGCAGCAGGAACATCAGCGCGACCGCCCCCAGGACGGCAATGCCCCATCCACGTCCATCGCGCGACTTCGCCTTCGACCGCCCCCGCGAGCAGACACCAGACAAACCGGAAAGCCAGCGGTCCCCTCTGCCGCGCCAGATCATCAGACGGACGGCCACTATCAGCGCCCTCCGCTCCGTTCTTTTCCGGAGAACGGTCGTCCGGACTGCCACATCGATGTGCCTGGACATGTCCTCCAAGGCAGAGAGCATCGCCGCTCTTATAGAGAGGATCCCTGCGAGGTCGGTGTAGACCATCATGAGGCGGCCCGGGGAACGTGCCGCGTCCGCCGGGGAAGAGCTCCCTCGGCGGCGTGTTCTGCCATCGCGTGGGCCAGCGCGAGCGGAGCCCTCTCGGCCCCCTTGGACGTGAGTCGGAAGTAGCGGCGGCGCGGTCGGCCTTCGGCTTCGGCGGTCTCGTCGTCCTCCCAGTACCGCTCGACCCAGTCGGCACGACGCAGCCGCTCCAGCAGCGGAAACAGGGTGCCGTTCGGCAGGCCGGAGAGGTTCGCGAGCTCAAGACCGTAAATGCCGTGCGTGAGCGCCGTCGGGATGCGTTCGCCGTCGGGACCTCGGCCGAGCAGGATCCGGAGCACCGTCTGCGTGTGCTCGGTCATCTTCGGATCGGTCATACCACTGAATCTACCTAGGTCGAAGCCATCCATCTACCTAGGTCGAGAACTTTCCGAAGAGGTTCTCCGGGGGCTCCCCCGTGCCCGTTCATACGGCGACCGAGAGCCACGGCGGTTGATGCGTGCGCGCGGCGCGACGGCCACGTGTGCGCGTGTACGGGCACGAGACCGGCACGGGCGTCCGCCGTCCGCGTGCGTTGGTCGTCGTCGCCCGGTGTCCCGCTTCTCGGAGCGTTCACGAGGCTTGGTTCTGGATTGTCGGGAAACCGTCTAATCCTCACTGAGCATGTCCAGATGCGACGCAGCTTCTTCGACGCTGACGCGCCGCTCGCGCCAAGGTTCTGCCGAGATCGACTGTGGGCGGGCCGGGTAGCGCAGATCACGGTCCTGAAGCGACAGCGCCACCAGAGCTTGGTATCCCTCTATGGTTCGCAGTCGTGCAGGTTGGAGATCACACCCTCGTCGAACTCCCAGAGTCCCCGTGACTCCCCTTCGTCCAAAGCGGCGCGCACAGAACCATAATTGACCTCGCCGGGAATGTCCGCGGAGATCATTCCATCGTACGTGGTCTCATGAATATTGACGCCAAGGCGATCGAGCTCACGTCTGAGTTCGTTCTCAGGCTCCCGACCGGCCGCCCGAAAGAAGATCACGCGTACTGTCGAATGGCCGCTCGGCTCGATCAGGGAATCGACCCACACCTGCTCCGGCGACCCATGATGGACGACACGGACGACATCCCCGACCGCCAGCCGGTGGGCGAAGACAGGCGGGGACGCGAGTTCGTACCGGTGATCACCTCTGGGTCTTGCCTCCAACTCCTCGAAGGCGACCGGCGGCCAGCCGCCCTCGACGGTCAATCGAACGTGCACCTTTGACGCATTCATCATAGGAGCGCGGATCCTAGCGCGATACGTCAAACATGTTCAAGCCTTGTCTGCATTACTTGCACGGGCGACAACGTTTGCCTATTTGCTGGGTCTCCTCGCGCTTCCAAAGAGTTATTGGCCAGGTTGCAGGCATCGGGTGTTGCGGCGACAGAGGGGGATTACTCGCCGACACCGGGTCGCCCGATTTCATGTGCTTGGCATTTTGGCAGGTCGTTGGGCTGCCCAGGCGATGGTTATTCCGGCTACCAGGACGGCGCCGCCGGCGAGGCTTGCCGAGGACAGGTGTTCGCCGAGGAGGACGAGGCCTCCTGTGACGCCGACCAGGGGTTCCAGGAAGAGCAGGAGCCCGGCGCGGGTGCTGTCTATGCGGGCGACGGAGAAGTTCCACAGGAGGATGCCCGCCACGCTGGTGCCGAGGGCGAGGAAGGCCAGTTCACCCCAGGCCGCGGGCGCGATGGAGGTCAGGCGTTGCGGAGTGAGGGTGCCGGCGAACAGCAGGTAGGGGACGGCGCCGATCGTCGTGGAGATGGCGGTCGCGGTGCCGGCGCCGTGGGTGGTGCTGAGCGGGCGCAGGACGATCGTGTACGCGCCGAACAGCAGCGTCCCCAGGAGGACGAGTGCGATTCCTTCGAGGGCGCGGGTGCCCGAGTCGCTGGGCAGGGCTTCGGGACCGGCGATGACGGCGACGCCGCTCAGGGCGACGGCGGAGCCGGCCCAGGCCCAGCGGGGCGTGCGGCGGCCGAGGAACAGGCGGGCCAGCAGCAGGATGCACACCGGTTCGGTGGCCAGGACGAGCGCGGCCGTGGAGGCGGGGAGCCACTGGACGCCGAGGGCCACGGGCACGTTGTAGCCGACAGTTCCGAGCAGGCCGCCCGCGATCGCGCGGAGGAGTTCGGCGCGGTCGAGGCGGCGTAGTCCGCGCACGCACCAGGGGAGGCAGACGAGTGCGGCCATCAGCGCGCGCAGGACGGTCAGCGGCAGCGGCGCGAGCTGGGTGACCGCCGCTCGGGTCGCCACGGGAGCGAGCCCCCACATGACGACCGCGGACAGGCCGCTGATCGTCGCGAGCATGGCCGGCCGCGCCGCGCTGGGAGGCCGCGCGGCCTCGATGGTGTTCACGACGTCCGTCGTCGGGGGCGAAGTCATGGCACCAACGGTGCTGTAATGACCTTGTGCAGTTCAACACTTACACGACGGCCGGGGCCATCGTCGCGGCGGAACTCGTCAACCAGCCCTCGGCCTCGGCGGCCTGGATGTCCGATCTGCTGGAGCGCTACAAGATCTACCGGCCGACCCTGGACCAGGCGGCGGCGGAGGAACTCCGCGACTGGGCCGACGGGCTCCGGCTGGCCTTCGAGACGACCGGGGCCGAGCAGGCCGCCGCGGTGGACGCGCTCTTCGTCGCCGCCGACTGCCGTCCCCGGCTGGTCACCCACGACGACCTGCCCTACCACCTGCACTACGCGCCGCTGGACGCGAAGGTCACCACACGGGTCAAGGCCCTCACGACCGCCGGGCTCGCCCAGGTGATCGCCGACGGCGCGGCTGGACGGCTCGGCTGCTGCACGCGCGAGGGCTGCGACATCGTCTTCGTGGACACCTCCCGCAACGGGCGGCGCGCGTTCTGCAGCGTGCGCTGCGCGAACGCGGTCAACGTCCGGCGTCACCGTGCCCGGCGCCGCTACGGCGACCCGGTGCCGGCGAGCGGCAGGTGAGCCGGTTCCCGGCTTCGCGCGCTCCGGCCTTGTGTTGAAGATCACTGCCGACGGTGAAGGGACCGCCCCCGGCTACGGCAGGATGGCGTCGACGTAGCCGCCGTCCACGCGCAGTGCGCCGCCGGTGGTGGCCGAGGCGTACTCCGAGCTGAGGTAGACGACCATGTTGCCGATCTCCTCGGGTTCGATCAGGCGCTTGAGCAGGGAGTTCGGGCGGTGTTCGGCCATGAAGCGGCGCTGCGCGTCCTCCCAGGGCAGATCGCTGCCGACCAGTTCACCGACGAAGTTCTCCACGCCCGCGGTGTGGGTCGGCCCCGCCAGGACGGTGTTGACGGTGACGCCCGTCCCGGCGGCGGTCTTGGCGTAGCCGCGCGCCACCGCAAGCAGCGCGGTCTTCGTCATGCCGTAGTGCACCATCTCCTCCGGGATGACCACGGCGGAGTCGCTGGCGATGAACTGCACCCGTCCCCAGCCCCGCTCCATCATGCGCGGCAGGTAGAGGCGGGTGAGCCGCACCCCGGACAGGACGTTGACCTCGAAGTAGCGCCGCCATTCGTCGTCGTCGATGTCCAGGACGGGCCGGGCGCCGAAGATGCCGAGGTTGTTGACGAGGATGTCCACCTCCGGCACCTGGTCGTGCACGGTCCCGGCGCCCTCGGCGGTGGCGACGTCGGCCGCCACTCCGCGCACGTCCGTTCCGGGCGCGTCCGAGCGCAGCGTTTCGAGGGCGCGGGCGACGCTTGCGTCCGAGCGTCCGTTGACGACCGTGGTCGCCCCGGCCCGTGCCAGTCCGGTGGCGATGGCGAGGCCGATGCCCTGGGTGGAGCCGGTGACCAGCGCGGTCCGTCCCTTGAGATCGATGTCCATGGCGGTGATCGTTCCCCTCCCCGGCCCGGGTCAAAGACCAGGTGGGGGAACGCTTGCCGGACTCGGCGCGGCCCGCGAGGCGCGGCGCTCCCCTCCGACTGCTCCGCTCCTACCGCTCGCCTCCCACCGCCCCCGCCTACTGTTCGGCGTGCTCGCTCCGCCAGTGCTCGGTGGCGACGCCGGCCATGATCACCGAGACGACGGACTCGGCGAGGTCGGGCGTGATGGGGAGGTGTCCGAACAGGACGCGGTAGTAGGTGGTCGAGGCGAGCATGTCCAGCAGGAGGTCGATGTCGGCGTCGGGCCGGATGTCGCCGCGGTCGATCCCGCGGCGGAGCGCCTTGGCGGTGGTGGCGCGGCGCGGGTTGAAGAAGACGTCCAGGAACTCCTTCTCCAGCTCCGGGTCGTCGGCGAGGTCGGCGACGACCGCGGGCAGGGCCTTGCGGCCGATGGTGGTGGTGAAGGCGTCGCTGAGGGTGCTGATGCCGGCGATGAGGTCGCAGTGCGTGCAGCCGGTGTCGGGCGTCGGGGTGGTGCCGACGGTGGCGGCGAGGGCGCCCACGACGAGGTGCTGGCGTGAGGGCCAGCGGCGGCGGATGGCGGGTTTGCTGGTGCCGGCGCGGGTGGCCGCCCCCTCCATCGTGAGGCCGCCGTAGCCGACCTCGTTGAGGATCTCGATGACCGCCCGGGGGACCGCGTCGTCGATGCGCGGGTCACGGGGTCTCCCGCCGCCGCCGCGGGCGGCGTTGTTCGAGCTTCCCCTTGTCGTCTGGACCATGGACAGAGTATACGTATTGCATTCCGTTCCGGAACGAAACGTAATGGAGCCTGACATGGCCCACTCCCCCGGCGAGCCGACGCCCCGGTCCGCCGCCCCCGATCCCGTCCCCGACCCCAGCCCCTCCGCCGCCTCGGCCGCCTCGGCCATGGACGTCCACACTGGTGACAGCGTTTTCGGCGGCGCCTATCGCGCGCTCACCCTCGGCGTCCTGCTGTCCGTCGGCGTCGTCGCGTTCGAGTCGCTCGGGGTGGCGACCGTGCTGCCCGGCATCGCCGACGACCTCGACGGCCTCGGCGCCTACGGCTGGGGGCTGTCCGCGCTGATGCTGGCCAACATCATCGGCACCGTGCTCGCGGGACGGGTCGCCGACCGGCTCGGCCCGTGGCGTCCCATGGCCTTGGGGACGCTGACCCTGGCGGCGGGATGCGTGGTGGCCGCCGCCGCTCCCACCTGGCCGCTCTTCCTGGTCGGCCGGTTCTGCCAGGGCCTGGGGGTGGGCGCGGTGATGGCCACGGCCTACACCGTGATCGGCCTGGCCTACCCCGAACGCCTCCGGGCCCGGATGTACGCGCTGCTGTCGTCCGCGTGGACGATCCCGTCGCTCGTCGGCCCGGCCGTCGCCGGCACGCTGGCCGACCACACCACCTGGCGTGCGGTCTTCCTGGCCATCCTGCCGATCATCGCGGTCGCGGCCGTCCTCACGCTGCCTCCGCTGCGCGCGCTGCACCGGCCGGACGGCACGGACGTCCCCGCCCCCGCGCTTCCGTGGTGGAGGCGTCCGCTGGGCGCATCCGTCCTTCTCACCCTGGGCACCGGCCTCTTCCTGCAGGCGCTGCTGTTGACGAACGCGGCCCTCGTGCTCGCCCTGGCCGTCATCGGCATCGCCGTCATGGTGCCCGCGCTCCGCTGGGTGACGCCGGAGGGGACGCTCGGCGCGCGGCCCGGCCTGGGGGCGGGCGTGACCGTCCGGGCCCTGCTGTGCGGGGCCTACTTCGGCACCGAGGCGTTCCTTCCGCTCGGCCTCCAGGACCTTCGCGGGATGGACGCCACCATGGCCGGGCTCGGACTGTCGGCGGGGGCGATCACCTGGGTCGCCGGGTCCGCCCTCCAGGCCAGGCGCGACGCCCGGGGCGCCGGACGCGTCGCCGCGGCCATCTCCGGCTTCGCCGTGCTCCTCGCCGGAGTCGTCCTGATCGCGCTCACGACCCTGACCGACTTCCTCCCCGGGTGGACGGCCGTGCTCGGGTGGGCCATCGGGGGCCTGGGGATGGGCGTCGGCTTCAACGCGTCCACGACCGAGACCCTGGGACACGTGCCCGCCGAACGGCAGGGTGAGGCGAGCGCCGCGCTCCAGCTCGCGCAGACGTTCGCCACCGCCGTGATCGCCGGACTCGGCGGAGGGGCCATCGCGCTCAGCGAGAACCACGGGACCTCGCTGCGCACCGCCCTGCTCGTCGTGTTCGTCCTGACCGGTCTGCTCGCGGTCGGCGGAATGCTCATCTCCCACCGGCTCCGTCCCGCGGCGAACCGGTCGACAAGCTGACCCCGGCCGCGGAGTCCGGTCGGCGAACCGGTCAACGGGCTGACCCCCGTCCGCGGAGTCCGGTCGGCGAGCCCGTCAGTCGAACTGGAGGACGAACCGACCTCGGATACCGGGCCGTTCGAGCGAGCGGTGCGCGTCGGCGGCTCGGGAGGCGGGCAGGCGGCCGGCCACGCGGACGGTGAGCCGTCCGTCGGCGGCGAGTTCGGCGAGGCGGTCGAGTTCGTCCGCGGCCTCGGCGTGGTCGCGGACGAAGACCGGGGCGACGCGGATCCGGCCGGTCCCGTCGCCCCGGTAGCCGCGGAGGGTGACGACGGTGCCGCCGTCCCGGACGGCCGGGAGCACGGCGGCGTCCAGCACGGCGGTGTCGAGGAGCCCGTCGACGCCGTCCGGGTGGCGGCGGCGGACGGACGCGGCGAAGTCGTCCCCTCGCGGCACGATCTCGTCGGCTCCGCACGCGCGGACGAACGGCTCGTCCCGCGGGGCGGCGTCGGCGACGACGCGCAGGCCGGCCAGCTTGGCGAGCTGGACGAAGTACCCGCCGACGGTGCCCGCGGCGCCGGTGACGGCGACCGTCGCGCCGGGCTCGAGGGCCAGCGTGTCGAGGGCGAGCCGCGCGGTGAGGCCGTTCATCGGGACGGTCGCGGCCTGGACGTCCGTGAGGCCGGCCGGGATCCTCGCGGCCGACCGGGCCGGGACGACCACGTCCGCCCGGTAGCCGCCGTGTTCGCCCGAGGGCACCACGATGGCCATGACGGCGTCCCCGACCGTGAACGCGCGGCCGGCGGCGGGGCCGGTCTCGGTGACCACGCCGGCCACCTCCATGCCCGGCACCCGCACCGCGTCCGCCCCGTCCTGGCGCGGACGTGAGCGGACCATCGCGTCGGTCGGGTTCACCGCGGCGCCGGTGACCCGGATCCGGATCTGGCCGGGACCGATCGGCTCGGCCGCCAGGTCGAGCTCACCGAGGGCGTCCGGCCCGCCCGGTTCCGTCACTCCGATTGCTTTGACCACGATGGTTCGTCACTCCTTGTTCTCAGGTGTCTGGAGACCGTCGAGCAGCAGGCTGCACACCTCGTCGAGCTCGGCGGCGATGCCGGGGTCTCCCCATTCGGCGGCGTGCGCGAGGTGGTTGAACTTGGCGGTGGCGTGGAAGACGACCCGGGCGGTGGACTCCGCGTCGTCGGTGCGGAAACCGCCGTCGGCCGCGCCGTCGGCGATGATGGCCGCCAGCTGGCCCAGGAGGTCGGTGACGTGCTCGGTCGCGACGGTGCTGTGCGCGGCGGCGAGGCTCTCGTAGGCGGCGAACAGCTCGGGATCCTCGCGGATCTTGGCCTGTTTCATGGCGAGGACGGCGTGCAGCCAGGCGCGCAGCCTGCGCGCCGGCGGGACCGCGCGGTCGGACGCGATGACGGCGAGGGCGTCGCGGTTGCCGTCGAGCCAGCGCCGGGTGACGGCCTCGCGCAGCGCCTGCTTGGACGGGAAGTGCTTGTAGACGGCGGCGTGGCTGACCCCGAGCGCCCGCGCGACGTCCACGACGGTCGCCTTGTCCGGCCCGTGGCGGCGCAGGATCTCTTCGGTGGCCGCCAGGATCGTGTCCGCGTCCAGCCGGGTGCGGGCGGGCATCAGTGCCCGCCTCGTGCAGTCTCGCCGTCCGGGAGCGCGACGATGCCGCGGCTGAACGGTGTCGTGATGCCCTGCCCGGCGGCGACGGCGACGACGCCGGAGCCGGGTGCCCTGTGCCTCATGGGACGAACGCTAGGCGGTCAGGTAACAGATTTCAAGATCTGTAACTTGTAGATCGATGTCGTCCTTGGGAGGCGCCCCGCCGCGCGCTACGAGCGGAGCGCGGCTTGTTCGTCGGTGGCGCGGAGGCGGGCGGCCACCTGCGTCGCGTCCTCGTAGGACGTGAGAGTGGTGCGCATCCCGAGTTCGTCGCGCAGGGCGCTGGTGACCTTGGACAGCCCGCGTTTGAGGTGGCTGGCCGGGACGGACGGCTCGGCCGGACGGTGCGCGCGCAGCAGGTCGGCGGCGGCGCGCAGTTCGGGGAGGGTGTAGCGGCCACGGTTCGTCCACCAGGGCACGGTGGAGGTCACCTGGTAGGCCCAGTGGCGGCGGCACGCCTCTTCGAGGAGGTCCCGGATCGCTTCGACGCGCTTGCGGCTGAGTCCGCCGGTCGTGTAGCGGAACTGGTCGCGGTTGAGGTTGAGGAGCTGGTGGTCCTCCTCCGCGACCTGGACGCCGGGCAGCTGCCGCAGCGTGGCGACGCGTTCGTCCGGGGCGCGGCGGGTGAGCCGGTAGCGGCCGGACTTGATGGTCAGGATGTGCTCGCCGTACTCCTCGAGGAAGGAGAGCCAGCGCAGGGAGCGGTTGATCGGCTCACCGGGCACCCCGACGATGATGAAGACGTGCGTCTGGATTCCGGCGTCGTGGAGGTTGCCGAGGATCCTTCCGTAGTTCGCCGGATGGTTCCACGGTTTCGATTCCTGGCGGAGCGTGTCCGGGTCCAGGGACTCCAGCCCGAGTTGGACCGCGCCGCATCCCGCCTCGGCCAGCGCGTGGCACTTGTCCGGGTCGAGGAGTTGGTCGCTCGCGGTGAGGTAGCACTGCCAGGTGGCCCGGTGGCCGATCCGCGCGAGTTCACGGCCGATTTTCAACTGCCTGGGAATGGTGAGGTACTCGTCGACGAAGTCCACGCGGGACGCGCCGAGCGCGGCGATGTGTTCGGCTACGCGCCGTTCCGACATCACCCGGGGTTTGTGCAGGAAAGTGTCGCTGCCCGCGGCGATGGAACAGAATCCGCAGCGCATCGGGCAGTTCGACATCGTGTAGAGAGGCGGCACGAAATCGGGGCTCCACTGGCGGATCCCGCGGTCGAAGACCGGGGTCGGGAGCATTTCGTAGTCGACGGGCGCGAGGGTGCGGGGCGTGACCCGCACGGTGTCCCCGTCCCGCCACACCACTCCCGCGACGGTGGCCGGCTCCGCCCCCTCGACGAGTTCGACGACGGGCCGGAACCCTTCGGCGTAGACGATGGCGTCCCAGTGGTCGAAGAGCGCGGCGAACCGCGGGTCCCGGTAGGCGTTCATCGTCCGCGCCCAGTAGTTGCCGCCCATGAACAGCCGCACTCCGGGCAGCCTCTCGCGGACGAGGGCGGCGAGGACGCAGGCGCTGACCAGCTGCCGCTCGTCGGCGACGCTGATGCCGACGATGTCGGGGTCGGCCGAGCGGATGCGGGACAGCTCCACCTCGGCGAAGTAGTCGTGGAACACGTGCTCCCGGCGGCGGTCGAGCACGGCGAGCAGCTCCCCGACGTCGCCCTTGAAGACCCGCGAGTCGCAGGTGACGTTGTTGCGGGCGACGGAGAAGTCCTCGAACGTCGAGGGGACGGCCGCCGACACGCGCTCGAAGAGGACGCGGGTGTCGTACCGGTCCAGGACGGACGCGTGCGGGTCGCGGATCGTGTCCAGCCCCCGGGCCACCGGGTCTCCCCCGTGCCGCCGCAGCACGTGTTCGACCGCGTCGATGTGGCCGTAGTGCTGGACGACGTGATGACCGCGCTCCTCCAGGAGGCCCGCGAGGTAGGCGATGCCCATCGGCAAATGCCACACACTCGATGCCGGCGGATAGGTCAGATAGACCGAACGCTGCTCTCGCGTCAAAGCCGTCCCCTCCGCCGATGCCATCGAACGAAGATTCGCTTTGATAGAAGCAGCCCGGCCAAATCCTGGCAAGGGGTCGTTCCGGCTCCCGAGAGGAAACGGGTCGAGGTGGCCACTACCGGCAATTCATGCCCGCTCGACCTTGGACTTCTGTGCGATGAGCTTCGGAAATCGACTCGTGTGCCTGGCGGGCTCTTCCACCGCCGGACGGACGGAGGTACCGTCCTCTTCAGCGGACCGGAAGCGAAGATCGGAAAAGGACGAAGATCGAAAGGGAGTTTCCGTTTCGCGGCCACAAGCCGGGGTGGCGGAATTGGCAGACGCTCCCGACCTTCGGGCCGGGTGTCCCCCATGGGGGCGTGAAGGTTCGAGACCTTCCCCCGGCACCGTTCACACCAGTATCGAGACCTTCTCGGGCCACACGTCACACGGCGACGGAACACGGCGACGGAAACTTTCGCCGGGCGACAAGTCACACGGCGACAGGGACTTTCGCCGGGCCGCGTGTCAGACGCGGTACGCCGCCACGTAGCGTCTCGGGTCCTCGCGCAGGTCCGTCCGCCAGCGGTGCGCGCACTGTTCGGCGAACGTCCGGCCCGTGGCCAGCACCTCGTCCAGCGGGTCGAGGTACCCCGGCGCCTCCGGACGTTCCAGTCCTGCGGCCACGCGCCGTGTCAGGCCCTCTCGTGCCAGGCTGACCAGTTCGGCCGCGAGGTCGTGCACCCGGTCCCCGCCCAGCCGGGTACGCAGCCCTTCGAGAGGCAGGCGGCGGCTCACCTCCCGCTGCTGGTCGAGCGTGTAGTGGCGCAGCAGGTTCCATGCCGCGTCGCGGGACGGCCGGTGGTAGGTGAGGCCCGCCCAGAGGGCCGGCACCGCGCTGAAGTGGAGGTGCGGAGGCCCGTCCGCGGCGCGCAGTTCCAGGGTTTCGCGCACCCGGACGTGCGTCCAGATCTGGCCCAGGTGGGCCGTCCAGTGGTCGAAGTCCGGGCGTGAGCCGTCGTCGAAGCCGTCCGCCAGCGCCGAGGCGAACGACCGGCCTCCCCCGCGCCGGAGCCGCCCCGAACCGTTCCGGTAGTAGAGCACGGGGATGTCCAGCGCCCAGTTCACGACGTCGTCGAAGCCCGTCATCCCGCTCAGCGCCGGAACCACCGGACCGCAGCGGCACGGATCCGTCCGCGTCCAGTTCAGGGAACGGCGGGAGAGCACACCGTCCGCGCGGCCCTCGTGCAACGGCGCGTTGACGAACAGGGCGGCCACCACGGGAGAGGCCGCCGCATGCAGACGCAGCTTCTGGACGAAGTCGTCCTCTCCCAGATGGTCCAGGTGCACCTGGGTGGACGTCGAAAGGGCCAGGATCTCGGCGCCGCCGCTGCCGTCCGCGCCGAGGCCCGCGAAGTGGGTGCGCATGATGGGGCCACGCGCCAGCGGCACCCAGGAGACCGTCCCGAGGCCGTCGAAGGGCAGGTGCGCGCCCGGCAGCAGGGCCAGACCATGGCGGCCGACGATCTCCGACAGGGCCGCCAGCCGCTCCCGGACGTCGGACACCGCGCTCACCACGTCGTCGGCCGGGGGCGCCGAGTACTCCAGCTGGCCGCCGTGCTCCAACCCGACGAGACCGCCGTCCGCCAGCCGGACCGCCACCAGCGCCCCGCCGTCGTACAGCGGTTCACCGCTCCACTCCTTGAGGACGGCGGCCAGCACCGCCCCCATCCCGTGCTCCCCCTCGTACGGGGCGGCACGGCCGGTCTCCGGGTCCACGACCCCGCACTCGATCTCCAGCCCGATCCGTTCGGCCGTCGCCGGCCTGAACAGCGCACCCAGGTCCTCACGCCGCAGCGGACTCTCCCCCACCCGCACCCCTCCCTCTGCCTCACCCATTCCCGAACGACGTCATGACCACTACCTCGGCAACCGATCAACGCGTCAACACAGGGAGTACCCGGACCTCCGGCGCACCATCGTTCACACTTTTCACAACGGCTCTGACCTGCGACGATGCGCGCCAGAAGGCTCCTGCGGGAAGGTGTCGTCCGCGGAATGCGCGGGCCATCACGGCTCTCACCCGGAGCCGCCCGCCCTCCGGTGGCATGGACCCGAGTTCGGGTTCGGATGGTCTCGCTGGTTTCTCGACTCAAGGCTTCGCCCCTGGCCGCTTCACAACAGGGCCCAGGGCGGCGGTCGAGCAGGGCGCTACGAATGCCCGTGATTTCGCCGGCTTCGCTGTCGTCGCGAGCCGGCGCGTTCTGCTGCTGCGCCGATCTTCCGGCGCCAGTGCGGGACGAGAGGTCGGGCGGGCCGTCCTCTCGTCCGGCTTGCCGCCGTCCCACCCCGCCGACGAGGACACGGCCGGAACCCGCCCGGTCATCGGGGGCGGGGTGGCAGTCGTCCGGTCCTGGGACGGGGGCGGTGGGCGGCGTGGTGGCCCTACCAGTCGCCGTCTCCGCTGTCTCCGTCGGAGAAGTCGTTGAACTCGTTGGTGACGTACTCGTTGTTGGTGACCTCGTAGACGACCTGCTGCGGCTCGTCGTCGTCGAGCATCTCGTTGATCAGCGCGCCGCCGACCAGGCCCGCGGCGCCCGCCGCGGCCACCCCTCCCCAGCCCGGGCCGCGGCGCTGCCCGTCGTGGTGGTGGTCGTCGTGGTGACGGTGGTGGTGGTCGTCGTGGTGGCCGTAGCCGGGCTGCGGGTAACCGGGGGCAGGGTAGCCGGGCTGGGCCGCCGGATAGCCGGGCTGGGCGGGGTAACCGGGCTGCCCGGCGGCCATCTGCTGCTGGTGGACGGCCCAGCGCTGCGCGCAGGCCGGGCAGGCGGTCACGTTGCGGGCCGCGCCCCACTGCGGCGTCCACAGGATGCTCTGAACGCCCGGACCGTGGGCGGCGTCGAAGAAACACGTCATGGAGACAACTCCCGGGTCGAATGAGTTACGACAAGTGTCGTAGATGATCGGAAGTTGATCAAGTCGATCTCGCCGGGCCGACCGGCGGCCGGCCCCTCGGCCGCCCCCAGGCCGGCCTCCCGCCGACCGGCGGTCCGCCGTCACAGGAGCGGCAGCCCCAACGCCTGGTCGAGTTGCAGCGCGGCGGCGGCCAGCGGGCCGGTGGTGAGACCGCTGCTCAGCAGGGCGACCGGCCCGGTGACGGAGTTCGACCTCGGCGGCGCGGTCAGGAGCGCGCGGACGCGTTCGACGGTCTGGGCCTGGGCGAAGGAGGGCAACCCGTCCGGGCCACCGGCCGGTGCGGCGGCCAGCGCGACCTTCGCGATCGTGCGGGCGACCAGGGCGCGATCGCCGGTCGCGGCGGCGGTGTCCTCGTCGGCCCAGCGTTCGAGCGCCAGGCGCAGGCGCGCGTCCAGCGGGCGCAGCGGCGGCAGGACGGCGGCGGTCAACGCCCCGATCAGCAGGTAGCGGTGGTGGGCGTGCCGCAGGTGGGACTCCTCGTGCCGGAACACGACCGCCAGTTCCGGACCGTCCAGCAGGCGGAGCAGGCCGCGGGACACCAGCACGCCGCCGTCGCGCCGGCCCGGGACGGCCACGGCCAGCGGCTCGTCCACGTCGAGCACCCCCCGGGCCAGGCGTCGCGCGCGCCGGGTGGCCCGCGCGGAACGGACCAGGACGAAGGCGATCGCGACGCAGGCACAGGCGAACAGCAGCAGTGCCGGGACGCCCAGCTCGGCCGGGACCGGCTGGTCGTCGCCGAACAGCATCCACTCGGGCAGCCGGTCGGCCGTGCCCGGGGCCAGCGTGGCGCCGTAGTTCACCGCGACGAACAGGACCGTCCCGACGGCGGAGGTGGTGGCGGTCGCCGCGACGGTCACCAGGATCCGCGCCGTCCACGCCGGGTGCAGCGGCACACGCAACCGGCCGAGCGCGAAGGCCAGCGGCAGCGTGGCGGCCACCGGCAGGAAGGTGAACGGGTTCATCCCCCGCCTCCCCGAGTCGCGTCCCGCTCGGGCCTGGCGGCAGCGGCCGGGGTCGGCTCCGAGGGCGCGGGCAGGGGTGCGGACGCGGCCTCGGGGCCGTCGTCCAGGACGGCGCGCAGGATCCGGGCCTGCTCGCCCGTCAGGGTCTCCACGAAACGGCTGAGGGCGTGCCGCTGGTCGCTGGCGAAGCGCAGGTGCTCGTGCATGCGCCCGGCGACGACGTCGGCCTCGTTCACCGTCAGCCGGTACTCGTACTGGCGCCCGGCCCGCACCCGCCGCACCATGCCCTTGCCGTGCAGCCGGGTGAGGATCGTGTTCAGGGTGGTGTGGGCGGGCGGCGCGCCGCCGAGCCGCGCGCGCAGGTCGGCGGTGCTGATGAAGGCGTCGGCGGACGCGAGGACCGCCAGCACCTCGGCCTCCAGGCGCCCCAGCGGACGTCGCGCCACGCTTCACACTCCCCACCCCGCGCGCACCGGTCGAACATGCCCAGGCTAGCCCGGCGCCACGTCGCCCGCGACGGGTGTTCCGTCAGGGGAGGAAGCCGCCGAAGACCGTCATGGAACGGGACGTCCGGATACTGAAGCTCCTGCCGGTCTCACGGGCCTCGCCGGTCGTCAGGTCGACGATGACGCCCTGGGAGGCGTGAGGAGGCATCCCCTCCGTGCCGCTCGGGTCCCGGGACTTGTCCCGCACGGTGAAGTACGTCGTCGGCCCCACCCATGCCTGCGCGCCGCCCACGCCGCTGAGCCGCCGTTCCGAGGCGATCTCACCGGTACCCAGGTTCACGAGGACGGCCGTGTCCATGCCCGAGTTGAAGGTGAGCAGCGTGCGCCCGTCCGGCGAGAGGGCGTTGCCGTTGATGCCGCGCAGGTCGACCTTCGGAGCGACCCGGACCCTGGCGCGCACGGCGCCGTCCTGGCCGGAGACCGTCAGCGGCTTCTCGCGGTCCCAGATGTCGCCCTGCACGATCGTGGACGCGTCCCGGCTGACGCCGATCACGGTCCCGGCCTGCAGGGCCGTGGCGGCTCCCGTCCGCGTGTCGACCAGGGACGCCCGGGCGCCGGGGTTCGCCTGCGAAGACAGCGCGAGGTGCGTGCCGTCGCCGGAGAACATCATCTGGGGGACGTCCGTCGGAGCCGTGGGCGGCCCCACCGGTGTGACCTTCCCCGAGGACAGGTCGCGGACGACGAGCCTCTGGTCCTTCGCGCGCTGGTAGGCGATGCGCCACCCGTCCGGGCTGATCGCCAGCGGCGTGTCGGCGCTCATGTAGTCCCTCGGCTTCACCGCGCGGGAGCCGACGCCGTCCGGCAGCCGCCACTGCTTCCCGGACCGGCCGACCAGCCGCCACTGGGCGCAGGCGCCCGAGGCGCTCGCCGCCCCCTTGGGACGCAGCCACCCGCAGTGGTCGAGGAAGCCGTACACGACGGGTTCGACCTTGCCGGCCGGGAGCGGGCCGGGCAGCACGCCCCGGGGGTTGAGGATCTCGCCGGGACGGGTGGCCAGGGGCGCGTCGGTACGGGTGGCCAGGGGCGCGTCGGGCCGCTCGGCCGGTCCCGGGTGGTCGGCGCCGCCCCCGGCCGTCGCCGTCCCGACGAGGACCGCGGCGGCGGCGGTCAGGGCCGTCGCGGACGGAACGGCGATGAGGCGGAGGCGCCGGCGCCGGCGGGCGGCGGTCAGGACCCGGGCGGCGTTCACCCGGGTCGGGGCGTCCTCGGCCAGCTCGTCCAGCGCGCCGCGCAGCCCGTCATGCAGCCCGTCATGGAATGTGTCGTGCGCCTGGGGGCTCATCGCACCACCTCCGGGATCTCGGTGTCGGTCAGGAGTTCGGCGAGCCCGGGTTCGAGGGCGCGCAGCCGCGCGAGGGCGCGGTGGGTCTGGCTCTTCACGGTGCCGACCGAGCAGCCCAGCAGCGTCGCGGTCTCGTTCTCGGAGCGGTCCTCGTAGAAGCGGAGGACGATCAGCGCGCGCTGCTTGGCCGTCAGCCTCCCGAGCGCCTGGCGCAGGAGGACCGACCGGACGGTGCGGTCGGCGATGTCGGGATGGCCCGCCGGCTCGGGCGGCGCCGCGCTGGGAAAGACGTGTTGGCCGCGCCGCCTCCACCAGTTGAGGTGCTCGTGGTACAGGATCTTGCGTACGTAGGTCTCGGGGTCCCCGGCGGCCGACACGCGCCGCCACCGCGGCGCGAGCTTGACCAGGGCGGTCTGCACGAGATCCTCCGCGCGATGCCGGTCGCCGGTGAGCAGGAACGCCGACCGGAGCAGCGCCGGTCCCCGGGCCGCGACGAACTCGGGCAAACCCTCGTAGTGCACCATCCGCCTCCTTGTCGCCCGTATACACACCGGGGAGGCGGCGAAGGTTGGCACCCCGGAGGAGATTCTTTCGATCGTGCCGGAGCTTCTGGGCGGCCGAGTCCTCCGCGGTCGAGACTTGCCCGGACGGTCCGTCGGCGAGGTTGGAGGACCATGGGGCAGAGCCCGGTCCCCGGGCAGGCGCCGCCCCCGGACGCCGCGGCTCCGCCCGGCGGGCCGTCGGTCGAGGAGCTACTGGCCGGCGTACCGTCCGAGGGGCGCGCGGTGGCGCTGGTCGAGTACCTCAAGCCGCGGACGTCGGGCGACTCGCTCGCCTGGCTCGCGCGGATCGCGGACGCACCGGCGTCGAGGCGCCGGACGCCGACGACAAGAGCCGCAACCTGGCGCTCACGGCCATCTGGTTCGCCGACCATCTCGACGGCTCGGCGGAGATGCTGCTCAGCCTGTCGGAGACGATGAGGGCGAGCGGCGAGGGCGACCCGAACGTCCACTACCGGCGGGCGGCGGCCCTGCGGCGGCTGGGACGCTACGACGAGGCGCTGGTGGAGATCGACCTCGCGATCGAGCCGATCGGCGTCGGCAGCATGCTGGTGCGCGAGCAGTACGCGCAGGAGCGCCGCGCGATCAGCGACGCGCGCGACATGCGCCGGCAGGCCGAGGGCGTCCGCCCGGCGGACGGCGGACGGCGGCCGGCGGACGGTATTCGGCGCGCCGCGGAGCCCTGCTGCGAGCAGCCGTCAGTAGATTCTGCGCATTCCTTGGCGGCGGGTGTTATAGGCCTCGGAAAAGCCGCGCCGAGGTCCGGACAAGTCAGTTCGCACGCCACTCCCAGGGGTACCGGTCCGAACCGAAAAGGACCACATCGGGTAATTGAACCCGATATTTCCCGAGGAGGACGATCTGTAATGCGTCGAACGAAGCCGCACACCACCGGGCGCCCGTCCGTTCCCCCGCCGTGGCGGGGCCGCGTCAGGCGCGCGGCCGTGCCCCTCGCGGCGCTGGCCACCGTGCCCGTCGCGGCGCTGGCCACCG
>NZ_QURH01000307.1 GCF_003428695.1 Actinomadura logoneensis
GGGGCAGGGCCGCGGCGAGCGGGAGCGCCGCGGTGAGCGCGGTGGCCGCGGCGGCGGCGCGCCGTCGGGGTGCACGTGGCATGGGGGAAACTCCGGGGTCCAGAGGAGGGGGGCTCGGGCGTGGCCGGCCGAGGGGTCCAAAAGGTAATCAGGCACTGATTCGGGCCCTCCCTAGCTACACCACCGCCGACTCACCCGGCAATACCGGCTCGACCGCCACATCAGCCGCAGACGCGGCGGCGCGTCCCGATCGCCGATCATGGGCGGGCAAAGAGTCGGTCGCTCCCCCGCGTCCCGGCCGCCGCGCCCGGGCCGCGCGCCTTAGCGTCGCCGCAGGTCGCAGCGGAGTCCGGAGGGTCAGTGGACGAGGAGTACGGCGAGGCCGGCGGCCCCGCCGAGGCCGACGCGGCCGCGACCGGCGAGGGCGAACCGCTCTGGGCCGACCCGGAGGAGACCGGCCCGCCCGCCGCGACCGGCACCGGCGAGAACCCGCTGGCCGCGATGGAGGCGGCGCTGCGCGGCGGGCGCGAGCCCGGCGTCGGCACCGACGCCTACGCCACGCTCGACCTGGCGCTGCGGGTCGGCGAGCTGCTGCTCGCGGGCGGCGACACCGCCGAGTCGGTGGACCTCGCCATGGCACGGATCGCGCGCGCGTACGGGCTGCCGCACACCGAGAACAACGTCACGCTCGCCGCCGTCGGGATGTCCTACATGCCGCGCGGCGACCGTCCTCCGGTGACGGCCGAGCGGCGCGTCCGGCGGCGGACGCCGAACTACACCCGGCTCGTCGCCGTGGACGGCCTGGTGCGGGAGGCCGCGGCGGGCCGGCTCGGCTTCCAGCAGGCCAAGTTCCGGCTCAGCGACATCATCGGCCGCCCGACGGCCTACCCCGGGTGGGCGCAGGCGGTCGCGCTGTCGGTGCTGGGCGCGGCGGGCGCGGTGCTGGTCGGCGGCGACGGCTCCGCGGCGCTCGCGGCCTTCGCGGCGACCATCCTCGGCGACCGGACGGGCGCGATGCTCGGGCGCCGGGGCATCACCGACTTCTTCCAGATGGCGCTGGCCGCCGCGATCGGGACGCTGGTGACGGTGCTCCTGGTCGCCACCGACGCGCCGGTGCCGTCCGGGACGGTCATCATCGGCGTGGTCATCGCGCTGATCCCCGGCCGCGCGCTGGTCGTGTCGATGCAGGACGGCATCGCCGGGGACCTGGTCACCGGCACCACGCGGCTGGTGGAGGTACTGTTCATCATCATCGCGATCCTGAGCGGCATCGGGTCGGTCACCTACGTCGCCGCCCGCAACGGGGTGCCGATCTCGCTGGAGCACCTGCCGACCGCGCCGACCTCGGTCGCCGCGCCGCAGACGCTCGGCGCGGGCGCGATCGCCGCCTCGTTCGCGGTCTTCCACCTGGTGTCGCGGACGCTGCTGCCGCCGGTCGCGCTCGGCGGGATGCTCGCCTGGGCCGTCCTGGTCGAGATGCGCGGCCTGCACCTGCCCGCGGCGCCCGCCACCGCGATCGCCGCGACCGTGGTCGGGCTGCTCGGCACCGCCTACGCGCGGCTGGCGCACGTCCCGGCGCTGGTGTGCGTGACGCCGTGCATCGCTCCGCTGATGCCCGGGACGCTGATGTACCGGGGGATGCTGGAGCTCACCACGGGACGGACCGGCCCCGCGGCGCTCGTCCTCGCCGAGGCGCTCGCGACGGCGCTGGCGATCGGCGCGGGCGTGTACATCGGCGGGGAACTGCTCCGGGTCGCGCGGCCGGCCCGGCGCGTCCTGCGCCCGCCCCGCCGCGTCCGCGACTCCCGTCCCCAGTGACCCGGGAGGGCGGTGTCCGGGCACGTGACGAGCCGTGCGCCGCGGCACCGCGGGCGTAACGATTCCGACTCGGGCGGTTCCCACGACCGCCGCGCGGCGGGACCATGCGAGCGTGGCAGCCAACGGGAGTGGCGCGACTACAGAAAGCAAGGTCACTGACATGGCGGACACGGCCGGAGAGAACGGCGGCCGACTCCTCGAACAGGTCGGCTCCTGGCCCGACGTCGCGGTGGTGCGGGCCGACTGCGGGCTCGGGTCCGCCCTGGCGGCGGACGGACGGCAGGTCCTGCACCTGCACGGCGGGGACGAGGCCGAGTTCCGTCTGACCAGGCCCGTCCTGGAACGGCTCGGCGCCGCACTCGCCGGTTCCGGCCGCGTCAGGGTGCGGCCGGGCGGCGAGTGGGTCGCCGTCCGCCTCGACACCGACTCCGACATGGCCCTGGCGCTGTCGCTGACCAGCGTGGCGCTGAAGGCGACCACCGGAACCCGGGCCCCGTCCCCCTGCGGCGCTCTCGCGGACGTGCCGGGCTGAGAGCGTCGGAAGCCGCCCGGAGTGCCGTGTCATCGACACCGACGTGCTGAGGACGAGCATCTACCGGATCCGGCCGGCCCGCCCGCCGGCCGGCCGGATCCTCGTCTACGCCGACGGCTCCCCGGTTCCCGTGACCCGCGGGCGGGCCTGACCGACCGTCAGCCCGTCTTCGCGGAGATCCCGAAGTCGCGCCAGGCCGTGCCGAAGTCCTGGTAGTAGAACGTGGAGCCGTCGTGGGCGGTGACGGTCCCGTTGGCCACGACGTTGTAGTCGCCGCTGAGCGAGAAGACCGGTCCGCCGCTGTCGCCGCCCTGGCTCGGAAGTCCGCCGTCGGTGCGGCGGGCGACGATCAGGTCGGAGTAGTACTCGGTGTTGCCGTAGGCGTCGCGGTACCAGCCGCCGTAGCTGAAGTTGGACGTGTTCTGGATGCCGCAGACGGCGCCGCTGGTCGACCCGGACTGGCAGACCCACTCGTTCGCGTACACCCAGTCCCAGCCGACGACTCCCTTGGTGAAGTCGCCCGCGGAGCTGCCGTCCCAGATGCGCCCGGCCGAACTGGCGTTGATGAGGAGCAGGTCGTGCCCGACGTTCTCCTGCGCGCCCGTCCCGATCCACAGGCCGGTCCCGTCGGTCGTCCATGAGCCGTTGTGCCAGCCGCCTCCGGTCCGGCCGCAGTGGCCGGCGGTCAGCAGGTAGCTGTTCCCGCCACCGTCGGAGACAGCCCACCCGGCGGTGCACCGCGCGTGGTTGTCGTCGTTGAGGATGGCGCCGCCCCCGTAGTAGGGCGCGTAGTCGTCGTACCGGCCGTCGAGGCCGGCGACGCCGCCGTCGACATAGCTCACCGGAACGCCGGCGAGGGTCGGGGGCTGGGCCGCGAGCGCCTTCGCCCTGTCCTTCGTCGTCAGGACCAGGCCGTCACCGGTGAGCGACCCGGAGACCTGGCTGATCGGATACGCCGGGTCCTTCTTCATGGCGGCCAGCACGCCGGCCGCCGCCGCTCGCAGTTCCCGCTGCGAGTAGCGGGCCGGCTTCACCTCGACCGCGGCGGTGCCGCGCGCCTTCCCGACGGCCTTGTTCACGGCCGCGGGGAGCTTGCCCTTCCACCACAACTGCACCGAGTGGGGTTGCAGGACGATACCCGCGTACCCGCCGCGCCCCGATTTCTCCACCGCCCAGGAAATCTTGGAGGCGGCCTCCTTCAGCGGTACCTGGTCGTGCATCTTCTGCCGGATGTCCGCGGGAATGTGGCCGAACGGGACCGACTCGACGGTGTTCTTGCCCCCGCCGGGCGCCTGGTCCGCCCCCGCGGGCGCCATGCCCGTCACCGCCACGCTCAGCACCGCCGCGCCCAAGACCCCGACGAACCGTGCCGAGCCGCGCTTGTTCCCCATGGTTCCCCTCACGTAGACCTGTGGCCAAGCGAGAGTATTGATGGAGTTAAAGACGAGATCAATGCATATCGTCCAGGCGTGCGTCATTGTCCGAATATGGACGCCGAACTTGCCAGGGGGCGGACGCCGCGTACGCTGGGTCCGGTTTAGGAATAACAAAGACGACGCGTCGGCTCGCCGTTCACGAGCCGTTATCCCGTATTGGCGGAGAATTCAAGGAGATGTAGCGAAGGGATTCACGCCGACACGTTCGGTCAGCGACCGGACATAGCGGTTCCGAAAGTACCGGAGCGTCCGACGCCGTCATTCTCCCGCTCGACAGGCGGACGGCATGGCCGCGGCGGGTTGACCCTGACGCAGGGTCAACCTTCCAGCATGGTCGGCATGACCACGGACGAGCACTTCACGATCCACCATGACGGCGTCACGATCCCGGTGTCCCGCGGCGGCCGGGGACGGCCGCTCGTCCTGTGCCCGGGACTGAACTCGACAACGTCCGACCTGCACGAACTGATCGGGCTGCTGCGGCGCGACTTCGAGGTGGTCACCTTCGACCTGCGGGGCCACGGCCTCTCCTCCGCCGCCGACCGGTACTCCTTCGCCGCGTTCCTCAGCGACCTGGACGCGGTGATGACGGAGCTGGAACGCCGCGGCCTGCCGTCGCCGCCCGTGCTCGCGGGCTACTCACTGGGCGCGGACCTGGCCGTGCACCACGCCTCGGGGCACCCCGACGCCGTGGCCGGACTCGTCCTCATCGACGGGGCGAACCCGGTGCCGGAACCCTTCCTCACCGAGGACCTCCTGCCGGAGTTCCGCGCCATGTGGGAGGCCATGGCGGCGGAGCAGCGGGCAGCGTGGGGCACCCCGCGCCAGGTGCTGCTCACCGCCCGGGAGATCCTCGACCTGAACGTCGAGATCGACGGCGTCCGGGCCGGGATCCTCGACCGGTACCGGACGATCGACCGACCCATCACCGCGATCATGTCGACCTCGATGGCCGGCCATCACCGCGATCATGTCGACCTCGATGGCCGGCGACGGCGGCGCGGGGCCCGCGGCGTGGCTCAACCGGAACTGGCGCGCAGGCGTCGAACGGCTCGTCCGCGAGCATCCGCGCGTCGCCGCGTCCTGGCTCGACGCCGACCACGGGCTGGTCTTCACCCACGCGCCGGACATCGCCCGGATCATCCGGGACAGGTTCGGCGACGCGGGCCGGGGCGGCT
The DNA here is from genome assembly GCF_003428695.1 of Actinomadura logoneensis. Lineage (GTDB taxonomy): Bacteria > Actinomycetota > Actinomycetes > Streptosporangiales > Streptosporangiaceae > Spirillospora > Spirillospora logoneensis. Next base: position 4,965 of record NZ_QURH01000307.1, read on the forward strand.
TCCCGGACGTGGCGTAGGAGACTGGTCCGGTGCTGACCATCGGGGAGCTGGCGTCGTACGCCGGCGTGACGGTGCGCGCGGTGCGGCACTACCACGCCAAAGGATTGCTGCCGGAGCCGGAACGGGACCGCTCGGGCTACCGCAGGTACGGCGCCGACGCCGTGGTCGAGCTGGTCAGGATCCGCACCCTCGCCGAGGCCGGGGTCCCGCTGGCACGGGTCCGGGAGCTGCTGCGGGCGGGTGAGGAGGAGTTCGCCGCGGCGGTCGCGGAGATCGACGAGCGGCTGCGGGCCGAGATCCGGCAGCGGCGCCTGCACCGGGAGCGGATCGCCCGGCTCGCGGCCGGGGACCATCTGGCGCTGCCGGCGGAGGTGGTCGAGTACCCGCCACTCCGAGGGACGCACCGGCTGGTCCTCGGCACTGACGGTTCGACGGGCGTCGAGATGACGGCGGGTTACGGTGACAGCCGCAATTCATCCCGAGGAGGTCCGGAATGGCAGACGAAACGCCGATCACCGACGAGCGCGATCCCGCGACCGTCGTCACCGGGATGGTCGACCACGTCCTGAGCCTCGCCGCCACCTGGACGGCGTGGGACGGACGCCCGGTCCGGGCCGACGACCGGGTGTACACGCCGCACAAGGCGGTCCGGCGGGTCGCCGACCACATGGTCGACCATCTCGCCGAACTGGAGGCACGGCTGGCCGGGGAGCCGACGATCCCGGACCGCTGGCACGCCTCGGCGAGCACCACCCCGGGCGATCTGGCGCCCTTCACCGACCAGGACCTCGACGAGGCCGGGAGCCGGCTCACCCGGCTCGGCCGGATCTGGGCCGTCCGGCTGGACGCGCTGACGCCCGAGCAGCTCGACCACTCCCCGGGAGAGGGCTGGACGTTCCGGCAGATCGCGTTCCATGTGGCGGAGTCGATGTACTACGCCGACTCCGTCGGGGACCTGACGGCCGTCGGCTCGACCCCTCGTCCATGAGACGGCCCGGATCCGCGGAGGGCGCGTCGCGGGCGCCCTCGGCGGAACCGGGCCGCCGTCACGTCGGCGGCCGGGCCGGTCTCAGGTGAGTTTCGCCAGGGCCTCGGCGGCGCGGTGGCAGTCGTGGAAGGTGCAGTAGAGCGGGACGGGCGCCAGGCGCACGATGTCCGGCTCGCGGGCGTCGGCGATGACGCCCGCCTCGGCCGCCAGGGCCTTCACCAGGCCGCCCGCGTCCGGGGTGCGGAGCGAGAGCTGGGTGCCGCGGTGCGCCGGGTCGTCCGGCGTGATGACCCGCACGCCGCCGAGCGGTGCGAGCCGTTCGGCGAGGTAGGCCGTGAGGCGCTCGCTCTTGGCGCGCAGCGCGGCCATCCCGACCCGGTCGAAGATCTCCAGCGAGACCAGCACCGGCGCGAGGGCGAGGATCGGCGGGTTCGACAGCGCCCAGGCGTCCGCGGTCGGCGGGTGGTCGACGTCGGGGTCCATCCGGAAGCGGATGTCGGCGCGGGTGCTCCACCAGCCGGACAGCCGGGGCAGCGAGGTGTCGCGGACGTGCCGCTCGTGCACGAACGCGCCCGCGACCGCGCCGGGGCCGCTGTTGAGGTACTTGTAGGTGCACCAGGCGGCGAAGTCGACGTCCCAGTCGTGCAGGCTCAGCGGGACGTTCCCGGCGGCGTGCGCCAGGTCCCAGCCGACCACCGCGCCCGCCGCGCGGCCCGCGCGGGTGATCGCGGGCATGTCCATGAGCTGGCCGGTGAGGTAGTTGACGCCGCCGAGCATGAGCAGCGCGACGCGGTGGCCCTCGCGGTCCAGGAGGTCGAGGACGTCCTCGGTGCGCAGGGTGTCCTCGCCGGGCCGCGGCCTGAGCCGGACGACCGTCTCGGCGGGGTCCAGCCCGTGGTGGACGGCCTGGCTCGCGACCGCGTACGAGTCGGACGGGAACGCCGAGTCCTCGATGACGATCCGGGTCCGCTCCCCCGCCGGACGGTAGAAGGTGGCCATCAGCAGGTGCAGGTTGACCGTCAGCGAGTTCATCGCGACGACCTCGTGCGGGAGCGCGCCGACCAGCCGCGCCGCGGGCTCGGTCAGCAGCTCGTGGTACGACACCCAGGGCCGCCGGGCCTGCGTGTGGCCCTCCACGCCGAGCCGGGACCAGTCGGTCAGCTCCTCGGCGAGCCGCGCGGCGGTCGCCTTCGGCTGCAGGCCGAGCGAGTTGCCCGCGAAGTAGGCGGCCTCCGGGTAGGGGCCGCCGGGCGCGGGCGGGATGAGGAACTCGTCGCGCAGCGTCGGCAGCGGGTCGGCCGCGTCGAGGCGGCGGGCCCGCTCCTCGGCGGTCGTCTCCGGGGTCACTTCCGCTTCCCTTCGAGCAGGTCGAGCGCGACGTCCACGATCATGTCCTCCTGTCCGCCGACCATCCCGCGACGGCCGACCTCTACCAGGATCTCGCGGGTGTCCAGGCCGTAGCGGCGGGCGGCGTCCTCGGCGTGCCGCAGGAAGGACGAGTACACGCCCGCGTAGCCGAGCGTCAGCGTCTCCCGGTCCACCTGGACGGGCCGGTCCTGCAGCGGCCGGACGATGTCGTCGGCGGCGTCCATCAGCCGGAACACGTCGCAGCCGTGCTTCCACCCCATCAGGTCGGCGACCGCGACGAACGCCTCCAGCGGGCAGTTCCCGGCGCCCGCGCCCATCCCGGCGAGCGAGGCGTCCACGCGGCGGACGCCGTTCTCGACGGCCACGACCGAGTTCGCGACGCCGAGGCCGAGGTTGTGGTGGGCGTGGATGCCGATCTCGGTCTCGTCGGACAGGACGTCCCGGTAGGCCCGGACCCGGTCTCGGACGCCGTCCATGGTCAGCCGTCCGCCGGAATCGGTCACGTAGACGCAGTGCGCGCCGTAGGACTCCATCAGCTTGGCCTGCCCGGCGAGCGTCTCGGCGTCGGCCATGTGCGACATCATCAGGAACCCGGCGACGTCCATGCCCAGCTCGCGGGCGGTGGCGATGTGCTGCGCGGAGATGTCGGCCTCGGTGCAGTGGGTCGCGACCCGCACCGACCGGACGCCCAGCTCGTGCGCGCGCCTCAGCTCGGCGATCGTGCCGATGCCGGGCAGCAGCAGGGTGGTGAGCCGCGCGTTCGGCATGACCTCGGCCGCCGCCGCGATCCACTCCTCGTCCAGGTGCGCGCCGGGACCGTAGTTGACGCTCGACCCGGCGAGGCCGTCGCCGTGCGCGACCTCCACCGCGTCCACGCCCGCCGCGTCCAGCGCGGCGGCGATCTCGCGGACCTGGTCCACGGTGTAGCGGTGCCGGATGGCGTGCATGCCGTCCCGCAGCGTCACGTCCTGGACGTAGAGCTCGACGCTCTCTCCCGCAGTCACTGGACCGCCAGCCTTTCTGCCACGCGCAGCGCGGCGGACGTCATGATGTCGAGGTTCCCGGCGTAGGCGGGCAGGTAGTGCGCGGCGCCCTCGACCTCGAGGAACACCGAGACGAGGTTCCCGGGGCCGCCGCCCGCCAGCGCGGCGAGGGGGTCGGCGCCGTCCAGCGGGCGGATCTGCACCTTCTGCTTGAGCCGGTAGCCCGGCACGTACGCGGCGACCTCGCCGACCATCTTCTCGACCGACGCGGTGACCTGCTCGGGGTCGCAGTCGCCGGTCACGCAGTAGACCGTGTCCCGCATGATCAGCGGCGGCTCCGCGGGGTTCAGCACGATGATCGCCTTGCCCCGCGCCGCGCCGCCGACCTCCTCCAGGGCGCGCGAGGTGGTCTCGGTGAACTCGTCGATGTTGGCGCGGGTGCCGGGTCCGGCCGACCGGGACGCGATCGACGCCACGATCTCGGCGTACCGGACGGGCGCCACCCGGGACACGGCCGCGACGATCGGCACGGTCGCCTGGCCGCCGCAGGTGACCATGTTGACGTTCGGGGCGTCCAGGTGCTCGTCCAGGTTGACCGGCGGGACGACGTAGGGGCCGAGCGCCGCCGGGGTCAGGTCGACGATCCGCTTCCCGTACGGCGCGAGGACCTCGGCGTTGTGCCGGTGGGCCTTGGCGGACGTGGCGTCCAGGACGACCCGGACGTCCGCGAACTCCGGCATCGCGACCAGGCCCTCGACGCCCTCGTAGGTCGTGGCGACGCCGAGCCGGCGGGCCCGGGCCAGCCCGTCGGAGTCCGGGTCGATCCCCGCGAGCACCGCGACGTCGAGCAGGTCCGACGTCCGGAGCACCTTGATCATCAGATCGGTGCCGATGTTGCCCGATCCGATGATCGCGACGCGCTGCGCGTCCGGCATGGCTCCAACTCCTCTCCAGGGGTTCCGGCGCGGCGGGCGGCGGCGAACGCCGCGGTGGTCCGCGCGCCGAGGGCGGTGGCGTCCGGCCGTGTCCCGGAGCGGGGGGCCGGTCGCCGGTCGTGCAGGGTTCCGGGGTGGGACGGGGCGTCCACCGGGTGCGCCGCGCCGGGCCGCGCG
>NZ_QURH01000297.1 GCF_003428695.1 Actinomadura logoneensis
CCCGGACCGCCGAAGCCGCCGTCGCCGCCGAAGCCGTTGCCGTCGGCGACGCCCTGCCCCTGCCCGCCGAAGCCGTCGCCGTGGGCCGGGCCGCCGAACCCCGCCGGCACGCTGTCGGCGCCCTGCGCGGAACCGCCGAACGAGGGCGGCCCGCCGAACGCGGCGGTCCCGTTGGGGTCGCCGAACGCGGCCGTCCCGTTCGGGTCGCCGTGGCCGGACGCGGTGTGCGCCGGTTCGGCGGAGAGACCGCCCGGGGGCGCGCCGAAGGAACCGGGGGCGAACCGGTTCTGGTCGTCATCCCACGAGACCGGCGCGGACTCCGCGCCGCCGGGACCGTGGGGCTGTCGCGGGGGCCGCTCCGAAGGCCGGCCACCGTTGTCGCCTGTGTCACCGGGGTAACCCATGGCTTGGACCCTACCGTTCCTCGTTCAGGGCTCTGGACCCATCGGCACACCCACCATGACATGGGGGCGAACCGGACGCCGCCCGTTTCAGGAACCTCACGCGGCGTCCGGGGGACTCACTTCCAGCCGAAGTCCTGCGTCCACAGCGGGCCGCCGGGGCCGTCCGCGCGGCCGACGCCGAGCGCCTTCAGTCCGCAGTTCAGGATGTTGGCGCGGTGCCCCGGACTGTTCATCCAGCCCTTCATGACGGCGGCGGCGTCCGCGTAGCCCTTGGCGATGTTCTCCGCGCCGGGCTGGTTGTAGCCCTGCCGGCGGATGCGGTCCCAGGGGCTCGCGCCGTTCTGGGAGTCGTGGCTGAAGTAGTTGTGCGCCGCCATGTCCTGCGAGTGCAGGCGGGCGGCCTTGGTGAGGCGCGCGTCCAGGCGCAGCGGGGAGCATCCGGCCTTCGCGCGCTGCTGGTTGGTGAGCCGGAAGACGGCCGCCTCGGACGCGGTCGCCGTGCTCCCGCCTCCGCCGGAGCCTCCGGAGCCGCCCGATCCACCCGAGCCGCCGTTCCCGCCCGAGCCGGAGCCGGAGCCGGAGCCGCCGCCGGTCCCGCCGCCCGAGCCGCTTCCGCCGCCCGTCTTGCCGGGGGACGAGCCCGAGCCGCCGCCCGCTGTGCCACCGGGCTTGCTGGTGGAAGGCTTCGAGCCGGGCTTCTTCGCGCTCGGCTTCGGCTTGGGCGTCTTGGCGGGGGCCTTGGACGGGGACTTGGACGGGCTCTCGCTGGGCGAGCCGTCCGGCTGCGCGCCGCCCTGGCCGTCGAGCGTCCCCTCGGGGAGTGCCGCGGCGGTCGGCTTGCGCTTCCCGTCGTCCGAGGAGAGCTGGCTCACGGCCACGCCCGCGCCGACGACCAGCGCCATCGCGCCCGCCGCACCGGCGATGATCAGCGGCGTCCGGCGCCTGCGGCCGGGGCCGCCGCCTGCCGGGGCGTCCCAGAAGTCACGTCCACCCGGACCGCCGTGGCCGCCGGAGCCACCAGGACCACCGGAGCCACCAGGACCACCGGAGCCGCCGGGACCGCCGGGGCCTCCCGGGGCGTGACCGAAATCGCCTGGTCCGCCGGGGCTTTCGGCGCCGTACGCGCCCGCCGGGATGTGCTCGGTGCGTCCGGTGGGGGAGTAGGCGAGCCGGTCGCCCTCCTCGGGCACGTGGACGGCGGTGGCGTCCGCCGGTCCGTGGCCCGCCCCCGGTCGGCCGGTCCCGTGCGCCCGCGCGGTCTCGGCGGCGGACGGACGGTGCCGTTCGTGCTCCAGCGGACGGGGCCCGGCGGGCGGCGCGAACCGGTCCGGGGCCGCGTCGGACGGGCCGAGCCGGTACGGATCGGCCGAGGCGAAGGCGTCGCTGCCCTGACCGCCGGCGCCGCCGGGGAACGGGGACGCGGAGTAGGGGCCGTCAGGGGACGGTCCGCCGGGGGTGTGGCGTCCTGGGCCGTCCCGGTAGGGGTCGTCCGCCCGGGGATCTCGGGGACGGGACGAGCGGGAGGCGCGGCGGGGAGGGCGCATCGATGCTCCTGGGGGCCGGGCCGGCGCGCTGCCGGCGAGGGAGACCGGACGGGCCGCACCTTATCCATATATGGGACACAAGGCGGCCTTTCTTCCTCTCTTGCTCACCCGCCGAGGCACCGTTGATCACACCCGGGGCGCCGCCGATCGCCCCCGCGAGAAGGCCCGCCGAGCGCGTCCGGAGGCGGCGGAGGTCGGGGCACGAGGCGTGATGGTGCATACTGGAGGATGGCCGGGAAAGTAGCCGTCGGCGGTTGACGAACGAGCACTGAGCGCAGCGTGAGCACCGTTTAGCGGCCCGGCTTTGACCCGTGCCCGCGTGGCTGGATATGCTGCCCAGTCGCTGTATTGCGTGCCCGACCTCATTGGGCGGGCGGCGATCGCATCCGCGCGGCACGCCCGTCCCGTCCACGGGCCGGGCGGGATCAACCGCCAGTCGACTAGGAAACGAAGGTCTACGACCGTGCGCACGTACACCCCAAAGCCCGCTGACGTCCAGCGTCAGTGGCACGTCATCGACGCGACCGACGTCGTGCTGGGTCGGCTCGCGAGCCAGGCCGCGCAGCTGCTCCGGGGTAAGCACAAGGCGATCTACGCGCCGCACCTGGACACCGGTGACTTCGTCATCATCGTCAACGCCGACAAGGTGGCGCTGACGGGCAACAAGCTGCAGAACAAGCGCGCCTACCGGCACTCGGGCTACCCGGGCGGCCTCCGCTCGATGTCCTACGCCGACCTGCTCGCCAAGCACCCGGAGAAGGCCGTCGAGAAGGCGATCAAGGGCATGCTGCCCAAGAACTCCCTCGGCCGCCAGATGCTCGCCAAGGTCAAGGTCTACGCCGGCCCGGAGCACCCGCACGCGGCGCAGAAGCCGGTGCCGTTCGAGATCAAGCAGATCGCGCAGTAGGACCCCCGCCGTGCCCGCCGGGTACGGCACCCCGAATTCCGTGGCCGCCGGGGCACCCGTGACAGACGGGTCCGCCGCCCTGGCTAGAAGACCTCTGAGGAGAAAAGTGTCCGAGACCGGCATCGAGACGCCCGCCGAGGGCGTCGAGTACGACTCGTACGAAGACGCGCCGTCGGAGTACTCGACGGAGACCCCCGAGTCCGAGGGGGGCATGCTGGGCCAGCCCGTCGCCACCGGCCCCGCCGCCGCCACCGGCCGCCGCAAGGAGGCCATCGCGCGCGTCCGCATCGTCCCGGGCTCGGGCAAGTGGACCATCAACGGCCGCACCCTGGACCAGTACTTCCCGAACAAGGTCCACCAGCAGATCGTGAACTCGCCGTTCGTGCTGCTGGGTCTGGAGAACCAGTTCGACGTGATCTGCCGGGTGAACGGCGGTGGCACCACCGGCCAGGCCGGCGCCCTGCTCCTGGGCATCTCCCGGGCGCTCCAGTTCGCCAACATCGAGCACCGTCCGGCGCTGAAGAAGGCCGGCTTCCTCACCCGTGACGCGCGGGCGACCGAGCGCAAGAAGGCGGGTCTCAAGAAGGCCCGCAAGGCGCCGCAGTACAGCAAGCGCTAAGCGTTCCGATCGAGCCGCCGTGTCCCGTGTGGCACGCCCCCGACCCCCGTTCACCGCGGGGTCGGGCGGCGTCCGCGGGGCGCGGCGGCTCGTTCGCATTTCACGGGGGCGGTCGGGACGCGCCGGGTGCCGGGCGCGTCCGCCATCGCGGACTACATTGAGCGTGCCGACGTGCGGGGTCGGGGTCCCCGCGCCCGGCCGGGCTAGGAGTTGATCGTGGGTCGTCTGTTCGGAACCGACGGAGTACGCGGGCTCGCCAACCGCGACCTCACCGCGCCGCTCGCCATGGACCTGTCGGTCGCGGCCGCGCGGGTGCTCGGCGAGGCCGGGGCGTTCGCCGGGCACCGCCCGGTCGCGGTCGTGGGCCGCGACCCGCGCGCGTCGGGCGAGTTCCTGGAGGCCGCGGTCGTCGCGGGCCTGGCCAGCGCCGGCGTGGACGTGCTACGGCTCGGCGTGCTGCCGACGCCCGCCGTCGCCTACCTGACGCACGCGCTGGACGCCGACCTGGGCGTGATGCTGTCGGCCTCGCACAACCCCGCCCCGGACAACGGGATCAAGTTCTTCGACCGCAGCGGCTTCAAGCTCGCCGACGAGATCGAGGACCGCATCGAGGCCACCCTCGGCCAGGACTGGGAGCCCCCGACCGGAGCGGGCGTCGGCCGCGTCCGGGAGGCGCACGGCGCGGTCGAGCAGTACATCGCGCACCTGCTGGGCACGCTGCCGGTGTCGCTGGACGGCCTGAAGGTCGTGGTGGACTGCGCGAACGGCGCGTCCTGCGAGGTGGCGCCCGAGGCGCTGCGCCGCGCCGGCGCCGAGGTGGTCACGATCGGCACCGCGCCCGACGGGCTGAACATCAACGCCGGGGTCGGCTCCACCCACCTGGACGCGCTGAAGGCGGCCGTCCGGGAGCACGGCGCGGACGCCGGCATCGCCAACGACGGCGACGCGGACCGCTGCCTGGCCGTCACCGCGGGCGGCGAGGAGGTGGACGGCGACCAGATCATGGCGATCCTGGCGCTGGACCTGCGCGAGGCCGGGCGGCTCGCCGACGACACCGTCGTCGCGACCGTGATGTCCAACCTGGGCTTCAAGCTGGCGATGCGCGAGGCGGGCCTGACGGTCGTGGAGACCGCCGTCGGCGACCGCTACGTGCTGGAGGCCATGAAGGAGCGCGGCTTCAACTTCGGCGGCGAGCAGTCCGGCCACGTGATCATGCTGGACCACGCCACCACCGGCGACGGCGTGCTGACCGGCCTGCACCTGCTCGCCGCGATGGCCCGGCTCGGCCGTCCGCTGGACGAGCTGGCCAAGGCGATGACGCGGCTGCCGCAGGTGCTGGTCAACGTGCGGGACGTGGACAAGGCCCGCGCCAAGTCGTCGCCCGAGCTGTCGGCCGCGATCGCCGACGCCGAGGCGGAGCTGGGCGCGTCGGGGCGCGTGCTGATCCGGCCGAGCGGCACCGAGCCCATGGTCCGCGTCATGGTCGAGGCCGCGTCCGAGGAGCAGGCGCGCGGCGTGGCCGAGCGGCTCGCCGAGGTCGTCCGCACGGCCCTCGGCTGACCTCCCGGACGGTTTTCCACAGAGGTCGGACCCGCGCGGGGAGCCGCGCGGGCCTCGCCTAGGCTGGCCCCATGACGACCGAGCCTGACGAGAACCGGCCCGCCGAACAGCTTGCGGCGGAGCACGAGCCCCCGGCGGAGCAGGGGGACGAGCGCCCGCGCGTCCGGACCGAGCGAGGTGTCGGCGCCCGCGCCGTGGGCGCCGAGGTCACCGGCGCGTCGGCCGTCGGCGCGACGCTCCGGCCGCTGACCGGCCTCGGCTCGCTGGCCCTCGGCTCGGCCGCCGTCGGAGCCCTGGCCATCGGCGCCCTCGCGATCGGCCGCCTGGCCATCAAGCGCGCCGTCATCAACCACCTGGAGGCGGGCGTCGTCGAGATCGCCCATCTCAAGGTCGGCCGCCTGGAGATCACCGAGCACTGACCCCTGCGGGCCCGTCCGGCGGCCGAGCCGTCCGGCTGCGGCAGGGCGTGTGGACGTCGGGACGGTCGTACGGCGTGCGCGCGGGCGGCAGGGCGTGCGGACGGCCGGCGTGCGGACGGATGGCGGGTGGGCGCGTCGGTGGGCGGATGCGGGACGATGTGACGCGTGCTGCATGTGAGATCGATCGTCCCGCCCGACCGTACGGACGCGGTGTGCTCGGCGCTGTCCGCGCACGTGGGCGTCACCAACGTCGTGGTGCTGCCGGACGCGGCGCGCAGCCCGAAGGGCGACGTGGTCACCGCCGACGTGGCGCGGGAGGCCGCCAACGAGATCCTGGACGCGCTGCGGGAGCTCGGCGTCGACCGGGACGGCTCGATCTCCGTCGAGAACGTCGACCTGTCGCTCTCGCACGGCGCGGAGGAGGCGCAGCGGCGCGCGCCCGGCGCCCCCGACGACGCGGTCGTCTGGGAGGAACTGGACCGGCAGACCGCCGAGGGCGCCCAGCTGACCTGGGCCTATCTGGCCTTCCTCACGCTCGCCACGCAGCTTGCCGGGATCGCCGCGATCACCGACTCGGCGATCCTCGTGGTCGGCGCGATGGTGCTCGGCCCGGAGTTCTCCTCGGTGGCCGCGATCTGCTACGGCCTGATCAGCCGTAACGGGCAAAGGATCGGCGGGGCCGTCCGGACGCTGTCCGCCGGGTTCGCCTTCGCCATCGTCGTCACCTACCTGTGCGCGCTGGCCGGCCGCTGGACCGGCGTGCTCGACATCAGCCGGCTGCCGGCCGACCGGCCGAGCACGGCCTTCATCTACAGCCCGGACCGCTGGTCGTTCATCGTCGCGGTGCTCGCGGGCGCGGCCGGGGTGCTGTCGATGACGGCGGGCAAGTCGTCGGCGCTGGTCGGCGTGTTCATCTCGGTGACGACCGTCCCGGCGGCGGGGAACCTCGCGGTCGCGCTCGCGCTGCGGCACGGCAGCCAGGTCGGCGGGTCGGTGCTGCAGCTCGCGATCAACCTGGCCGGGATGATCATCGCGGGCGTCGTCACGCTCCTGGTTCAGCGGCTGGTATGGCGGCGGGTCCTCCGCGGGGCGGACGTGTCGACCGGCCGGCCTAGATCCCACGGGTGACGACGAACACACCGATTGCCGCTAGGTTCGGGACATGCCGCCGATCATCGAGACCCGGGGCCTCACGATGAGGTTCCCGCGCGTCACCGCGCTCGACGACCTGACGCTCGCGGCTCCGCCGGGCGTCGTCGGGCTCGTGGGCGCCAACGGGGCCGGGAAGTCGACCCTCATCAAGATCCTGCTGGGCCTGCTGCCGCCGTCCGCGGGCGGCGCGCAGGTGCTCGGCCTGGACATCGCCCGGCAGGGCGGTGAGATCCGGCGCGTGGTCGGGTTCATGCCCGAGTACGACTGCCTCCCGCCGGACGTGTCGGCCACCGAGTTCGTCGTCCACATGGCGCGGATGTGCGGGCTGCCGCCGACCGCCGCCCGCGAGCGCGCCGCCGACACGCTGCGGCACGTCGGGCTCTACGAGGAGCGGTACCGCCCGATCGGCGGCTACTCCACCGGCATGCGGCAGCGCGTCAAGCTCGCCCAGGCGCTGGTGCACGACCCGCGCCTGGTGTTCCTGGACGAGCCGACCAACGGCCTCGACCCCGCCGGACGCGACGAGATGCTCGGCCTGATCCGGCGGATCGGGCACGAGTTCGGGATCAGCGTCCTGGTCACCTCGCACCTGCTCGGCGAGCTGGAGCGGGTCTGCGACCACGTGGTCGTGATCGACGGCGGGCGGCTGCTGCGCTCGCAGGCCGTCGAGGCGTACACGGCGGCGAGCGGGGTGCTGGTCGTCGAGGTGGACGAGGGCCGCGACGACCTCGGCCGCTGGCTGTACGGGCGGGGGGTGGCGGTCCGTCCGGAGGAGCGGCTGCTGATGATCGACATCGGCGACGAGAGCGTCTACGACCTGGTCCGGGACGGCTCGGCCGAGCTGGGGCTGCGGCTCGTCCGGATGGAGCAGCGCCGCCACCACATCGAGGAGGTCTTCTCGGTCGCGCCGCAGGCGGTCCCGCTGCCGCCGGGCGCCGTCCCAGGGCCGCCCGGTGCGGTCCCCGGGGGTCCGGGCGCCGTGCCAGGGCCGGCCGGACCGTCCGCCGAGGAGCTGAGGGGAGGTGCCCGGTGAACGTCAGCACCATCCACGACATCGGCTACCGGCACTACGACGGCAAGCGGCTCGGCCGCGCCTACGTCACGCGGTCGATCTTCGTGCACAACCTGCGCGCCGCCTACGGCCTCGGGCGTCCGGCGCGCGCGAAGGTCATGCCGTTCATCCTGGTGGGGATCATGCTGCTGCCCGCCGTCGGCGACATCGCGGTGGTCGCGATCGCCAAGCGGCCGGAGGCGCTGTTCCCCTACACGCGCTACCAGTTCATGCTCCAGCTGATCATCTCGATCTTCGTGGCGACGCAGGCGCCGGTGCTGGCGTCCCGGGAGATCCGGTTCCACACCGTCCCGCTGTACTTCTCGCGGCCGGTGGGGCACGTCGACCTCGTCCTCGCCAAGCTCGGCGCGTTCGCGACCGCGCTGTTCGCGCTCACCGCGACGCCGGTCACCCTGCTGTACGTCGGCGGGCTCGTCACCCAGGTGCCGGACTCGGGCGAGCATCTGCTGCACTACCTCGGCGGTCTCGCCGCGTGCCTGCTGCTGTCGCTGGTGCTGGCCGCGATCGGGCTGGTCGTCGCCGCGTTCACGCCCCGCCGGGGCTTCGGCGTCGCGGCCGTGATCGCGGTGCTGATCGTGTCGGAGGCCCTGGTGTCGATCGTGCAGAAGATCGCCGAGCACACCGGGCACTGGACGATGAGCGGCTGGCTCGGCCTGTGCACCCCGTTCACCCTGGTGGACGCGGTCGCGGTCCGGCTGCTCGGCGGGAAGGAGGGCGTGACCGTCCCGTCCGGCCTGCGCGGCGGGGCCGTCGCCCTCGTGCTGTGCGCCCTGATCGTGGCCGGCTCGGTCCTCGTCCTGCACGCGCGGTTCCGGAAGGCGGGCCTGTCGTGACCGAGATCAGGCTGCGGGACGTGTCCCGCTGGTACGGCAACGTCGTGGCCGTCAACGGCGTGACGATGACCATCGGCCCGGGCGTGACCGGGCTGCTCGGGCCGAACGGCGCGGGCAAGTCCACGCTGATCCACATGATGGGCGGGTTCCTGTCGCCGTCGTCGGGCACCGTCGAGCTGGACGACGAGCCCATCTGGCAGAACCCGCGCGTCTACACCCGGCTCGGCCTGGTGCCCGAACGCGAGTCGGCCTACGACTTCCTGACCGGTCGGCAGTTCATCCTCGCCATGGCCAAGCTGCACAGGCTCGCCGAACCGGGCCGGGCCGCCGACCGCGCGATCGCCCAGGTCGAGATGGAGCAGGCCGCCGACCGCGCCATCGGCACCTACTCCAAGGGCATGAAGCAGCGGATCAAGATGGCGTCCGCGCTGGTCCACGACCCGGCCGTGCTGCTGCTGGACGAGCCGTTCAACGGCATGGACCCGCGGCAGCGGCTGCAGCTCATGGACCTCATCCGCCGGATGGCCGCCGAGGGCCGCACGATCCTGTTCTCCTCGCACATCCTGGAGGAGGTCGAGCGGCTCGCCGGGCACATCGAGGTGATCGTCGCCGGCCGGCACGCCGCGTCCGGCGACTTCCGCGAGATCCGCAGGCTGATGACCGACCGTCCGCACCGGTTCCGGGTCCGGTCCGGCGACGACCGCGCGCTCGCCGCCGCGATCATCGCCGACGGCTCGGCCACCGCCGTCGAGCTCACCCCGGACGGCCTGGCCGTCCAGGCGGCCGACTTCGGCCGGTTCACCTGGCTGCTGCCCCGGCTCGCCCGGGACGCCGGCGTCCGGCTGTGGGAGGTCGTCCCGGCCGACGAGTCCCTGGAATCCGTCTTCTCCTACCTGGTGGCCCGATGAACCCCACGATCGCCATGATCACGTTCCGGTCGATGCTCGGCCGGCGGCGGGCGCTGCTGCTGTTCGTGCTGCCGGGGCTCCTGCTGCTGCTCTCCCTCGTCCTGCGGCTGACCGACACCAACGACATGGAGGTGGACACCAACGTCCTGCAGACCTTCGCCCTCGGCGCGGTGCTGCCGCTGCTGGCGCTGATCGCGGGCACCGGCGTGATCGGCCCGGAGATCGACGACGGGCAGATCATGTACATCCTGACCAAGCCGGTGCCGCGCCGGACCGTCGTCCTGACGAAACTGGCCGTCGCGATCGTGCTGGTCACGCTGTTCGCGGCCGTCCCGACGCTGCTGGCGGGCCTGATCCTGGGCGCTCCGGCGGGCCTCACCCCGGCCTTCACCGTCGGCGTCCTGGTCGGCGGCGTCGCCTACGCCGCGGTCTTCGTCGCCCTCGGCGTGCTGAGCCGCAACGCGGTCACCATCGGCCTGCTCTACGCGCTGGTCTGGGAGAGCCTGTTCGGCAACTTCGCCCCGGGCGCGAAGAAGGCGTCGATCGTCCAGTGGGCCCTGTCGGTCACGCACTCGCTGACCGACGCGTCCACCGTCCACCCCGCGGTGTCCCTGCCGACGGCGGTCACGATGCTGGTGGTCGTCACCCTCGCCGCCACCGTCCTCGCGACCGTCCGCCTCCGCTCCCTCACCGTCGCCAGCGCCGAATGACCGACCGAATCGTGACCGACGAACACGCCACGAGCGCGGGTGATCCGCCACAATTGCCGCACTTCTGAACTAGCGCCGTCCCGGACGGCTGGAAGGCGGCGGAGTGGTGTCGTCACCACGGCGTCCGGGCACGGCACTGATCGGTCTGCGCGCCCTGCTGGGCGTGGGCCTGTTGCTCGGGTTCTACTTGCTGGTCGCGATCCTCATGGTGCTGGTCACCGGCACGATGATCGCGCTCGCGGTGCTGGTCCAGGCCGTCTTCCACCAGGCCGGCAACTTCTTCCTGTGGTTGATGCTGGGAGCCTCCGGCGGTGGGGCGGCCATGCTGCGGGGCGCGTTCGGCAGGATGCGCTCGAACCGCGACGCCGAACCTGGCGGCCTCAGGGTCACCGAGGCCGACCAGCCGCGCCTGTGGGCCGAGGTGCGGGCGCTGGCGGACGAGGTGCGCGCTCCCGTCCCCCGCGTCATCCGCGTCGTTCCGGACGCCAACGCCGCCGTCCACCAGCGGGTCTGGCTGTTCGGCCTGATCAGGGGCCGGGTCACGCTGGTGGTCGGCGCGGCGCTGTTCGCGACCCTCGACCGGGCGGAGCTGCGCGCGGTGCTGGCGCACGAGTTCGGCCACGTCTCCGGCGGCGACACGCGGCTCGGCCCCCTGGTGTACCGCTCGCAGCGCAGGCTGGAGCGGACGGTCGCGGCGCTCCAGGGCAGCGACAAGGCGCTGGACGCCCAGCTCGCCCGCGTGATCGGCGTCTACCTGCGGCTCTGCATGCGGGTGACGCTCGCCGTCTCGCGGAGCCAGGAGCGCGCCGCCGACCGGTCCGCCGCACGCGTGGCGGGGCCGGAGGCGCTGGCGTCCGCGCTGACCGCCATCAGCGCGCAGTCCGTGCTGTTCCAACGGTTCACCGTCGGTTTCGCCGTGCCCTTGTGGAAGGCGGGCCGGTACCCGACCGATCTTTACGGCGGACTGCGCGCGTTCATCGCCGAACCGTGCCAGCGGGAGGAGGCCGAGAAGCTGCGCGAGGCCGCGCTCGCCCGGCCCACCGGTCGCTGGGACAGCCATCCGAGCCTGGGAGAGCGACTGGCGCTGCTCGCCGAGCTGCCCTCGGCCGGGCCCTCCGGTCTTCCCACGGCCGAGGCCGGGCTCCGCCGGGGAGCCGGGAGCGCCCGTGACCTGCTGGACCGTCCGGACGACCTGGAGAGGGTCCTCTCACTGGAGATCGCCCGCGAGATCACCGGGCTGGCCGACCCCGTCCCCACCGACTGGGACGCGGCGGCCGAGGTGTACGCCGCCGAGGTCGTCGGGCGGGCTGCGAGGGCGATGACCGACGCGGCCGTGCGGGTGGGCGGCCGATGGGACGTGCCGGGCTTCGACCAGGCTCTCGAACTGCTCGCCGCCGGCCGCGGGCACGAACTGGTCTCCGTGTCGGCCCCCGGCGCCGACGCACCCGGCGACCGGGACCCGCAGGTCGTGCGGCGACGACTGGAGAGGGTCCTGGCCTTCGTCTTCATGACCGTCCTGGCCGCGGAGCACGGTGGCGTCTGGAAGACGTCCTGGGAGGCGCGGTTCGAGCTCGAATGGTCCGGCACGCCGGTCGGCGAGCTCGTGGACCGGGCCCTGGACGGTCCGGACGGCGTCGCGGCCGTCCGCGCCGAACTCGGGCGTCCGGCCGTGGACCTGACCCCTGTCCCGCCGCTGGAGGAGCCCGTCCATGCCGGTTGAACCCCCCGTGCTCGTCCTCGACCCCACCTTCGGCGACCCGGAAGCCCGGGAACTCGCGGCGGCCACCGCGAAGGGCGACACGGACCTGCTGCGCCGTGTCGCCGCCGAGACCGGCGATGCCGACCGCCGGTCCTTCCTGCTCGGCGTGGCCGTCGACCATCAGGGACGTCCGGACTGGCTGGCCCGATGGCCCGAGGAGGAGCCGGGCGAAGCGCTCGCCCACCTGGCCCGGGGCGCCCACGGCATCGCGTGGGCCTGGGAGGCGCGAGGCACCGCCCGTGCCGAAATGACCGGTTCCGAGCAGTTCCGCGAGTTCCGCGTCCGCCTCGGCGTGGCCGAACGGGACCTGCTGCGCGCCGCCGAACTGGCCCCGGACGACCCGGAACCTTGGGCGCACCTGCTCACCACGGCCCGCGGCCTCCAGCACGGTCCCGAAGAACTGGGCCGCCGGTTCGCCGAGGTGATCGCGCGGCACACCTGGCACTACCGCGCCCACGCGATGATGCTCCAAGGCGTCGCGCCCAAGTGGAGCGGCTCGACCGGGCTGATGTTCAACTTCGCCCGTGCCCGCGCCGCCGCGGCGCCCCCGGCCTCACCTCTGGTCTCCCTGGTCGTGGAGGCGCATCTGGAGACCTGGCTGGACGAGCCTGACGGCGAGCCCGCCGAAACCGAGCCCGCCGAAACCGAGTCCGGCCACTTCGCCGACGCGGCCGTCCAGCGCGAACTGCGTGCCGTCGCCGCGCGCCTGGCCTCGGCCACGGACGCCCCGGTGACGCCTGCCCTGTCGCGGGCCCGGAACCTGCTGGCCTTCGGCTTCGCGCTGGGCGGCGACCAGTTCGCCGCCGCCGAACAGTTCGCGGCGATCGGGCCCCACGTCACCGAGAGCCCGTGGTACCACCTGGCGGGAGACATCATCGAGAACTTCACCGCGGCCCGGGAACGCGCGCTGAGGGCCGTCTGACCGGAGGAAGGCGGCTGAGCCGGCCGGAGACGGCGGGGTCAGATGCGGCGGAGGCGGACGCGGTTGATGGAGTGGTCGCGGTCCTTGTGCAGGACGAGGGTGGCGCGGGCGCGGGTCGGGAGGATGTTCTCGACCAGGTTGGGCTCGTTGATCGCGCCCCAGACGCCGACTGCGAAGTCCTCCGCCTGCTGCTCGCTGAGCTTGGCGTACTCGCGGAAGTAGGAGCGGGGGTCGGTGAAGGCCGTCCGGCGCAGGGCGAGGAGGCGGTCGATGTACCAGCGCCGTATGTCCTCGACCTTGGCGTCCACGTAGATCGCGAAGTCGAAGTAGTCCGACACGCCGAGGGTGCCGGCCGGCGGGGCCTGCAGGACGTTGAGGCCCTCGACGATCAGGATGTCCGGACGTTCCACCGTCTGCCGGGCGTCCGGCACGATGTCGTACTCCAGGTGGGAGTAGATGGGGATGTCCATCCGCGACGCGCCCGACTTCACCGACTGGACGAATCGCACCAGCGCCCGCCGGTCGTAGGACTCCGGGAAGCCCTTGCGCTCCATCAGCCCGCGCTCGGCCAGGACGGCGTTCGGGTACAGGAAGTTGTCGGTGGTGACCAGTTCCACACGGGGGTGCTCGGGCCAGCGCGCCAGCAGCGTCCGCAGCAGCCGGGACGTGGTGGACTTGCCGACCGCGACCGAGCCCGCCACGCCGATCACGAACGGGGTGGGCTGGACCGGCTCGCCGAGGAAGCCGCTCACGGTGTCGCGGGTGCCGCCGCGGCCCACGAAGAACAGGTTGAGCAGGCGGGACAGCGGCAGGTAGACCTCTTCGACCTCGGTGATGTCGATGGGGTCCCGGACGCCGCGCAGCTCGTCCAGCTCGTCCGGGGTGAGGGTGAGCGGGGTGGAGGCTCGCAGCGCCCGCCACTGCGCGCGGTTCAGTTCGACGTATGGGCTGGGCACAAGGGCCAACCGTACTGGGACGGGCGGTGCGGCGGGCCACCAGGGCTGGTCTAGTCCGGACGGCGGGTCGCCGATCGGGACCGAATAGGCTGGCCGCCATGTGCGGAATCGTGGGTTACGTCGGCGCCAGGCCGGCACTGGACGTCGTGGTCGAGGGTCTGGCGAGGCTCGAGTACCGCGGCTACGACTCGGCCGGTGTGGCCATGCTCGCGGACGGGGCGCTCGCCACGGCCAAGCGCGCCGGGAAGCTGGTCAACCTCCGCGAGGCGCTCGCCGAGGAGCCGCTGCCGGCCGGGACGCTCGGGATGGGCCACACCCGGTGGGCCACGCACGGCGCGCCGAACGACCGCAACGCGCACCCGCACACCGACTGCGCGGGCCGGGTCGCGGTCATCCACAACGGCATCATCGAGAACTTCGCGGCGCTGCGGACCGAGCTGGAGGAGGGCGGCCACAAGCTGCGCTCCGACACCGACACCGAGGCCGTCGCGCACCTGCTCGAGGACGAGCTGAAGACCACCGGCGACCTCGCCGAGGCGATGCGCCGCGTGTGCCGCCGCCTGGAGGGCGCGTTCACCCTGGTCGCGATGCACGCCGGGGACGACGACCTGGTGGTCGGCGCCCGCCGCAACTCGCCGCTGGTCGTCGGCGTGGGCGACGGCGAGAACTTCCTCGCCAGCGACGTCGCCGCGTTCATCGCGCACACCCGCGACGCCATCGAGCTCGGCCAGGACCAGGTCGTCGAGCTGCGCCGGTCCGGCGTGACGGTGACCGACTTCCACGGCCGTCCGGCCGAGACCAAGGCCTACCACGTCGACTGGGACGTGTCCGCCGCCGAGAAGGGCGGCTACGACTACTTCATGCTCAAGGAGATCGCCGAGCAGCCGCGCGCGGTCGCCGACACCCTCCTCGGCCGGATCGGCGCCGACGGCCGCCTCACCCTGGACGAGATGCGCATCTCCGACCAGGAGCTGCGCGAGGTCGACAAGATCATCATCGTGGCCTGCGGCACGTCCTACCACGCGGGCCTGATCGCCAAGTACGCCATCGAGCACTGGGCCGGGCTGCCCTGCGAGGTGGAGCTGGCCAGCGAGTTCCGCTACCGCGACCCGATCCTGTCCCGCTCGACTCTGGTGATCGCCATCTCCCAGTCGGGCGAGACGATGGACGCGCTGATGGCCGTCCGGCACGCCCGCGAGCAGCACGCCAAGCTCCTCGGCATCTGCAACGTCAACGGCTCGACCCTGCCCCGCGAGTGCGACGGCGTCCTGTACACCCACGCGGGCCCGGAGATCGCGGTCGCCTCCACCAAGGCGTTCCTCACCCAGCTCGTCGCCGTCTACCTCATCGCCCTCTACATCGCCCAGGTGCGCGGCACCAAGTTCGGCGACGAGGTCTTCGCGATGATCCAGCTGCTGGCCAAGATGCCGGAGAAGGTGGACGAGGTCCTCGGCACGATGGAGCCCGTCCGCGCGCTGGCCCGCTCCCTGGCGGACGAGAAGTCCGTCCTGTTCCTGGGCCGCCACGTGGGCTTCCCGGTCGCCCTGGAGGGCGCGCTCAAGCTCAAGGAACTGGCCTACATGCACGCCGAGGGCTTCGCCGCCGGCGAGCTCAAGCACGGCCCGATCGCCCTGATCGAGCCGGGCCTGCCGGTCATCGTCGTCGTCCCGCCGCGCTCCCGCGCCGTCCTGCACGACAAGATCGTCTCCAACATCCAGGAGATCCGCGCCCGCGGCGCCCGCACCATCGTGATCGCCGAGGAGGGCGACACCTCGGTCGAGCCCTACGCCGACACCCTGATCCGCGTCCCGGCCGTCCCGACCCTCTTCCAGCCCCTGGTCACCACCGTCCCGCTCCAGGTCTTCGCCTGCGAACTGGCCACCGCAAAGGGCCACGACGTGGACCAGCCCCGCAACCTCGCCAAGTCCGTAACCGTCGAGTAATTCGCACTGCCACCGCCCGCCGCCCACCAGGACCCGGCGGGCGGGACGTCAGCGTCCCTTGACGCCCTGCCGCCTCTCACGGAACGTCGAAGAACGTTCCCGACGACCCGGAGGCGGCAGCGTGGAAGCCAGACGGCCCCCGATCGGCCTGGTCCGGCTGTTGAGCCTGAACATCGCGGTGGCACTTCTGATCGGGGCGGCGCTCCTGTCGCCCTTCGCCCTGTTGTCATTGTTCAGCGGCGCTCATGTCGACTGGGCGCTTCTCGGCGACATCGGCCAGACGTACGGCGCGGTCTCCGCGGTGCTGTCGGCGGTCGCCCTGGCAGTCTTGGCCGCCTCCCTTCGCCTCCAGGCGAGGGAGGTCCGGCACGGGCGCGAGCACGCCGTCCTCGTCGCGCATCAAGCCGTGATGAGAATGGCCATCGAGGATCCGGGCCTGCATTCGTGCTTCCCCATGCCTCTGGGAGTCGGGCCGGGTGAGTGGCGGAAGATCATGTATCTCAACCTGCTCGTCAGCATGTGGCAGGTGAGCTGGGAAAACGGCGGCCTGTCCGGTGAGCATCTGCGCTACCTGGCCCGGAACGATCTGTTCAAGACCGAGGTGGGACGGAAGTTCTGGGCCATCTCGGGGCGGCGGAGGGCGCCCAGCGGCCGACGGGGACGGCTGTTCGTCCGGATCATCGATGAGGAGTACGAGGCCGCCGTGGGCGCGGGGGAATTGACGCCGCCCGGCGGAGGGCCCACGGCACTCCGGTCGTCGGGCACGGACACGGGAGAGGGCTTCTCGCGGTTCGGCGGACGCGGATCGGCCTCATTGGCGTTGGTCGGTGTCGGTTTTCTGGTTGGTTGGGGGATTCGGCGGTGGGGCGGGAAACCGTTGGCCCACCGCCGACATTCGAGCCCAGAGCTCAGGGGGCTTCCCTGAGCTCTAGGACGGCAGGTCGAGTTCGGTCTCCTGGATTCTGGTCCGGACGGTTCGCCATTCGGCGGCCGAGAGGCGCAGGACGGGGCCGGTGTCGCCGAGGTGGGAGTCGCGGGCTCCGACGAGGCCGGCGGCCAGCGCGCCGACCTCCACGCAGCCGCCGTTGGCCCCGCAGCGGGACCCCTTCCGCCACGCGACCTTCCCGGATGTGGTCGAGTCCATCGTCACTTCGTGCCTTCCTGTCTGACCGCGGCAGGCGCGGATCGTGGGCTACCAGCGGTCCGCGGACGCGGCGACAAGTGCCCGCGTCTCCGCGGGACCCAGCGCGACCTCGGACATGCCCTCGAAGGCGAGCCGGTACATGAAGGCGACCTTCTCGTCGGTGATCTGGTTGTCGGTGAGGGCCTCTGTGTAGACCACGTCCGGGAAGACGATGTCCCCGACCGGGTCGTACTCCATGAGCTGGAAGGACCCCTCCATGATCGGATGGGGCACCGCCAGCTCGATGACGCGCAGGGTGACGTGCGGCAGGTCGCCGACGGCCAGCAGGTGGTGCAGTTGAGCGCGCATCACCGACCGGTCGCCGACGAGCCGGTGAAGCACGGACTCGTCCAGCAGCAGGGTGTATCTGACGGGTTTGGCCGTACGGCTCAGGAGCTGCTGGCGGCGCAGGCGGACCTCGATCCGCCGTTCGAGCTCGCGTGGGGGGACGGTGTCGTACAGGCGGGTTCCGGACATCACCTGCCGCGCGTACTCCTCGGTCTGCAGCAGGCCGGGGACCAGGTAGGTCTCCCACTGGACGATCCGGCTCGCCTCGTCCTCCATCGCGATGAACTGCGTGTATCCGCCGGGCAGTTCCCGGTACTCCGCCCACCAGCCCTTCGCCGCGGCATCGTGTGCCAGCGTCAGCAGCTCGGTCCGGTGGACGGGGTCGATCTGGTACAGCCTGGTGAGCAGCTCCACATCGCGGATCTTTGTGCTCGTCCGCGCGTTCTCTATCCGGCTGACCTTGGCTGTTGACCAGTTCAACCGGGCGGCGACCTCGTCGCCGGTGAAGCCGTTCTGTTCGCGCAGCCGGCGGAGTTCGGCCGCCAGCCGGCGCTGCCGGACGGTGGGGCCTCGGAAGGGGCTCATGGCACCCGCTGAACCGCGAGACGTCGTCATGTCTCCGGTCGCCTCCCGACCAGCGCGAGTTACTCAGCGAAGTGTGCCCCACGCGATGCGCGTTCATCGGCCGGACACGGGATCCGGTGAGGACTCTTACCGGCTTTGCCGTCAGGTTGATCTTCCGGTCGGCACATAGGTGAAAATTTCACCGAAACGTGCGTTGATTCACCATCGACTCGGGAGGGCGCACCCGTCAAGGCGGTTCGTGGCCCGTCGCGGCCGGGGCGGCATGGCACCCTGGAGGAAATGATCGCGGAGAGGGGCCGGGGTGAGATACGCGCACGAGGTCGGGAACGTGCGGGCCGCCGAGGGGGCGCTGATGGCGCGGCTGCCCGAGGGGACGCTGATGCAGCGTGCCGCCGCCGGGCTGGCGCGGGTCTGCGCCGGGCTCCTGGACGGGGTGTACGGCGCGGACGTCGTGGTGCTCGCAGGCTCCGGCGACAACGGCGGGGACGCCCTGTACGCGGGGGCGCGGCTCGCCCGCCGGGGCGCCCGGGTCCGGGCGGTGGCGGCCGGGTCGCGGCTGCACGAGGGCGGACTC
>NZ_QURH01000316.1 GCF_003428695.1 Actinomadura logoneensis
CCGGTCGGCGGCGGCGAGCGCGGCGAGCACCGGGCGCGGCCCGCACGCGATGACCGCCACGTCCCGGCCCCGCCGCAGCCACTGGGCCCGGCCGATCTCGAACGCGCCGCCGCCGACGTCCGGGGTGGCCTTGCGGCCGAGCCGGACGTACACGGGCCCGGGCAGCGCCGCGCTCTGCCGGACGGCCGCCTCGGCCTGGTCGGCGTCGGCCGGGACGACCACGGTGAGACCGGGCAGGGCCCGCATGACGGCGAGGTCCTCCAGCGCGTGGTGGGTCGGCCCGAGGTGCCCGGCGGCCAGCCCGCCGTGCGTCGCGACGATCCGGACGGGCAGCGCGTTGTAGACGATGTCGATCTTGATGGCCTCCAGGGCGCGCGTCGCGGCGAAGGTGGCCATGGTCGTGACGAACGGGACCTTGCCGCTCGCCGCGAGCCCCGCCGCCGTGCCCATCAGGCTCTGCTCGGCGATGCCGAGGTTGAGGTAGCGGCCGGGGACGGCGGCGAAGGCGTCCGGGTCGAACAGCCCGGTGTCGCTGTCCAGGCAGTACAGCCGCTCGTCGGCGAGCATCAGCTCCGGGAGCACGGCGCTGTACGCCTCGCGCGCCGATCGCGGCCTCGGCTCGGCGCGTGGAGAAGCGCCCTGGCGCGAGGCGACCGGTGCGCCCGTTCCGGTGCCGGGTCGCGGCGCGTCCGCACGTTCTTTCCCGCCCTCCTCTTGGACCGGGGTGGCGGGACGGCTCTCCTGCGCGGTCATGCGGTCGCCCTCCTGCGCCGGGCGCGCAGGACCGCCAGGGCGCGCTCCGCCTGGCGTTCCTTCAACGTCGCGTAGTGGGAGTTCGGACGGCCCTCGATCGCCGGCAGCCCGCGCCCCTTGACCGTGTGCGCGATCACGACCGTCGGACGGCCCGGCTCGCCGGGCGCGAACGCCGTCCGGAGCGCGTCGGCGTCGTGGCCGTCGGCCTCGCGAACCGTCCAGCCGAAGCTGCGCCACCGGTCCGCGAGCGGTTCGAGGGCGACGGTGTCCTCGGTGGGGCCGGTGAGCTGCAGCCGGTTGCGGTCGATGACGGCCGTCAGGTTGCCCAGCCCGAGGGACGCCGACGTCATGGCCGCCTCCCACACCGAGCCCTCCTGCAACTCGCCGTCGCCCATGACCGCGAAGCACCGCCGGTCCGGGTCCGCGAGCGCGAAGCCGTTGGCGAGCGCGAGCCCGTGGCCGAGCGAGCCCGTCGGCATCTCCACTCCCGGCACCGCGCGCACCGGGTGCCCCATCAGGCGGCTGCCCGGCCGGGCGTACTCGGCGAGTTCGGCGACCGGGAAGAAGCCGCGCTCGGCGAGGACCGCGTACAGGCAGATCGCGCCGTGCCCCTTGCTGAGGACGAGCACGTCGCGGTCCGGCGCGCCGGGACGCTCCGGATCGACCCGCAGCACCTCGAAGTACAGGACGGTGAGGATCTCCACCAGCGACATCGACCCGCCCAGGTGGCCGCCCTCCGGCCCGGCGCACATGCCGACGATGTGCTCGCGCACCCGGTGCGCCGTCGCCGCGGGGTCCGTCATCGCCGGCCCGGCAGGGTGGTGAGGACGAAGTGGCCCGGCAGGTGGACGGCGAGCCCCTCGTGGATCTCGGCGACCAGCTCGTCCCCGGCCAGCCGGATCGTGGACGAGCGGCGGTCCAGCAGCGTCGCGGCGGCGGTGAAGTCGCCGACCAGCGCGGTGCCCGGCGGCACCATGCGGGTGCGGCTCACCTTGACGCCCTGCGCGGCCAGCCGCTCCAGGAACGCGCCGTCCTCCACCAGCGGCCACCAGTCGTCGGGGTGCATGACGATCCCGTCGGCCGACCCGCCGTACCACTCGCACAGCGCGGCCGTCGCCAGCAGCGCCGAGGCGGCCGACCGGTCCGCGCCGTCCGGCTCGCGCCGCCGCACGCCCGGCGTCCGCAGCAGCCCGCGGATGTCCCCGGAGCCGTTGAGCAGCGCGTCGTTCTCGGCGGTGCCGAGCCGCACGAGCAGCCGGTAGTCGACGAACGCGGCGAGCGCGGCCGGGTCGGCGAGGACCTCCGCCGGGACGGGCACCGCCGCCTGGACGGTCTGCGTCCGGACGGTCCGCGCGCCGACCTCGAACTCCCACTCGGGCGCGGCGTCGTCGGGGGCGACGTTCTCGGCGCGCTCGGTGAAGACGGTGACCTCGTCGGCGTCCACGACCGCCTTGCGCAGCAGGTGCCGGACGGTCAGCCGGGGCCGCCGCTTGGCCGGCGGGAACAGGTCGCTGATGGACGCCCGCAGCCTGACCGCCGCCTTCGGCCCGTACCGGGCGTGGGCGAGCGCGAACTCCTCGCCGGGGCTGCGGTGGGTCAGTTCGGGATCGTCCAGCATCATGCGCACTTCGGACAAGGTTCACATCCCCAGGGAGCGGCCGCCGTCGACGACCTGGACGGTTCCGGTGACGAAGCTCGCGCGGGCGCTCAGCAGGAACGTTCCGACCGCGGCGACCTCCTCGGGACGGGCCACGCGGCCGAGCGGGATGCCCGCCTCCGCGGCGACCCGGGCGGTCTCCGCCCCGAGGTCGCCGGTGAGGCCGCCCAGCAGCGCGTCCGTGGCGGTGTAGCCGGGCGCCAGGACGTTGACGGTGACGTCCCCGGGCCCGAGTTCGTGGACGAGCGTCTTGGCGTACGCGGCCAGGCCCGACCGGGCGATCGCCGACAGCGCGAACTGCGGGATGATGTCGCGGATCGTCTCGCTGGCCACCATCAGGACCCGTCCCCACCCGGCCCGCCGCAGGTGCGGCAGCGCCGCCTGGACCAGCCCGATGTGGGCGATCATCCCCAGCTCGACCGCGTCGCGGAACCCGTCCGGGCCGAACGCGCCGGTCGGGCCGGCGGGCGGTCCGCCCGCGTTGCTGACCACGATGTGCGCCGCGCCGTGCTCGGCGGCGGTGTCCTCCACCCAGGCTCGGGCGCCGTCGGTGTCGCGCAGGTCCAGGACGCGGGTGCCGACCACCGCGCCGAGGTCGGCGGCGATCTCGTCGCGGGCCTTGGCCAGCCGTCCGGCGTCGCGGCCCGCGATCGACACCGTGGCGCCCTCGCGGACCAGGTCCCGGGCGATCGCGAGCCCGATGCCCGCCGAGCCGCCCGCGACCAGGGCCACCTTCCCGTCCAGTCCCAGATCCATGTCAGACCCTCGTCTCGTAGCCGTACCGGCGCAGGAGCGGGAGCGCCAGGAGGGTGGTCGCGGCCCGCTGCGGACGCGGCAGGCCGGTGTGCCAGCGGCGGTCCTCCCGGATCACGGTGCGGCCCCGGCCGAACCGGTTGGGGTTGCCGGTGACCGTGTGGTTGCCGCCGAGCTCGACCGTCCCGTCGGCGGCGACGGGGTTGGGGCCGGGGTGCCCGATCAGCCGGAGGATGTCGCCGACCGCGGCGCGCGGGCTGCGCACCAGGTCCTCGTAGCGCAGGTGCAGCGCGTCCGCCCGGTGGGCGCGTCCGACGGCCTCGGCCGCCAGGTTGAACCCGGCCCAGTTCAGCGTGCTGTCGAGCGCGGAGCGGCGTCCGGTGTAGTCCTTGGGTTGCAGCCACGACCACGCCACCGCGCGCGGGTCGCGGATCAGGTGGACGTAGGACGCGTCGATCCCGGGCATCGCCGACAGCAGCGCCGCGTCGGAGGCGTACTTGGAGCTGTCCACGACGGTGTGCGCATCGCAGACCTCGGCGATCGCGCGGTAGGTCGCGGCGAGCGTGGCCGGCCAGCCGTCGCGCTGCCCACCGCGCTGCCCGTCTCGCGCGGCGTCGCGGGCCGAGGTGCGCAGCGTCCGCCAGGTGTGCCGGGTGCGGTTGGTGTCCTGCCAGGCGACGACCTGGGCGGCGTGCCGTTCGAGCGACACCCCGTCCGGCCGGACGGCCTCCAGGACCCGGGACCAGACCGGGCACTCGCGATGGTTCAGGCCGCATCCGCAGCGGGCGTTGCTGCCGGTGCCGAGCACCCCGTTGCGCCACAGGAAACGCAGCTCGCCGACATGGACCACGCCGGGCGCCTCGGCGAGGACGTTGCCCAGCACCGTGCTTCCGCTACGGCACCACCCGGTGATGTAGAGAACCTTCATCGGCAACCACGACCCCTCTTTGGAGGACCGGCGCGAGTTGGTCAGTCAGCATGAAAACATGAT
The DNA here is from genome assembly GCF_003428695.1 of Actinomadura logoneensis. Lineage (GTDB taxonomy): Bacteria > Actinomycetota > Actinomycetes > Streptosporangiales > Streptosporangiaceae > Spirillospora > Spirillospora logoneensis. Next base: position 4,155 of record NZ_QURH01000316.1, read on the forward strand.
CTTCTGGAGAAAGGAACCGTCCGGCTCGACCGGTTGCCGATCCGCTGGTAGGGGACGCCGAACTCGCGGCAGACGGAGCCCCCCGGGCCGCGCGGGCGCGGTCTCGCGTCCCGGGGACGGCGTCCGGCGACGCCACCGGGAGAACGCGGGGCGACCGGTTGATCACCGTCCGGCGCGACGGGAAGCCCTCCGGCCGCGGGCGTCGCGAGGCCGTGCGCGGACGCCGGGGCAGGCGGCTCCCCGGCGGTCAGCGCCGTCGGTCAGGCGTCCCAGCCCGGGTTCTCGGTGATCTCGACGGCGGCGCACACCCAGGCGAACCCGGCGCCGATCCCGACCAGCAGCACCCGGTCGCCCGGCCCGACCAGGCCGCTCTCGACCAGGTGCGTCAGCCCGGTGAGCTGGTCGGCCGCCCCGACGTGACCGGTGCGGCGGCCCCACTCCCAGGTGGTCCGCGACAGGTCCAGGCCGAACGGCTCGGCGTAGCGCGTCCGCAGCACGCGCAGGCCCACGTTCGGAAAGACGAACCGGGCGATGTCGTCCAGCTTCAGTCCGGCCTCGTCCAGCGTCCGCGCGACGGCCTCGGTGAGGCCCGAGGTGGTCCGGTCGGCGACGCTCCCCACCAGCGCGCGGGCGCGGGCGGCGAACGCGGCGCGGCGTGCCCGGACGTCCACCGGCCGTCCGGGGTGGACCGCGAACGGCTCGTCGCCCCGGTAGAGGCCCTCCAGCGCGGTGTCCACGACCGTCGAGACCGACAGCAGGCGGGCGAACCCCTCCTGGCCGAGCACCGCCGCCGCCGCGCCGTCCCCGTAGACCAGGCCGGGCAGGTCGGCGCGCCACCGGTCGAAGCCGGGCCCGCCGAACCGGTCGGCGGTGGTGACCAGCGCGCAGCGGCGGGACGGGTCGGCGGTCAGGTACGAGGCGGCCAGCTCCAGCGCGCCGAGCGCCCCCGCGCACATCTGCTGGACGTCGAGCGCGGGCGCGTGCCGTCCGTCCTCGCCGAGCACCTCGCGGTGGACGTACGAGGCCGCGGGCCAGTAGTCGATGCCCTGGAACCACGCCGACGCGTGCAGCAGCAACGCGACCTCGGACGGGGACCGCCCCGCTCGGCGCAGAGCCGCGCGGCCCGCGGCGACGGCCATCTCGGGTGGTGCCTCGCCGGTGCCGGCGGGGACGGCGGTGATGGCGGCGTACTCGTCGGAGGCCAGGTCGGACGGGTCGTAGCGGCCGTCCGCGACCGCCTCCGCCACGTCCACGGCGGGCGGGAGGCGGTGGGCCAGACCGGCGAGGAACAGACCGTCGCAGCGCATGAGCACCTCCGGAGACGGTGACGGCGGACGTTGATCAGATTATGGTGATCTCCGTCGGGGGACGAGTGACCGTTTTTCCGGCGTCGGCGGGAGGCCGCGGTGGGCGACAGGGCACGTACGGTACGGCTTCCCGGCACCGACTGGGCGGTCTGGGAGGACGCGGTCCTCCGGAGCACGGGGTTCCCCGCGGACGGGCTCGGCCTGTTCGCCGCCCCGGAATGCGCGTCCGCCGCCGACGCGTTCCTGGCCGGCCGCGGGAGCGAGGACGAGTTCGCACGGGCCCTCGACAGGGCCCTCGCCGACGCTTCGCGCGCCGCCCGGGAGATCGCCGCCGACCCCCTGTTCCGCGAGGCCCTGACCTGGCAGAACCCGGCCGCGGCCCGCCTGCTGGCGCGGCTCGCCGAGCCGGAACCGGGCGGCGGGATGACCGGAAAGGAACTGCGCCGGGCGCGCCACAAGCGCCGCGCCCGGGAGAGCGCGGTCGTCCGCTACTGGCAGCGGTACTGCGGCAAGAACGACACCATCGGCTTCTTCGGGCCCGTGACCTGGACCAGGATCGTCCCCGAGACGGCCCCGGCGGTCGTCGCCCGGCCCGGCGCCGGACTCGTGCGGTCCCGCCGGATCGCCTACGAGTTCTGGGCGCTGGAGGCGTACGTCGAGGCGCTGCTCGCCGACCCGGTCGTCGCGCCGTGGCTGCCCGCGGGAATCCACCCGCACCTGGCCGTCCGGGACGGGCACGTCCTGCAGCCCGGCAAGGAGCCCGCACCCCTGGACGAGGCGGAGGCGGAGGTGCTGGCACGGTGCGACGGCGTCCGGCCGGTGGCCGAGATCGCCCCCGACCCGCGGAGCCTCGCCGCGCTGGACCGGCTGGTGGACGACGGGATCGTCTGGCGCGGCGTGAACATGCCCTACAACGCGCGGGCCGAGAGCGTCCTGCGCGAGCACCTGGCCGCGATCCCCGATCCGGACGCCCGGGACCGGGCGCGGGCCGGACTCGACCGGCTCGACCGGGCGCGTGACACCGTCGGGGCCGCCGCCGGCGACCCCGACGCCCTGGCCGAGGCCCTGGACGGACTGGACGCCGAGTTCACGGCCGTGACGGGCGTCGAGCCCCGGCGGCGGGACGGGCAGATGTACGCGGGCCGCCGCGTCTGCTTCGAGGACACCGTCCGCGACCTGGACATCGAGTTCGGCCGCCCGGTCCTGGACGCCCTGGCGGGCCCCTTCGGGCACGTCCTGCTGCCCGCCGCGCGCTGGGTCTCGGCCGCCCTCGCCGACGCCTACGACGCCGCCTTCCGGGACCTGTACGCGCGGCTGCGGGAGCCGGGCGCGGACGGCGTGCCGATGCCGCGGTTCTGGGACGCCGTCCAGCCGCTGCTGACCGGCCCGGACCGTCCGGCGGACGCGGTGGCCGCCGAGTTCGCCCGCCGTTGGAACGATCTCATCGGCCTCGCCCCCACTTCCGGTGACACCACCGGTGACACCGGCGGGCGCCGCCTGCACCTGCGCAGTGAGGACCTGCGGGAGCGGGCCGCCCAGTTGTTCCACACCGACCGTCCGGGCTGGGCCGCCGCCCGCATCCACAGCCCCGACCTGCACATCTGCGCCTCCAGCGTCGCCGCGCTGGAGGCGGGGGAGTTCACGCTGGTGCTCGGCGAGATGCACAACGCCTGGCCCACCCTCGACAGCGCCGTCTTCACCGACCGGCACCCCGACCCCGACAGCCTGCGCGAGGCCGCCGCCGACGACATCGGCCGCCAGTTCCGCCCCCTCTACCCGACCTGGTGGCCGCAGTACACCGCCCGCATCGCGCCCGTGCTCGGCGACACCGACCACCAGCTGGCGTTCACCGCCGCGCCCGGAGCCGACCCCGAGCGCGTCCTGCCGACCGTCACGCTCACCGTGACCGACCGCGGCGGAACCCTGGAGGCCACCGGCCCCGGCGGGCTCCGCCGCCCGCTGCGCGAGGTGTTCGCGCTGCTGTTCGGCTGGCTGGGGGCCGAGGCGTTCAAGCGCCTCGGCGCGGGCGCGCACCATCCCCGCGTCACCCTGGACCGCCTGGTCGTCGTCCGGGAGACCTGGCGCACGACCGTCGAAGGGACCGGGATCGCGCCGAAGACCGGCGCCGTCCCCGAGTACATTGCCGCCCGCCGCCTGCGCGCTTCCCTCGGGCTCCCGGAACGCGTCTTCGCCAAGGTCGGCACCGAGGTCAAGCCCGTCTACGTGGACTTCACCGGCCCCCGGTACGTGTCGTCGTTCGCGGCGATGGTCCGCGCCGCCCGCGACTCCTCCGGCGGCGACGTCCTGGTCACCTTCACCGAGTTGCTGCCGGGGCCCGAGGACGCGTGGCTGGAGGACGGCCGCGGACGGCGCTACTTCTCCGAGCTGCGCATGCAGATCCGCGACCCGCGCCGTCCCCGGCAAGCGACCTGACCCCCGTCCCCGCACGGCTCGACCCCACCGAGTTCTCACGAGCACAGAACGGGAGAGCAGACATGGCCGAGACCTCCGCGAGCCACCCCACCGTGAGCGACCCCACCGTGAGCGACCCCACCGTGAGCGACCCCAACGTGAGCGACCCCAACGTGAGCGACCCCAACGTGAGCGACCCCAACGTGGGCGCCCCGTCCGCGGGCCATCCCGCCGCGGGCTACCGCGCCGCCGGATGGTGGCGGGACGAGACCTTCCTCGACGACCTGCGCCGCCACGCCCGCGCCACGCCGCGCAAGACGGCCGTCGTCACCCGCCGCCAGGCGGACGGCACCACCCACCGCCTCGACTACGAGCAGCTGGCCGCCGCCACCGACCGCTGCGCCGCCGCCCTGGTGGAGCTCGGACTGCGGCCCGGGGACGTGCTGGCCGCGCAGCTCACCGACCGGTGGGAGCTCGCCGCGCTCACCCTCGCCTGTGTCCGCGCCGGGGTCGTGTACTGCCCGCTCATGAAGACCTACCGGCGCCGCGAACTCGACATCATGCTGCGCGTCACCGAGGCCCGGGTGCTCATCACCATGGCGGAGGACAACGGCGACCGGCTGGGGGAGCTGGGCGCCGAGTTCGCCCGCGAGCTGGAGTCCCTGGAGCGCGTCTTCGTCGCCGACGGCCCCGGCCCGGACGGCACCGGCGAGTTCGAGTCGTTCTTCTTCGGGACGGCCTGGGAGGACCGGCACGGCCACCTGCTCGACGACCGCGAGCTCGGGCCCGACGACCCCTACCTCGTGCTGTTCACCTCGGGCACCACCAGCGAGCCCAAGGGCGTCCTGCACAGCCAGAACACGCTGTACGCGGCCGTCCGCGGCGAGGCCGACGCCTTCGGGCTGGACGACTCGCTCGTCATGTACACCACCGCGCTCTACACCCACTACACCGGCGTGGTCCAGGGGATGCTGATGCCGCTGATGCTGGGCGGCACCATGGCGTTCCAGGACGCCAAGGACCCCGACGACGCCCTGGACCTCATGGCGGCCCACGGCGTCACCTTCTTCTACTGCGCGCCGTTCTACCTGCTGAGCCTCATCCAGGCGCAGCGGAAGCGACCGCGCGAGCTGCCCGCGCTCACCTGGCTGGTCAGCGGGTCGGCGCCGATCCCGCCGTACTTCATCAGCGAGACCCGGGACGTCTTCGGCCTGCGCCTGTTCTCGCTGTGGGGGATGACCGAGAACGGCCCGGCCACGATCACCCGCCGCGACGATCCGGAGGACTGGGCGGCGCACAGCGACGGCAGCCCCATCGCGGACACCCGGCTGCGCATCGACCCGGTCTCGGACGACGCCGACGGCGCCGACGGCGAGGGCGTGCTGTGGATCAGCGGCCCGACCCAGTGCCTGGGCTACTACCGGCGGGACGACCTGTACGAGGCGGAGCTCGACGCGGACGGCTGGTTCAACACCGGCGACCTGGCCCGTCCCGACGGTCGCGGCGGCATCCGCATCACCGGACGCGCCAAGGACATGATCCTGCGCAACGCCAACATCGTGCCCGTCACCGACCTGGAGGCGATCGTCGGCAGGCACCCCGGGGTCGCCGAGGTCGCCGTCGTCGGCCTGCGCGACGAGCACGAGGACGAGACGATCTGCGCCGTCGTGCGCCCGGCCGTGCCCGGGCCGCCCGTCGTCCTGGAGGAGCTGCACCGGTCACTGGACGCGGCCGGGATGACCAAGGCGTACTGGCCGCGCCGCCTGGAACTGGTCGACGACTTCCCGCGGACCGCCACCGGCAAGATCCGCAAGGCCGAGCTGCGGGAGCGCTACGCGCCGTCCGGCCCGCCGCGCCCCCACTCCGCCTGACCCGGAGGCGGCCACCGCCGGTGCCCCGCCGCCGGTGCCCCGCCGCCGGTGCCCCGCCGCCGGTGACCACGCACCCCGGCGGCCAGGCACCCGACGGTCACGCGCCCGGCGGTCACGTCACCACACGGACCCCCGTGAGCCACTGGTTCAGTTCGAGGAGGTAGGACAGGCCGATCGCCGACGTCCGCGCGGTGATCGGCCCCGGCAGGGTGTCGAGGCCGGACGTGACCGCGGTCCGCACCTTCTCCCGGTCCATGAGGTCGAACAGCGGCGCGCCCGGCTCCCCGACCAGGTCGAGGACGAGCCGCTGCAGGGACGCGACGTACCCCGGGTCCCGGCTGGCCGGGTAGGCGCTCTTGGGCCGGTTGACGACCTCCTCCGGCAGGAGGTCGGCGCACGCCCGCCGCAGCAGCGCCTTCTCCATCCCGCCCTCGGCCTTCAGCGCCGCCGGGACGTTGTACAGGTACTCGGCGAGGCGGTGGTCGGCGAACGGCACCCGCACCTCCAGGCCGACCGCCATGCTCATCCGGTCCTTGCGGTCGAGCAGCGCGCCCAGCCACCGGGTGAGGCCGAGGTGGAAGACCTCCCGCTCCCTGCGCCGGGCGGCGTCCTCGCCGTCCAGGTGCGGGACCTCGGCCAGCGCCTGCCGGTACCGCTCGGCCTCGTACTCCCGCGGCCGGACCTCCCGCCTGACCTCCTCTCGGAGCAGGCGTTCGGGCTGGTGCCTGCCGTACATCCACGGGAACGACGGATGCCGGACGAACCGCTCGTCGGTCTGCCACGCGTAGCCGCCGAACATCTCGTCGGCGGACTCGCCCGACAGGGCGACCGTGCACCGCTCCCGCACCCCGCGGAACAGGTGGTACATCGAGGTGTCCAGGTCCCCCCAGCCGGGCAGGTCGCGCGCCCGCAGTCCGCGGTCGATCCCCTCGACGAGGCTGCCGGTGTCGACCTGCGTCACGAAGTGCTTGAGGCCGAGCCGTTCGGCGACGAGCTTCGCGTACGGCTCGTCCGGGCTGGGCCGCCAGGCGTCGCTCCCCGGACCGGCGGGCGCGGGGACGCTCACCGAGTGGCTGGTCAGCTCGCCCGCGAACTCCCGCGCGGCCATCGCCGTGATGGCGCTGGAGTCGATCCCGCCCGACAGCAGCGTCCCGACCGGCACGTCCGCGACGAGCTGGCGGCGGACGATGTCGGTGAGCAGGGAGCGGACCCGGTCCGTCGTCGCGCCGAAGTCCTCGGTGTGGGGGCGGGCCTCCACCTGCCAGTACCGCGTCTCCCGGAGGCCCGCGGCGTCGGCGACCACCAGGCAGCCCGGCCTCACCTCCCGCATCCCGCGGTAGACCGCGTGCCCGGGCGTCCGGGCGCGGGGGACGGCCATCAGCTCGGCGATCCCCTCGACGTCCACCTCGGCCGCCATCTCCGGATGCGCCAGGAGCGCCTTGGGCTCCGACCCGAAGACGACGCCGCCGCCCGGTTCCGCGTAGTAGAGGGGCTTGATGCCCAGCCGGTCCCGGACGAGCAGGAGCCGCTGCTCGTGCTCGTCCCAGAGGGCGAAGGCGAACATCCCGTTGAGCCGGTGGACGAAATCCCGCCCCCACTGCAGGTAGGCGACCAGCAGCACCTCGGTGTCGGAGCGGGTGGTGAACGACCAGCCCGCCGCCCCCAGCTCCGCCCGCAGCTCCCGGAAGTTGTAGATCTCCCCGCTGAAGGTGACGGCGACGGGCGCGCCGTGCCGTCCCGTCCGGGTCATGGGCTGCGCGCCGCCCTCGATGTCGATCACGGCGAGCCGCCGGTGCCCGAGCGCGGCGTGCTCGAAGAGCAGGACGCCCTCGGCGTCCGGGCCGCGCGGGCTCTGCGTCCGCGTCATGTCGGTGATGACGGGACGCTGCCGCCGCAGGTCCCGCGTCCAGTCGACCCATCCGGTGATGCCGCACATGAGCAGTCCTCTGGTCGTCGTCCCGTGGTTCGTCGTCTGTCGTCTGTCGTCGTGTCGGGGGCCGCACCCCCTCCGGAAGGTGGTCGTCACCCGTTGCGCAGGTGGCTTCGGGCGAAGGCGAACATCTGGGGGAGGCCCGCGTCGACGAACTCCCAGTCGTGGCCGCCGGACCGTTCCAGGTACCGGTGGGGGACGGAGCCGGCCGCGAGCGCGTCCCTCGTCCTGCGGTTCATGGAGATCATCCGTGGATGGTCGTCCAGGCCGATGTCGAGGTGGACCTGGAGCGGGTACGCCGTGTCGCGTTCGCGGATGAGGCGGTAGGGGTCGTACGCGCGCCGGACCTCGCCGCCGACCGGGCCCCACACCCGCTCGTGGTCCCGGACGGTCGGCATCGCCAGGTTCGGGTCGCCGCGGTGCGCCGCGTACGGGTCGCCCTCCCTGAACGGCGCCTCGAAGGCGCCGCTGCTGCTGCACACGACCGAGAACAGGCCGCCGTGCCGCAACGCCTGGAAGAGGGCGGCGGCCCCGCCCATGGAGAACCCGCCGATACCCCGTCCGCCACGCTCCGCCACGGTGTTGAACCGGGCGTCGACGTGTCCGACGACCTCGCCGACCAGGTAGTCCTCGTAGCGCCGCCCGCGCGCGTCGTTGATGAACCAGGAGCGCCCCGACTCGGGGAGCACCAGGACCAGCCGACCGGAGTCGACCAGGGCCGGCAGGTTCCCGCACCGCAGCCAGGTGGTGCGGTTCCCGCCGAAGCCGTGCAGCAGGTACAGCACCGGGAACGGCCTGCCGGACGGCGAGTAGCCCGGCGGCAGGACGACGGTCACCGACTTCTCCCTGCCGATGGACGGACTCCACCAGCGCTCCGTCAGAACCTCCATCGCCGGGCCGCCTACGACCCGGCCAGCGCGCGCCGGTCGATCTTCCCGGTCCCGGTGCGGGGGAGCGCGGCGACCACGTGGAAGCGCTCCGGGACCATGTAGCGGGGAAGTTCGGCCAGGCAGTGCCTGCGTACCGGGGCGAGGTCGAGCGGCTGCTCCGCCGGGACGACGAACGCCTCGACGTGCCGCTCGTCCGGGCCGTCGCCGACCGCGACGCAGGCGACCTCCCGGACGTTGTCCGCGGCCGACAGGACCGACTCGATCTCGCCGATCTCGACCCGGTGCCCGCGGATCTTCACCATGTCGTCCTCGCGGCCGAGGAAGACGTGGTTCAGGTCGTCGTCCAGCATGACCAGGTCACCCGTCCGGTACGCGAGCAGCGGCCCCGCGCCGTCCCGGGGGATCGGCACCGTCCGGGACGCGGTGAGCCCGTCGTCCCGCCAGTAGCCGAGCATCACCGAGTCCCCCGCGACGCACAGCTCCCCGGTCCGCCCCGGCTCGGGGTCGAGCACGCGGCCGTCCGATCCGAGCAGGAACGTCGCGGCGTACGGGCAGGGACGGCCGATCGGTACGGGCCGCCTCGCCTCGGGCGCGACGTCCTGCGGGCGGACGGGATGGAACAGGCAGACGTTCGTCTCGGTCGGCCCGTACAGGTTGTAGAGCGCCGCTCCGGGAACCAGCGCGTGGAGCTGCCGCAGGTGGGCGATCGGGAACGGCTCGCCCGCGAACAGGACGGCGCGCAGCGGCGATCCGGTCAGCAGTCCGCTGTTCTTCGCGGCCACCATCCGTGTCAGGGCGCCCGGAACCGAGTACCACACGGTGATGCGCCGGTCGGTGACGAACCTGTTGAGCGCGCCGCCGAGCCCGACCTGGCTCTCCGGAACCGGTACCACGCAGCCGCCTGCGGCACAGGTCGCGAAGAGGTCGAGGATGGAAAGGTCGAAGTGCAGTGGCGCGTGGCCGGATACCCGGTCCTCGGGGCACAGCCCGAACTCCTCGACCGCCCAGTCCACGAACGCCAGGGCGTTGCGGTGCGAGAGCGCCACCCCCTTCGGGGTGCCCTTCGAACCGGACGTGTGCAGGATGTAGGCCAGGCTGTTCGGATCGACGTCCGGCAGGCGGACGTCGTCGCCGACGGAGGCGGCCACGGCGTCCCGCCAGGCGATGACCGGCCCACCCGCCTTCTGCGGTTCTTCGGCCGTGGGCCCCTGCGCGTCGTCGGGCTCCGGTTCCCTCGTGCCGATCGACACGATCGGACAGGAGCAGTGGTCGCGCAGCCACCCCACCCGGTCGTCCTGGGCGATCACGTAGGACACGCCGCAGCGCTCGATGATGTGGGCCGCCCGTTTGAACGGCGCGCTCGGATCGATCGGGACGTAGGCCGCGCCCGCCTTGAGGATGCCGTGGATCGCCACGACCGCCTCCGCCGACTTGGCCGCCCAGAGCGCCACCCTGTCCCCAGGGGCGACGCCGCCCCGGAGCAATGTCGCGGCGAGGGCCGAACTGCGCGCGTCGAGCTCGGCGTAGGTCGTCGACCGGCCCTGGAACTCCACCGCCGGCGCGTCCGGCCGCTTCTCGGCCCAGTGCCGCAGGGCGTCGTTGAGCGCACTCACCGCGCGCCCCCACTCGTCTCGGTGCGGGTATCACCGGGATACCGGGCGCCAGAAGCGGTGTCAGCGTCGGTGGCGGTGTCGGTGTCGGTGGTCTCGGTGTCGGGCCAGGTGATGCCGAGCTTTCCGGCGATGACCACCCGCTGCATGTCGGACGTCCCGGACGAGATGGTCATCCCGACGGCGTCCCGCAGATGGCGCTCGGTGTCGCCCTCGGAGGAGTAGCCGAGGGCTCCGTAGAGCTGCGTCAGGCCGGTGAAGACCTCCACGGCGGTCTCGCTCACGTACAGCTTCCCGGCCTCGGGGAAGATGGTCGCGGTGGGCGCCCGCCCGTCGCGGTCCAGCTCGGCGGCGGCACGGTAGAGGAGCATCCGCGCCAGCTCCCACCGGACCCGCATGTCCACCAGCCGGTTGGAGACCGACTGGAAGTGCCCGATATGCCTGCCGAACTGCCGCCGCCTGCGGCAGTGCCGCACGCACGCCTCGATCTCGCGCTCCATCACGCCGAGCCAGGGAGCCAGGAGAAGGGAACGTTCCCACGCCATCGTCTGGGCGAACACGGCCCCGCCCTGGCGCTCGGCGCCGAGCCGCCGGGACGCGGGGATCCGGCACCCGTCCAGCTCGATCTCTCCCCAGCGGGCGGTGCGCAGCCCCATCTTCCCGGCCTGCTCCTTCACCGAGACCCCGACGTCCGCGCGCTCGACCAGGAACGCCGTCACGCCGGTGAAGCCCAGATGCCGCCCGACGGTCGCGTACACGACGAACAGGTCCGCGACCGGCGCGTTGGTGACGTAGAGCTTGCGGCCGGTCAGCCGGTAGAAGCCGCCGTCCCGGTCCGCGGTGGTGGCGAGCGACGACGCGTCCGACCCGCTGCCCGGCTCGGTCATCGCGTTCGCGCCGATCAGCCGGCCGGCGGCGAGCCCCGGCAGGTACGCGCGGCGCTGCCGCTCGTCGCCGAACTTCCAGATCGGGACCTCGGCGGCGAGGACGTGCGCGCCGATCGCCATCATCAGCCCGTTGTCCCGGCAGCCGCGGCCGAGGCCCTCCATCGCGCGGACGTGGTCGACGGCGCCGCGCCCGGCCCCGCCGTACTCCGGCGGCAGCATCAGCCCGAACAGCCCGCGCTCGGCGCAGGCGAGCCAGTCCTCGCGGCTGAACACCCCGGCCCGGTCGCGCTCGGCGACGTCCTTGCCGAGGGTCTCCTCGCCGAGCCTGCGGAAATCGCGGCCCAGTCCGTCCCGGTCGTCGTCCCATTCGAATCGCATGGCTCTCCGTTCGGCCGAGCATAATGTCATGCGACATCAGGAACCGCGCGGGTTCCCGCACGCTCGAAGACAGCGGATACGTCGAAAGAAATCCCCCGTGAGGTGCGGTTTCACATTGTCTCGGGCGGACGGTCTCAGGGTGGGGGAGCGGGGGCGGGGAACGGAGTCCGGGAACTTCTCAAGCGGCTCGAAGTGACCGTTCCATCACTGTGTGGAATCGTCATGCTCCACCCCTCGGTTCGCGGCGGCCGGGCTACGGGAAAACAGGCAAAACCCTGTCCCGGCGGAACCGGCCGCTGCCCATTGTCCATGAGACATCCGATCTTGGAAAGGGCGGATCTGGGGCCGGTGGCCGCGCGGCGGACGGGCCGGGACGATCTCTTGCACGGCGCAGATCGCTGTCGTACGGTACCGACCGTCAACCAACCGCAGTGGTGAACACCGCAGTCCGAGCGCGGGTCCCGGCCGGCCCGCCGGCGGATCCGGGCTCCCCGGACGGGCGAGCCCCGCCGTCCCGTCCGGCGGCCCGGCGAACACGGCCGCCGGCGAACGCGTCCGATGTCCCGGATATCGATTTCCGTCCAGCCTCCCACTTCGCAAGGAAATTTCCCGCGACGAAGCCCGCAGAAGAGGTGCATGCTGTGGATCGTGCCAAGAACCTGGATCCGGCGGCGGAGATCAAGGACATTATGATCGGCGTGCTCGAATTGGGCGTCGACCGTTCGCTGCTCGACGATTCGGTCTCGCTCTACTCCCCGGTCGTGGGACTCGACTCGCTCAGCCTGCTGCACATCCTCGTGCGGATCGAGAAGAGATTCGACATCGAGATCGACGACGAGGACGTGATGTCGGCGGAGTTGAGCGACGTCGGCAGCCTCGTGGAAATGATCCGGCGGGCCGTCGAGGCGAAGGGCGTTGACGAATAACATGCGCCAGGTATTCCACCTGGAAACGGACCGGGTGCCCACGCACTGGTACAACGTCCTCGCGGACCTGCCCTTCGAGGTCCCGCCGCCCCGCCCGGCGCCGCCGCGGGAGGGGCGCCCCCGGACGCTGAACCCCCAGCTGCCCCTCTCGATGTACCGGCCGAGCATCGGCCGGAGCCGGTTCGTGGAGATCCCCGAGCCCGTCCGGGAGGAGTACCGGCGCTGGCGGCCGACGCCGCTGTACCGCGCGACCCGGCTGGAGCGGGAGCTCGACACCCCCGCGCACCTGTACTTCAAGTACGAGGGGACGAGCCCGTCCGGCAGCCACAAGATCAACACCGCGCTGGCGCAGGCGTACTACTACGCCCGGTCCGGCGTGAAGGAGATGGTGACGGGGACCGGCGCCGGCCAGTGGGGCACCGCGCTGTCGATGGCGTGCCACCCGTACGGCATGGAGTGCACGGTGTTCATGGTGCGCTCGAGCCACCGCCAGAAGCCCTACCGCGGCACGCTGATGCGCCTGCACGGCGCCCGGGTCATCGAGAGCCCCAGCACCGAGACCGAGGTGGGGCGCGCCGCCCTGGCCGCCGACCCCGACTCGCCGGGCAGTCTCGGGATCGCCAACGCCGAGGCGATCGAGTACGCGGCCCGCCGCGACCGGGCGCGGTTCTCGATCGGCAGCGGCGAGAACCACGTCCTGCTGCACCAGACGGTCATCGGTGAGGAAGCGCTCCTGCAGATGGAGACGGCCGGCGAGTTCCCCGACGTGGTGATCGGCGCGATGGGCGCGGGCAGCAACTTCGCCGGGATCTCCTTCCCCTTCTACCGCGCGGCGCGGGAGAGGAGCGCCTCCACGAGGTTCCTGGCCGTCGAGCCCGACGCCTGCCCCAAGATGACCAGGGGCCGGTACCTCATGGACCACACCGACTACTCCGGCGTGACGCCCATGGTCAGGATGTACACGCTGGGGCACACGTTCACGGCCTACCACATCCATGCCGGCGGGCTGCGGTACCACGGGGCCGCCCCGATCGTCAGCGCGATGTACGACAACGGGCTGGTGGAGGCGGCGTCCTACAGTCAGAGCCGGGTCTTCGAGTGCGGGGCCGCGTTCGCCAGGGCGGAGGGGGTCGTCCCCGCGCCCGAGTCGGCCCACGCGGTGGCCGCGGCGATCGACGAGGCGGTGAAGGCCCGCGAGGACGGCGCCGAACGGGTGGTCCTGTTCAGCCTCAGCGGGCACGGGCTCCTCGACCTGACGGCCTACGAGAGCCATCTCGCCGGGAACACCGTTGATGTCGTCCCGACGGACGAGCAGATCCAGGCGTCGCTGCGTCCGCTCGTCGAGTCCGACGAGACGGCCGGCGCGCACCCCCTGCCCTGACCGCGAGACCAGGATCGGGCTCCGCCTCCCGGCGTCCGCCCGGCTCGAGCCGTGCCGGTCCACGCCCCGGCCCGGCCATGCCGGTGGGGCCCTTCACAGGCTGCGGGCGGTGATGTCGCCGCTGGACGTGGTGGCGTGGATCTCCAGCTCGGGGGCGCCGTCGTTCTTCAGGGCGTTGCTGACGCGGCCGTAGGAGGTTTCGGCGTCCAGGGAGGCGGAGACGCCCGCGGCGGCGGCGATCGTGATGTCGCCGCTCTGGGTGCTCAGCACGACCTTGCCGCCCTTCGCCTCGGCGACGGTGATGTCGCCCCGCGTCGTGCTGATCTCCGCCGCGCCGCCGAGCCGTCCGACCTCGACGTCCCCGTCGACCGCGGTGAGCCGGAGGGCGGCCGTCTCGTCCAGCTTGATCCGGCGATAGGCGCCCTCGAAGGCGACATCGCCGAGGCGTCCCACGCCTCGCAGCTCGGTGGCGGACGCCCTGGCCTCGACGCGGGATCCGGCGGGCAGCTTGACCGTGACCTCGACGGCACCGGACGGTCCGAAGTACTGGTTCTTCACCGGCGTCCCGATCCGCAGGACGCCGTCGGCGTACTCGACCGTGGTCTGCTCGGCGGCCTTCACGTCGCGTCCCTTCGACGCCTTGGCGGGCAGGACCTCCACCACGGTGTCGGAGCGGTCCGCGGCGATGAGCTGCACGCGTCCCGCCGGGAGGTCGAGGACGGCGGAGATCGGGGCCGGAGTGTCGAACGTGTGCATCGTGCCCTCCCTTGCCGCGGCGCGGCCGGCTGTTTCTGGCACCGGAAAGGCTACGTTGCTTTCAATATTTCAGCAAGCAATGCTCTCCGTGTGAGCAGCATTTTTGCAGGTGAAGGCCGAATAATCATTGCAACGGCCCGAGGTTTAACGCAACGCCGCCCCTCCCTCTCGTTGCAATCAAGGGAGCGTGGACGCTATGCTCTGCGCGGTTCGGGCGACAGCGGGCGGGCCGTCGGGTCCGCGCGGGCAGGAGAGGGGTCGCGATGCCGGGAGGCAGGCTCACCCAGCAGGAGCGGCAGCAGATCGCGATCGGTCTGGCCGACGGTCTGGCCTACGCCGAGATCGCCCGCCGCCTCGACCGGCCGACCTCCACGATCACGCGCGAGGTCTCCCGGAACGGCGGCCCCACCGGCTACCGCGCCGACCTGGCCCACCGCGCCACCCAGCAGCGCACGCACCGGCGCGGGCAGAGCGCGCCCCGCGGAGCCCAGGTCACCCAGCAGCCGTACGGACGCGACGCCGAGGCCGTGCGCGACTACCAGGAGGCCCTGACCACCACCTTCATGGTCTCGGGCCTGCCCAAGATGATGGCCCGGGTGCTGGGCTGCCTCTACACCACCGACTCCGGCAGCCTCACCGCCGCCGACCTCGCCCAGCGGCTGCAGGTCAGCCCGGCGTCCATCTCCAAGGCCATCACCTTCCTGGAGGGCCTGGACCTGGTCCGGCGGGAGCGCGACGACCGCCGCCGCGAACGGTACGTCGTGGACGACGACCTCTGGTACCAGTCCATGGTCCGCAGCGCCCGCACCAACGACCAGTTCATCGAGACCGCGAAGCAGGGCGTCCAGATCCTCGGCCCGGGCACCCCGGCGGCCAACCGCCTGGAGAACGCCGCCCGCTTCCTCGACTTCGTCAGCGAGGCGCTCCTCCGCGCCGCCGACCAGGGACGCGAGGTCCTGTACACCCGGACCGAGGAGACCTCGGACGAGGACTAGCGCCGCCGGACGGACCCGGCGGCGCGCCGCCACCGCCGGGCGCGCGAGGTCGGCGGCACGGCACGGTCATCGCGCCGCGGACCTGCGGCGGGCGCGGTAGGCGGCGACGGTCGTCCGGCTGGCGCACGTGTTGGAGCAGAACCGTCGGCTGCGGTTGCGCGAGTCGTCCACGTAGAAGCGCTCGCAGCCGTCCGCCTGGCAGCGGCCCACCGCGACGTCGGGATCGCCGCAGATCACGTGCGCGAGCGCGGCGGCGCAGCTGCGGCCGAGCCAGGCCGTGGGCTCCTCCCCGTCGCGGGCGAAGTGCAGGTGCGGCCCCCCGGCGTCGTCGTGCGTGCTGACCGTCATCACCGGCGGGAACCTCTCCAGAAGCAGGTTGACGGGATCGATGGACCCCGCGTCCGCCACGGCCGCGACCGCGTCACGCAGCAGCGGGACGAGTTCCGCGAGCGCGTCGTCGCCGGGTTCCGCCACGCGGTGCTGCTCGAAGAACTCCCGTCGCAGGTCACTGGGGTCGTCGCCGTTGACCAGTTCGACGGCCAGCCTGGCCATGTTGCCAATGTAGGCGACATAACGCACTTGACCACCTACCTCTCTGCCCGCATAGTAGGCCGCGTGAGTGTGAACGCCAACTACAGTGCCAGGTCCGCGCCGTCTCCGGGACGCGCCGGGCTCGGCGACCGGACGAAGGAGCCCTCGATGCGGTCCCTGGACCAGAGGCTGGGAGACGGGGACCTGCGGCTCCGCACGCTGGACGCGGCCGACGCCGCCCTGGTGGTCGAAGCCACGAGCGGCGAGCCGGGACGGTCGTTGTGGGGCCCTCACCTGGGGCCCTACTCCGCCGACGACGCGCGCGCGGCCATGGCCGACTGGGATCCCGCAGCCGGAGGCCAGTTCAGCCTCGGCATCGTCCACGGCGGACGGCTGCTCGGCGCGGTCGGGCTGATCCCGGAGAACCCAGGGAGCATGGAGCTCGCGTACTGGCTCCGCCCCGGGGAGCGCGGCAAGGGCATCGCCTCGCAGGCCGTCCTCGCCGCGAGCGCGTGGACGTACGAAGAACTCGGCGTCCCCCGGGTCTGGCTGGAGATCTACCCCGACAACGAGCCCTCGCTCCGGCTCGCCGAACGCATCGGCTACCGGTTCGAGGCGCACGTCCCCCGGCACTGCCGCGACTGGGCGCACGAGGACCCCGCACGCGACACCTGGCACGACTGCGTCATCTGGGTCTACCCGGGCACGCCCGCCCCACGGACGCCGCTCAGCGTCTAGCGGGATGTTGCGCGCGGCCGTCGCGGCGGTAGACATGCCTTATGGCCATTGAGGTGCGGCACTCCAACGTCCCGATCGGCGATCTCGTTCTGCACGTCGCGGAGTCCGGCGCGTCCGACGGGCCGCCGTTCCTGTTCCTGCACGGCTGGCCCGAGTCGTGGCGGACCTGGCTGGGCGT
Organism: Actinomadura logoneensis; assembly: GCF_003428695.1. Lineage (GTDB taxonomy): Bacteria > Actinomycetota > Actinomycetes > Streptosporangiales > Streptosporangiaceae > Spirillospora > Spirillospora logoneensis. The sequence goes on from NZ_QURH01000316.1 coordinate 20,945, forward strand.
GATGACCGCCGCGGACGCCGACCGTCCCGACGCCCGCGTCATCGCGATCGACCTGCCCGGTATCGGCGCGTCCGGGGGAGCGGTCGAGGCCGGGTCGAAGCTGCGCCTGGCCGAGACCGTCCACGCCCTGGTGGAGCGGCTGGGCCTCACCGGCACCACGCTGGTCGGCCACGACGCCGGAGGCATGGCCGCCTACGCCTATCTGCGCCGCTTCGAGGACGTCGACCGCGTCGTCGTCATGAACACGGTCATCCCCGGCGTCGATCCGTGGGACGAGGTACTGCGCAACCCCTACATCTGGCACTTCGGCCTGCACGGCGTCCCGGACCTTCCCGAGACCCTGGTCCACGGACGCCAGGCCGAGTACTTCGACTACTTCTACAACGTGCTGTCCGCGGACCCGTCCCGCGTCTCCGCCGAGAACCGTGCGGCCCACGCGGCGGCCTACGGCAGCCGCGAAGCGCTCACGGCAGGCTTCGACCTGTACCGGGCCTTCCCCCAGGACGCCCGGGACAACGCCGCGTCCGCCAAGGCGGGCGACACCGGCACCCCGCTCCTCTACCTTCGCGGCGACCACGAAGGCGGCGACATCGACGCCTACGCCCGCGGCTTCCGCGACGCCGGAGTGCGGAACCTGGCCACCGCGACGGTGCGCGATGCCGGACACTTCTCCCAGGAGGAACAACCCGCCACGGTCTGGCGGCTCATCTCCGACTTCGCCGAGAGCACGGCCCCCTGACCTGGCCTGTCGCATACCTGACGCCCGCCGCGAGCGCCGCCCTGGTCGCCGTCCGCCACGCACAGGAAGGCGGCGGCGGAGCCTGGGCTTGTAGGGTTTGGCGGCATGGCGTTGCGACCTGTTCAGGTGAATATCAAAGCTCGTGATGACGCGGCTGTGGGCCGGTTCTGGGCGGACGCGCTCGGTTGGGGCGTTTCCAGCGAAGGCCCTGGCGTGACGAACATCGAACCCATCGGCTTCGACTGGCCGGACCCTAGTGCCGTCTGCATCGACGTCGTCTCCGTTCCCGACCCCGAGACGGTGAAGTACCGCGTCCACCTTCATCTCGCGACCACCTCCGCGGCCCATCACGCGGAGTTCGTGGCCCGTTTGCAGGAACTCGGCGCGACGCCCGCGGACATCGGCCAGGGTGACGTCCCGTGGACGGTCCTCGCCGATCCCGAAGGCAACGTCTTCTGCGTCCTGGAGCCCCGGGACATCTACGGGGACACCGGCCCGATCGCCGCGGTGGTGGTCGAGTGCGCCGATCCCCGCGCCATGGCCGCGTTCTGGGACCAGGCGATCGACTGGACGCTGCACGAGGTGACCGACGACCGCGCGGTGATGCGTTCGTCCAAGGGAGTCGGGCCCTATCTGGAGTTCGTCCGCACGCCCGCCGTGGAGGCGGTGAAGCACCGCGTCCACCTCGACCTGCTGCCCGACCCCGTGGACGACAAGCCCGCCGAGGTCGCCAGGCTGACGGCGCTCGGGGCCACCGGCGCCGACATCGGCCAGGGCGAGGTCCCGTGGACGGTCCTCTCCGACCTGGAGGGCAACGAGTTCTGCGTCCTCGGACGCGGTTGACCGTCCGCGTCGCGCTGCTCGCAGCCTTACGGAAACGCGCCGAGGGGCCGCGAGCAGCGCCGACGAAACGCCGCTCGGAAAACCCGTTGGGTTCTCCGAGCGGGTTGCCGTAGATTGCCCGCGGCCATCGCAGTCAGAACAGAGGACAGACCCGCGTGACCCCGCCTGCTCTTTAGACCTGACACCTTCTCCGCTCACCTGTAACCGGCGTCACCGCCGGTCCTGCCGGGCTGCCTTCTTCACGCGCGCCCGGTCGTTCAGCGTTCGAGGCCGCGCGTAATCGGCCTCGTGTCAGGTCTAGAGAGCTCATGTCCTCACAACCTCATATCGTGCTGCCCTGGATCGTCCGCCGGACCAGACTGCCCCTGCTGTCGCTGCGGTGTGCGCACTGCCGGACCGGGTCGGCCACCACCGGCGACGGCAGGTTCCGCGTCAACGCCAATGGCAAGCTGCTGGACGTGTGGCTGCTGGTCCGCTGTGTCGCCTGCGACCGGACCGCCAAGCTCACCGTCCACGAACGCATGCCGGTCAGGTCCATCGATCCGGACGACCTCCACGGCTACCGCGTCAACGATCCGGAGCTGGTCGCGGCCAGACTGCTGGATCCGCGCCTCGCCCACCGCAACCGCTTCACCCTCGACTGGACGGGCGCCTGGCGGCTGGACGTCCGGTCGGCCTGGACGGACGAGCCGTGGCCGGTCCAGGTGGACGTCCGCTTCGAGGACCCGGTACCGGTGCGCCCGGACCGCCTCATCGCGGACGGGCTCGGCCTCAGCCGGAACGAGGTGCTGCGCCGGACCAAGAGCGAGACCACGCTCAGCCGTCCGACGAGCACGGACTTCACCTTCACCGTGATGCCCGACCCCCGTCTCTCCCTCGGCCGGCCCGGCCCGGCCGCGGTGGGGCGGCCGGTTCCGGACAGGTCCGGTGAAGTTGATCTCCGTAAGATCATCCGCGACTCACACCCCTCCACAGGACGGACCTGATGCGTCGACTCCTCCTGCCCGTGACCGCCGCCCTCACCGGGGGCGCGCTCCTGGCCGTTCCCGGTGTCGCGGACGCCGCCGCCTACCAGTGCAAGGGCGCCCAGAGGGGCGTCTACAAGATCTGCCTCTACAACCAGAGCGGCAAGCAGATCAGCGGACGGACGTTCTCGAACGCCCAGAACGGCATCTTCATCAAGGGCTCCCGGAACATCACCATCACGGGGAACACCTTCAAGAACCTGCGGGGCCCCAAGGGGTACGCGGGCGTCCACATCCAGGACTCCACCGGCATCAGCATCAGCCGCAACGTGTTCACCAGGCTCAGCAACGCGGGGAACATGCACGGCGTCTACCTGGTCCGGACGTCCCACGTCCGCATCACCAAGAACACGTTCTCCTACGTCACCGGCGACCCCGTCCGCCTCCGCGACGCCAGCAACTACAACACGGTGGACGGCAACACCATGACCCACTCGGGCAGGTACGCACTGCTCAGCGAGTGGGCAGCTCTCCCGCCCTACGGACAGGAGAGGTGCGGCAGGGGCAACGTCTTCAAGGGCAACAAGTACCGCTTCAACGTGTCCAAGCAGGTGAAGGTCCTGTCCGGCGGCAAGGGCAGCCCGCCGAAGTTCGGCAACTGCCGCCCCGCGGGCATCAAGGACGCCGGGGGCAACCGCAAGATCTGACCAAGTCCATTCCGACCGGGCCGCGCCTCCCCGGCGCGGCCCGTCCGGTTTCAGGACGCCGCGACACGGCGTCCCCTCCGGCAGGACGCCTAGAGCAGCGCCGCGATGGCGGTGTCCACGTCGGATTCGGTCGTGTAGAGGTGGAAGGCGAGCCGGACGGCGCCCTTGCGGACGGACGCGCGGATGCCGGCGGCCTCCAAGCGTTCCGCCGCGCCCGGACGCGCGACGGTCACGATCGCGCTGTCGCCCGGCGGCATGCCGAGCCCGGCGCGGAAGTGGTCGGCCATCCGGACGTCGTGCTCGTGGACCTGGCCGATGCCGATGTCCAGGAGCAGTTCCAGCGTGGGCGCCGCCGCGACGTAGGAGAACCACGGGACGGCGATGTCGAAGCGCCGGGAGTCCTTCGCCAGCCGCAGCGGCGGGCCGTAGGAGGCGTCGCCCTCACCGGCGTACCAGTTGGCGTTCACCGGCCGGACGCGGTCGCGCACGTCCGGGCTGAAGTAGCCGAAGGCGGTGCCGCGCGGGCACATCAGCCACTTGTACGCCGACACGACGAGGACGTCGAACGGCGCCGCGTCCACCGGGAGCCAGCCGACCGCCTGGGTGGCGTCGGCGACGACCAGCGCCCCGTGCGCCCTGGCCGCCGCGACGACCTCGTCCGCGGCGGCGACCTCGCCCGTCGCGGACTGCACCAGGCTGAAGGCGACCGCGTCCGTGTCCGCGTCGATCGCGCCGGGCAGGTCCGCCGGCGGGACGGTCCGCACGTCGAGGTCCTGGACGAGCCAGGGGAACAGGTTCGACGTCTGCTCGATGTCGGGGACCACGACGCGCGAGCCCTGCGGCAGCGAGGCGGCGACCGGGGCGAGCAGCTGCGAAGCGGAGGCGCCCACGGCGACGTCCTCGGCCGGGACGCCGACCAGGCGCGCGAACGCGGCGCGGGCGCGATCGGTGGAACGGTCCCACTTGGCCCAGCCGGTGACGCCGTGCCGCCACTCGGCCAGCGCGTCCTGCAACGCGTCGAACGCGGGCTTCGGCGGGATGCCGTGGCTCGCGCTGTTCAGCCACCCCGGTTCCGGCTCCCACAGCCGCACCGCTTCATCAAGATCCATTCCAGTGAGTGTAGGACGCGGCCCACGACCGCCCGCCGCCGCGTCCCCGCAGATCCGGCCTGGTCGGCCCCGCATCGGGCCCGCGGGACGACCGGCCGCTGACCCGGCAGCCGGACTACGAACGTCTCCTCCCGTCCCGCTGCGGATGTTAAGGCCGAAATCAGAAGAATCAAGCTGCACACATTGACGGGTTAAGAAACCTAAGCTAGATCTGGACGGTCGGTGGCGCGCGCCGAGCGAGGGGGGCCGAGGGGTGGAGTGGCAGGAGCTGACGGACCTGACGCACGGACGGCCGTTCGTGGTGGAACGGGTCCGGCTGGCCGACAGCGGGGTGGTGGTCGAGGGGCGGTTCGAGCCGCCGCAGCTGGCCCAGCTCAGCGTCAACGACCAGGTGTTCGTCGCCGCGTTCGTCCGGGCGCACGGCTCGATCAAGGAGATGGAGCGCATCTTCGGGATCAGCTACCCGACGGTCAAGTCCCGGCTGAACCGGATCGCCGAGCAGCTCGACTTCGTCGACAGCGACCCCGCGCCCACCGGCGCCGACGTCATCGAGCGCCTGCGGCGCGGCGAGATCGACGTCGAGCAGGCGCTGGCCGAGCTGGAGAAGCGCTGATGGCCCCGCGGCCGGCGGCGGACGGGCGGCGTCGCACGGACGGGCGGCGTCGGGCGAGTCGGCGTCGGACGAGTCGGAGAGAAGGGCAGCGATGAACGAGCAGCGTCGCCAGATCCTGCGGATGCTGGCCGAGGGCACGATCACTCCGGACGAGGCGGAGCGGCTGATCGCGGCCCTGGAGCGGGAGCGGCCCGCGTCCCCGCCGGCGGACGGGCCGCAGCCGGCCCCCCGGCCGAAGTACCTGCGGGTGCTGGTGAACGCGACGGACGGCATGGGCGGCGACGAACCGGTCCGGATCAACATCCGGATCCCGCTGCAGTTGCTGCGCGCCGGCGTCCGGCTCGCGAGCCTCATCCCCACGCCGGCGCTCGTCAAGGCCAACGCGGCCCTGGACAGGTCGGGCGTGCCGATCGACCTCACCGAGCTCAAGCCGCAGCATCTCGAAGACCTCATCGAGCAGCTGGGCGAGGTCGAGGTGGACATCGACGACCCCGACGCCACGGTCCAGGTGTTCTGCGAATGAGCGCGCCGGAGAACCCGCCCTCCCTGCGCGCGTCCGACGCGGACCGCGACCGGACCATCGATGTGCTGCGCGGCGCGGTGTCCGACGGCCGTCTCGACCCGGCGGAGTTCGACGAGCGGCTGACCGCCGCGCTGACGGCCCGCACGATGGAGGCGCTGTCCGCGCTCACCGCCGACCTGGGCGCATCTCCGGCGGTGTCGCCGCCGGCCGTCCCGGTCCCCGACCGGCTCACCATCCGTGAGCGGCACGGCTCGGTGCGCCGCGAGGGCCCGTGGACGCTGCCGCGCCGTTTGGAGGTGCGCACGGCCTGGTCGGGTGTCCTGCTGGACCTCACCAGCGCGGTGCGCGGCGCGTCCGAGCTGGTCATCGAGCTGAAGGTGAGCGGCGGCGCGATCGAGCTGCTGCTGGCGCCGGGCATGGAGGTGGACGCCAACGAGCTCTCGGCCCGGCACAGCGCCGTGTCGATCGACCGGGCCCCGGGGGACAACGTGCCGGAGACTCTGCGCGTTCGCGTGGTGGGCCGCATAAAACACGGCCATCTCGTGGCCCGCTGGCAGGGGAGAGACTGAGGCCCGTGCGGAGGGCCCGACCGCAACGGCGAGAATAGGGACATGCCCAAACGCCGATCCGAGCCGTGCCCCTGCGGGCTGCCCCTTCCGTACCGCGACTGCTGCGGTCGGCTGCACCGTGGGGAGGAGCGGGCCGAGACGGCCGAGCGGTTGATGCGGTCGCGGTTCAGCGCCTTCGCGGTGCTGGATGCGGACTACCTCCTGCGCACCTGGCACCCGGCGACGCGTCCCGAGAGCCTGGACTTCGAGCCGGGGCTGCGGTGGGAGCGGCTGGAGATCGTCCGGACGGCGGACGGCACGGCCGGCGACACCCGGGGCGTCGTGGAGTTCCGGGCACACTACGTCCAGGACGGGCGGCGCGGCCGGCTCCACGAGGTGAGCCGCTTCGTCCGCCATGACGACGCCTGGGTCTATGTGAACGGCCGCATCCAGCCCTGAGACGGGAGGCGCGGCGCGCCTGCTCCGGCGTGCGGTGCGGCCGTCGGGCGTGCGGTGCGTCTGCTTCGGCGTGCCGAGGGAACGCACCGCACGTCCGGTGCCCGGCCGAGCGGTCGGCTTCGGACGGTCGGCTTCGGACGGTCAGCTTCGGGCGAAGACCTGCAGGCGGCTCAGGTCGCCGTTGAAGTAGTCCTGGTCGCCGGGGAAGACGCCGCTGTCGGACCACTGCCAGATGGTCTGGTACGTCCAGTTGTAGGGCATCGTCCCCGGCGTGCCGCTGTAGTTGGCGATCATCAGCGGGTTGGTGGAGGCGAACGCCCCGCGGTTGCCGGTGCACTGCGACCACCAGCTCGTCGAGGTGTAGATGGCCGGGTAGCGGCCGGTGCGCGCGTGGTAGCGGTCGCTGAACGACAGGATCCAGCTCACCATCGCGGTCTGCGAGAGGCCGTAGCACGCCGCGCCGTACGGGTTCCACTCCATGTCGAGCAGGCCCGGCAGGGTGCGGCCGTCGGCCGACCAGCCGCCTCCGTGGTTGACGAAGTAGTCCGCCTGCGTGGCGCCGGACGAGTTGTTGGGCACCGCGAAGTGGTACGCGCCCCGGATGAGGCCGACGTTGTAGGACCCGTTGTACTGCTGGGCGAAGTACGGGTTGGTGTAGCTGGTGGACTCGGTGGCCTTGACGTAGGCGAACTTCGCGCCGTTGGCGGCCACCGACGACCAGTTCACGTTGCCCTGCCAGCCGCTCACGTCGAGGCCGGGCGTCTGGGTGACGGTGAGCGCAGGCTGGACGGGCGCACGCCGGACGTGCTCGTGCTTGGCGATCTGCGAACCGAGCCAGTGGCGTTCGGGGCCGTCGGCGGGCGCGGCGGAGGCGGCCGGGGCGACGGCGGTCAGCGCCGCCGCCGCGAGGGCGGCGGAGACGACGGCCGAGGTGAGCGTGCGGAAAGAGCGCATGGCGGGGCTCCTGGGAGGCGGGGGACGAACGGGACGCTGCGGTGGTTATATCCCGGTTCCGAACCCGCTGCGAAGACCGGCCGCCCTGTTTGATTCGCTTCTTGGAACGGGCCGGCCGAACTTTGGCAACTTCCGTCCTCCCGCGCCGCCTCGCATTCGGCTATGGACGCAAAACCCTGCCAGTGAGCGGGCTGCCTCTCTCAGACACGTGGAATCTTATGAGAGCTAATGATCTCGCGACGCCCTCTTGACGCCGGGCTGAGACGGACTTACTTTCCAGATAAAGGAAGCCTGAACGTAAGGCTTGTGCGATGCGTTCCACTGTTCCGCCGGGAGATCTGAGCCAGAGCGCCGTCCTGGCCCTGCTGGGGAAGTCGGGGCCGCTCGGGCGCGCCGAACTGGCGCGACGGCTCGGCGTGAGCGCGGCGACCGTGACCAAGGCGACCCGGGAGCTGATCGCCCGAGGGCTCGTCCGCGAGATGCAGTCGGTGCCGTCCGAGGGCGGCCGTCCCGCCCGCCTGCTCGGCCTGGCGTCCGACGGCGGCCAGGCCCTCGGGATCAAGGTGACCGCCGACCGCGTCACCGGAGTGCTCGTCGGACTGGACGGGGAGATCGCCGACTCGTTCGCCTTCCCCTACGAGGGCCGCGAGCCGGACGCCGTCCAGCGCCTGGTCGAGGGCCTCGCCCCGCACGCGCAGGGCGCTCGGCGGCGGCTGCTCGGAATCGGCGTCGGCCTGCCCGGCGGCGTCGACCTGGCGGACGGGGGCGCGGTCGACTCCCCGATGCTCGGCTGGTTCGGCGTCCGCCTGGGGACGGCCCTGGAACGGGCCTTCGGCCTGCCCGCCCTGGTCGACAACGACGTGAACACGGTCGCGGTCGCCGAACGCCTCTACGGACGCGGCCAGGAGTTCTCCACGTTCCTGGTGGTGACCATCGGGCGCGGAATAGGCCTGGCGATGCTGCTCGACGGACGGCTCTACCGGGGGGCGCGGGGCGGCGCGGGCGAATTCGGCCACTGGCCGGTCCCGAACGGCGACCGCCTCTGCGAATGCGGCAATACCGGCTGCCTCGAAACGCTGATCGGAGAAGCCGGTCTGGTCGCGACCGCACGCGCCCGCAAAGTGCTTTCCCGTAACGCGGGATATGACGAACTCGCGGCCCAGGCCGACCAAGGCGGAACCGGCGCCCGCGAGATCTTCGCGGAAGCGGGAGAACTGCTGGGCAGGAATGTCGCCGGCCTCGTCAACGTCCTCAACCCCGGAGTTCTGCTGATCACGGGCGAGGGCGTCGCGTGCTGGCGGCACTGGCAGGCGGAGTTCCAGCGGGCCATGCGCGCCCACCTGTTCGGAATGATGCGCCGCACGCACATCATCGCCGAATCCCTGGACGACTTCGGATGGGCGCGGGGCGCGGCGGCGCTGGTGCTCGCCGTCCCCCTGGCGGCGGTGCACGACTACGGCAGAGCCTCCGCCCATATCCGCGCCCGGCTGGCCGGGGCTGTCAACGCCGACGACTAAGGCGGACCGGAATCCGCCGCCCGTGACCTCGACGAAAGGACCGCGATGCGCGACCGTCCCTCCGACACCGGCGTCCTGGCCAAGGTCTACGCGCGCAGCCTGGAGGTGATCCTCGCGGGGCAGGCGGCGAGCGGGGCCTATCCCGCCTGCCCCGCCTATCCGGTGTACCGCTACTCCTGGCTCCGCGACGGATCCTTCATCGCCGAATCCATGAGCAGAGTGGGACAGGCCGACAGCGCCGCCGCCTTCCACGACTGGTGCGCGGCGGTCATCACCGCCCGCGAGGACCGGATCGGAAGCCTTCTCCGAGCGGCGGACGCCGGAGAAACGATCCCCAGGAGCGCGTTCCTTCCGACGCGCTACCGCCTGGACGGAACCGACGCCGACACATCCGACGAGCAGTGGTGGGACTTCCAACTCGATGGCTACGGCATGTGGCTGTGGACGGTCGGTGAGCACGCCCGCCGTCACCAGAGCGATCCCCGCCGCTGGCAGAAGGCCGTCGTTCTCACCGTTCGGTATCTCGCCCGGTTCTGGGACCGTCCCTGCTACGACTGGTGGGAAGAGCATCCGGAAGAGCGCCATACCTCCACGCTGGCGGCCATTCACGCCGGTCTCCGAAGCGCCTTGCGTCTCGGCCTGCTCGACACCGAACTCGCCCGCACCTGCTCGACGGTGTGCGACCAGATCCAGCAGGTCGTCCAGCGCGAGGGAATCGCCGAGGGGCACCTGACGAAATGGCTGGGCGGTCGCGCCGTGGACGCCAGCCTCATCGCCTGCCTCACCCCGTTCGCGCTCGTCCCCGCCGAGGGGGACATCGCGGAGAGCACGCTGCGAGCCGTCGAGGAGACCATCGCCCACGGGGGAGTGCACCGCTACGCCGCCGACACCTTCTACGGCGGAGGCGAATGGCCCCTGCTGGCGGCCCTGCTCGGCTGGCACTACGCCCGCATCGGATCCCGCGAGAAGGCGTGGCGGCAACTCCACTGGGTCGCCGACCAGGCCGACGCCCGAGGCGACCTGCCGGAGCAGGTCCCGGACCACCTTCTGCACCCCGAATACCGCCTGCAGTGGATCCAGAAGTGGGGACCGGTCGCGTCCCCCTTGCTGTGGTCGCACGCGATGTTCCTCATCCTCGCCGACGAACTCGGGTTCACCGGCGAGGCCCCGGGCTCCTCACCCGAGCCGACCCCGCACCCGTCCACCACCGACACACCGCTGAGAGGTGAATCCCAATGAGTGCGCGAGGAGACGCCCCACCGCCATCGACCCGTTTCGCGATCATCACCACGGTCGTCCTGCTGGGCTCCATGCTGGCCTTCGTCGCCGTGCTGGTCCTGGTCGGCGGCTACGCCCTGGGCGCGGCGCTCACCGCGGTGGGCGTCGTCACCGACCTGGCGCTGCAGCTCAGCGGCCACCTGCTCGAACGCGGCAACCCCGCCCGCGACCAGCAGGCACGGACGCCGGACGAAGCCCCGCCTCCCACGGCCCGGCACCTGCCCGACCACACCGCCGGACCCGACGCCGACGGCACGGAGTGACCCGCGCCGACTCAGGCGGTTGCACGGAGTGACCCGCGCCGACTCAGGCGGTTCGCCGCTCGTCCGCGTCAAGGAACTTCCGCAGTGAACGCGGTGGACGGCCCAGGATGTCGGCGACGGTCGTGGTCGTCCTCGACCCTGAAAACGATCAGCGGCGGGATTGAGGACGGCCTCTGAGCGGCTTACGGAGCGGACCGACCGGCCGTTGCCTGGCGGCCGACCATGCCCAGCAGCGTGCCGTGGGTCTCGTGGTCGGCCGCGACGATCAGCCCTCCCGCGCCGTCGTGCAGCGGCCCGCCCCCAAGGTCGGTGACCACGCAGCCGGCGGCGCGGCACACCGCGATCCCGGCGGCGAAGTGCACGCTGTCCCGCAGATGGCCGTCGGTGACGTAGGCCGCCCGCCGTCCGGCGGCGACCCAGGCCACGGCGAGCGTGGTGGACAGGACGCGCGGACGGAACGCCTCCATGAACGCCGGGTCGGCGAGCAGCCGCGCCGCGAGGAACCGCGGCGCGTTCGGGAACGGTGGATCGAGGTTGACGTCCACCAGCCCCGACGCGGACGACGGCACGAGCTTGGAGTCGACGCCGTCGTGGCGGACGTGGGCGTGCTCCCCGTCCGTCCAGAACACCTCGTCGTTGAACGGGTCGGCGGAGGCCGCCGCCGTGAGACCGTCGCGCGTGCGCAGGGCGACGTTGACCGCGACCAGCATGCTGCGGGCCGCGTAGTTCAGCGTCCCGCACAAGGGGTCGGTCAGCCATGTGCGCTCGGCGTCGGCGGCGCCCTCGCGTCCGCTCTCCTCGCCCAGCAGCGCGTCACCGGGCCTGGCCGCGCGGATCATGTCCAGGATGGCCTTCTCCGCGGCCACGTCGGCGGCCGTCGCGAAGTCCCCGGCGCCCTTGTCGATCCGCTCCAGGGGCTTCCCGTACATCTCGCGGACGACCGTGGCCCCCGCGAGCGCCGCCGCGACGGCCAGTTCCGCGTCTGCTACCTCTGTGGTGATCGCCATCCGCGAAGAATAATCGGCGGCCCGGCCGCCGGGGCGGGAACGCGCTCCCCACGCGGTCGCCCCTCCACCACCGCCGGGCGACCTTCCCATGTCAGCCCGGCAGGGCCGAGTCGAGCCGGGCCAGCTCGTCCGCGCTCAGCCTGACCCGGACGGCCCGCGCCGAGTCCTGGATCGAGGCCGGACGGCTGGCTCCCGGCACCGGCACCACCACCGGGGAGCGGGCCAGCAGCCACGCCAGGACGACCTGCTGCGGGCTGACACCGTGCTCGGCGGCCACCTGGTGGAAGGCGGTGTTCGCGGAGGTCGCGCCGGACGGGCCGTCGAGGGAACTGCGGGAGTCGAGGGAACTGCGGGAGATGCCGCCGAGCGGGCTCCACGGCAGGAACGCCAGCCCCAGCTCGGCGCTCAGCCGCAGCTCGGGCTCGCTGTCGCGGACGGCGGGGGAGTAGCGGTTCTGCACCGAGACGAGCCCGTGCCCGAGGATCGCCTGGGCTTCGCGGATCTGGTCGACCGACACGTTCGAGATCCCCGCGGCGCGGATCGTCCCGGCGTCGAGCAGCTCGCGCAGCGCCCCGACCGACTCCGCCCACGGGACGTCGGGGTCCGGCTTGTGCAGCTGGTACAGGCCGATCGCCTCGACGCCCAGCCGCTCGGCGGACGCCTCGGCGGCGCGCTTCAGGTGGTCCGGGGCGCCGTTGACGGTCCAGCCGCCGTCGCCGGGACGGCCGCGACCGCCCTTGGTCGCCACCAGGACGTCCGAGGTGTCGCCGCCGTGGCTCGCCAGCGCACGGGCGATGAGGAGTTCGTTGTGCCCCGTCTCACCGGCGTGCCAGTGGTAGCTGTCGGCGGTGTCGATCAGCGTGACGCCGGCGTCCAGAGCGGCGTGGAGGGTGGCGATGGCGCGCCGCTCGTCCGGACGGTTCTCGATGGAGAGCGGCATGGCGCCCAGGCCGATGGCGCTGACGGTGACGTTTCCGATGCGGCGGTACTGCATGGTGGCCCTGTTCTCAGACGGTGGTGACGGCGGCAGCGGTTTCGGCGACGGCGGCAGGCAACCAGTCGGTTGTCCGGGAGAAGGAGAAGCCGAGGGCCTTGGCACGCGCGTTGCCCATGGCGTAGTGGCGGTCGAAGGAGAACGGCGAAGCGGCCTCTCCCGGCGCGACGGTCCGGAACACGGGCTGCCGTCCGACCTGGGCGGCGACGATCGCGCTCAGCTCGCGCACGTCGAGCGCGCCGTCGGAGCAGGCGTTGAGCGGGCCGGTGAAGTCGGTCGCCGTCGCCGCCCACAGCAGCAGGTCCGCCATTTCCTCGTGGTGGACGAAGACCGAGGGCAGGGCCCCGGCGTGCACGGCGATCTCCTCGCCCAGGATGATGCGCCGGACATAGTGCGCGAGTCGTCCGGTGAACTCCTGCGCGCCGCCACCGAGCACGTGGGCGGTGCGCACGGAGGCGAACGCGAACGGGGCGGTCCGGGTGAAGACGGCCTCGGCCTGGCGCTTGCCCTCGGCGTACTGCGCCTCCCGGTACGCGGCGTCGTGCCACGGCAGGTCCGTCGAGACCGGCCAGGCGGCGAGGTCCACCGCGTCCTCGGGCACCGGGGTGCCCACCGGGACGTCCGCGAGAGCGGCGGTCGCCGGGTTGTAGACCTCGATCGTGGAGGTCATGACGTAGCGGCGGGTGCGGCCCGTGAACGCGCGGACGGCGATGGCCGCCTGCACCGGCGTGTAGCAGACCTGGTCCACGACCACGTCGAACGTGCGGGTGCCGAGCGCGGCGGTCAGAGCCGCCTCGTCGTCGCGGTCGGCGACGAGGTGCTCGACCCCGGCGGGCGGCCGGACGGAGCCCCGGTTGACCACGGTGACCCGGTGGCCGGCGTCGCGCAGGCGCGTGACCAGCAGCTTGCCGAAGTAGCGGCTTCCGCCGATGACGCAGATCGTTCGTTGCATGCCCCTATCCTGGAGGCCTAGAGTCGCCAGCAGAAGTGATGATCTGCTGGACGGGTGTTAAGGAAAACCGTTGATCGATGTGCAGCGGCTCCGCGTCCTGCGGGCGGTGGCGGAACACGGGAGCTTCAACCGGGCGGCCACCGCCCTTCGCCTCACGCCCTCGGCCGTGTCCCAGCACGTGGCGGCCCTCGAACGCAGCCTCGGCACCCAGGTCGTCACCCGCAGCACGCGCGGGGTCGTCCTCACCCCGGCCGGGCAGATCATGTTCAACGCGGCCGAGTCGGTCACCGCCGAGCTGGAACACGCGAGGCGGCGGGTCGACCGCCTCGGCACCGGACGGACCCAGCTCACCATCGCCACCTTCACCAGCGGCGGCAGGCTGCTCCTCCCGGGCGCGCTGCAGCGGCTCACGGCGGCCCATCCCGACACCGTCCTGCACGTCAAGGAGCACGAGCCCGAGACCGGGCTGCCCCTGGTCCGCCAGGGCGCCGTGGACCTCGCCCTCGCCTACTCCTTCGACGGCCCCGTGCCCGGCCGGCACGGCCGGACCCTCCGGTGGACGCCGCTCCTGGACGACCCCCTCCACGTCGTCCTGCGCGAGGACCACCTCCTCGCCGACCGCGACGACCTCGACCTCGCCGAGCTCGCGGACGAGCCCTGGGTGCTGGGCTGCCTCAAGACCGAGGCGTTCCTCCGCCGCTACGCCGAGGGCGCCGGCTTCGACCCGCAGGTGCGCGGCACCACCACCGACTACTTCTTCGCCCGCTCCCTGGTCGGGGCGGGGATGGGCATATCCCTGATCCCCGCCATCGCGCTGGCGCCGCGGGTGCCGGGCCTGCGCACCGTCCCGATCAGGCCGCCGGCTCCCACGCGCCACATCGGCGTGGCCACGATCGACCGCCGCCGCGACCACCCGCACGTCGCCACGCTCATCCAGGCCCTCCAGGCCGAAGCGGCAGCCAAGCGATCCGGCTGAGGTCCACAGCGCCGGCACGCCCGCAGGCCGATGGCGGGCAGTCCGCGTACGGCGGGACGAGGTAAACGGCCCGTCGCCACGCGGAGGAGCCGGGCGGACGCGGGAGTACGCGTCCGCCCGGCCCTGTCACCTCCGGTCAGCTCGCGGACGTGGTCGCGCGGACGAAGTCGGCCAGCGACTGGGGCGTGACCTCCGGGTACCGCGCGTTGTCCAGGGTGTCGAACTTGGCCTTCCCGCTCACCATGCACCACTGGTACTGCAGCGCCACGTAGTCGAACGGGTTGGACGTGAGCGACGCCTGGCGGGCGATCTCCGCGCGCAGGTCGTCGGCGCTGCCCAGGTGGCGCAGGCGCAGGGTGCGGCCGGAACCGCGCTGCACGTCCTCGTGGAACCGGCGCATCGAGGTGACCTCACCGGCGAACCGCAGCGTCCCGGTGGCGTCCGGGTCGAGGACGGCGGCGGCGGTGTAGGCGGCGGTGTCGGCCACCGAGGTGATGTCGATCGGCTGGTCGGGGTCCCCCCAGTGGGACAGGGTGCCCTGCTCCCAGTCGACGAGCCCCATGAACCCGGTCATCACCTCGTAGAAGGCGCCGTTGAGCACCGAGACCACTTCGAGCGGGGAGTCCGCGTACGCGGCGGCGGCCCGGCGGCGCCAGTCCATCATGAAGTTGTCGCCGTCATCGATCTTGGTCACGTCCACCGCGAAGTCGGACGGGACGAACCGCCGCGCCCCCGCCTTCTCCGCGGCGCGCACCAGGTTGACCTGGCCGTCCACGATCACCTCGGGACCGCCCTGGACGGCCGAGACCACGGCCGCGGCATCGCCGACGGCCTCGGCCAGCCGCTCGGCCGGGTCGCTGATGTCGCCCTCGACCACCTCCAGGCCGTCGGCCCGCAGAGCGGTCAGGGCGTTCCTCTTCTCCTCGTCGGTTCCTGGCCGCACGAGGGCCCGGACGGGGGCTCCCCGGTCGAGAAGCGCCCGGACGATCCGGCCGCCGAGCAGCCCGGTGGCACCGGCGACGAAGACCTTGGGGACAGAAGACATGGTGTGCTCCTTGATAGTGACCGATGTGAACGTCCACCCGCCGGACCCCGGTGTGTGCCGGGACCGGGGGATGCCATCAGGGGATGAGCAGGGTCTTGCCGACGGTGTCGCGCGCCTCGATGGCGGCGTGGGCGTCGGCCGCCCGCTCCAGGGGGAAGCGCTGTCCGATGACCGGCGTGAGGCGCCCGGACGAGCCCAGGGCCAGCACCTCGTCCACCAGTTCGCGGGCGAGGACGGGCCTGCTCCAGATGTGTCCCGCGCTGAATCCGGTCAGGGTCAGGCCTCGCCCGACCAGTTCCTCGGGTCGCGCCTCCAGGGGCGCGCCGCTGGAGAAGCCGTACACGATCTGGCGTCCGGTGCCGGGCGTGAGCAGCGCGAACGCCTCGCGTCCGAGCACGCCGCCGACATGGTCGAACACCACGTCCACCGATCCGCCCGCCGCTTGGCGGACCCGGCCCGTCCAGTCGCGGTGCGCGTAGTCGACCACGTGGTCGGCCCCCAGCCCGCCGACGAGGTCGAGCTTGCGTTCGCCGCGCGCCGCCGCGACGACCACCGCGCCGGACCGCTCGAGGAGCTGCACCAGAAGCGTGCCGACGGCACCCGCCGCCGCGAGCACCAGGACGCGGTCGCCCGCCGTCACGCGGGCCGCCCTGATCAGGCCCTGGGCCGTGACGCCGTACCGGTAGAGCGCGACGGCCTCGGGCAGTTCGATGCCGTCGCCGACCGGGACGAGCGCATCGACGGGCACGACGGCGGTCTCGGCATATCCGCCCAAGCCGTCGGTGCTGCCCAGAACCCGCGCGCCGAGCAGGGCGCTGTCACCGCCCGGGCCGACCTCGGAGACCACTCCGGCGACCTCCTTGCCGAGGACGACCGGCAGAGGCGCGCCGCCGAGCACGCCCCGCATCGTCCCGGCGCGGACCTGCGTCTCCAGGAACTGGACACCGGCCGCGGCCACCTGAACCGCGACCTCGCCGGCCGCGGGCGCCGGCGTCGGCACGTCGGCGACGCGGAGCCGGTCGGGCGGCCCGAACTCGTGCAGCAGGACAGCACGCATGGCGATCACTTCCTTGGTCGGAAAAGTGGGAAACGGCGTTGAGGCCGTCCGTGGACGCACCCCGAACAGGGCGTGCGAGGACTGCGGCGACGCGCAGGCCGGGGAGGCGGATCAGGCGTCCGGGCACCCGCGCCCGAGACGGCGCGGCGAGAAATCGGGAAAGAACGAGCAGCACAGGAAGGCTGCCGCTCACCGGGCCAGTGCTGGCCCGGACTTCTACGTGAGAGACCTACCAGGCCCTATGAGGGAAACGGCGTCACAGGTTCGCCGGGGTTCATCGTCCCTTCTTGATCGCTTCGCTGAGCGCGCCGAGGCTCGAGGCCAGTCGCTCGACATCGGCCGCCTCCCAGTCCGCCAGCAGGGCGGCGACTGCGTCCGCACGCGCCTTCCACAGCCGGCGGATCGCGAGCCTGCCCTCCCGGGTGACGCTCACGAGCTGGGCGCGGGCGTCGGCCGGGTCGGGCCGCCGCTCGATGTAGCCGCGCGCCTCCAGGCGTTTGGCCGGCGGTGACAGCGTGGACTTGTCCACCTCCATCAGCTCCGCCAGGACCGACAGCCGCACCGGCGCGTGCAGCGACACCTGGGCGAGCACGGTGTAGTCACCGAGGGACAGTTCCAGCCCGGAGGACGCGAGGATCCGGCGCCGCGTGGTCGGGGAGAACATCCAGTTGCCGACCGTGGCCAGCGCCGCCGCCACCCCGTCCACGGCCTCGCCCTTCGGACGGGACCGGCCGTCGTCACCGACCGCGTCGTGTTCCATCCGCGCACCCTCCCCGGATAGTTGGTTGAACAAAACCAACTATTGCGCATGCGGAGACTCGATGCAAGTGCATCTACTCTTCTCCGCTCCCTCGAGATCCCTCACGGCCGGGGGCACGGCCCCTACGATCGCTCGGGAGGCGCGGCACCGCCATGAGGAGTCCCCTGCCGAAGGACGTGAAGCAGTGCTGATCTATTCGATGAACATCTCCGTGGACGGCTACGTCACCGACCGACAGGGCGGGTTGGACTGGACGTCCCCGATCGACGAGGTGTTCCGTGTCCACCTCGCTCAGGTGGAGGGGCTCGGCCTCTACCTGTGCGGCCGGAGGCTCTACGAGACCATGCTTCCCTGGGAGACCGACCCGTCGATGCGCGTGGACGACCTCAGGTCGGCCTTCGCCGACGCCTGGTCCGCGCTCCCGAAGATCGTCTTCAGCCGCAGCCTCGACAGCGTCCAGGGCAACGCCCGTCTCGCCAAGGCGTCGCTGGCGGACGAGGCCGCCGGGGCGCTCGACGCGACGGACAGGAACGTCTCGATCGGAGGCGCGACCCTGGCGGCGGAGGCGATCGAACTCGGCCTCGTCGACGAACTGCACATGTTCCGCTATCCGGTCCTCGTCGGCGGGGGCACGCCCTACCTGCCGCCGGTCACCGAGAACGTCCAGCTGGACCTGCTCGAAACCAGGACGTTCGCCTCGCGGGTGGTCTACGAGCGGTACCGACGCGTCCGCGACGAGTCCGCCTGACACCCGCAGCCGCGGCGCTGCGGCTGCGGGCCACGAGGCTATTGCGCCGACCTGACGGAAGACGTCCGCACACTAGGGGGATTCCGCGACGCCTTGGCCGTCAGCGCGAACGCTCGTGCGCTGGGTCGACGGCGTGCGCTGTCACCGGCAGTCTTTGGTCGGGTGGTCGTGGGTGATGGCGCAGGCCATCCGGGCGCCCTTGCCGCCGGGGTAGCGCTGCTCCAGCGCGTGCACCAGGTCCCGCCACTGGCGGCGCGTGTCGGCGATGGCGAGGGTGACGGCGGCGGAGAAGTTGGTGCCGATCCGGCCCCGATCGGTGCGCGGGTCGGACGTGTGCCCGGTCGCCGGGTCGATCAGCCCCAGGTCCTTGTTGAGCGCGTGGTGCCTGATGCGCTTTCCGTGCGAGCAGCCGCGCTTCTCACCCGACCCGGCGGCCTCCTCGTCGAAGCAGCCGGTGGTGAGATCCTGAGGGACGTCGCCGGGCGTCGGCCGGGAGCCGGAGAAGAGGCGGAACAAGGGGAAGAGGTCGGTGCGCCGGCGGCCGGGCGGGTTGGTCACGCTGATCGGACCGGACCCCGCCTGGTCGGCCCAGTTGCTGTGCGAGTAGAAGTCCTGGACGGCGTGCAGGCCCCGGCCGAACTGCTCGATCGCGTCGCACTTGGCGCGTCCCCGGCTCTGGTTGAACACGCAGCGGACGGAAAGGCCGACCTGCTTGGAGTCGACCGCGCCCTTGCCGTTCAGCAGGCGGGCGGCCTCGGTCGCCGCGTTCTCCATGCGCTCGCGCGCATGATCGACGCAGCCCAGCAGGTGTTTGCTGGCGTCCGCGCGGCTCTGCGGATACCCGCTCTGCGCGAGGTAGTCCGCGTTGTCGCAGTGCGCCTCCTGCCTGAACACCTCCCTGCCGAGGTCGGGCGCGCCGATGGCGCCGCCCTTGCCGCGCGCCCCGGCCAGCTCGCTCAGCGAGTCGGGCTCGAAGCAGTAGTTGTCGCTCGCCTTCCCGTGCGGACAGGCCAGGGCGGCGCGGGTGATGCGCTCGTGCTCGGCGCGCTGCCCGAACTTGTCGGTGAGCGTCCCGAACGAGTACGCCGAGGGGGCGGACGCGGCCAGCGCCGCGCACGCGACGGCACCGGCGACCATGGTCGTCACGGTCGAGGACCTGTTCATAAGACCTCCATCGGGCATCGAGGGTGTGTCCAACGCATCGGTGAAGACGGAACCCGACCGGCCCCTGACTCTCCGTAGCCGACTGCCGCTGAGTGTCATCCCACCCCACCGGCACCTCGAACCTCCCCAACCCCAGAAGCCACTCTGACCTCACCCTCACGACGCCCCCGCGTGGCTGCCCGTCCTCGCCCGCGCCTTCCGGGCCGGGGGACGTTTGGCGGGTCGCCTACTTCGGTGCTCAGACCCATCGGCTGCCGTGGCTGACCGGCGGCAAGCGGCTCGAGTCCGCACTCGTGGAGCGGTACGGGCCGTTCCGTCCCCGACGGGACTTCGATGACCTGCGCGCCGCCGTGCAGGTTCGCGGCTTCGCGCTGGAGGCATGCCCGTCCGCCAACGCGGACTGTGCCGAGTACTGGGAGCCCACCACGCGAATGGGCGTCGTCGTGGGCTCCGAGCCGAACGAAGCCGGATGGGGACCGCCCGGCACCGTCCTCAAGATGCTCGGCCCACGCGACCGCGCCCCCTCCTCTGCGTCACGCTCTCGATGAGCCGGGACCACCAACCCGCTTTCTGAAGGGATCTGTCCTCATTCGGCGGAGTCGTCCCAGGTGTCCGGTGGCCGATCATTTCGATGTGGGTTGCCGACCGGTGCCGGATCGGTCACCTTTTCCATGAGCCACTGGACCCGGTAACCACAGAAAAGGGAACTACCGGCGCGCCCATATCGTGAATATTCGTCCGAAATGGCGATGAATGATCCGCCCCACTCGGCATTGGGTTCGATGTTAACGTTTTGACGATCCGAAGGGAGTCGTCAGACTCCAGTCGAGTGCGGAAAGGAAGAAATGGTGTCGACCCCCGTGAAGCACCAGAAGTTCGATATGCTGTTCGACTGGTTCGACCAGGGAGGTGACGGCCTCCTCACACACGACGACTTCCAGGCGATGGGCGATCTTTTCGCCGCCCTGGACACGAGCGACGACCAGGCGAACGCCGCCGCGATGCGCGGCGCGTTCGAGAAGTGGTGGCGGGTGCTGCTGGCGCACGGCGACACCGACGGCGACGGCCGGGTCACCCGCCCCGAGTTCCTGACCGTCATGCAGGCCAACGTCACCAGTCGGGAGCACTTCGGGGACGCGGTGCTGGCCATCGCCGACGCCCTGATGCGGGCGCTCGACACCAACGCCGACGGCATGCTGAGCCGCGACGAGTACGTCCGCATGTACAACGAGCTCGGCGTTCCGCCGAAGCACTCCAAGGACGCCTTCCGGCGACTCGACCGGGACGGCAGCGGGGCGATCAGCCACGAGGAATTCCGGACGGCGATCACCGAATTCTACCTGAGCGACGATATGGACGCTCCGGGTAACTGGCTCATCGGCCCGATCAACGTGGGCTCCTGAGCACCCGAACAGAACCACGAGTAGAAGCGCCGCCGGAGTCCGTGAATTCCCCCTGACTCCGGCGGCGTGGAGCGGCGGTCCGCCGGATGGCCAATCAGTTCGACACGCTCCCCGACACCTACGACGACTTCACCACCACCCCTTTCCGCGTCTTCCTGGAGACACCCAGCGTCCTCGGCGTCCTCGGCGACGTCCGCGGCGCGGCGGTGCTCGACCTGGGCTGCGGATCGGGCGCCTACACCCGGCTGGTCCGACAGCGCGGAGCCGCCCGCGTGAGCGGCCTGGACGTCTCCGAGGGCATGATCGCCCACGCCCGTGCCCGGGAGGCCGCTCACCCACTGGGTGTCGAGTACTTCCTCGGCGACCTCCCCGACCGCCTCGCGGGTGCCTTCGACCTGGTGCTGGGGGTGTACGTGCTGCCGTACGCGGCGACCCGTGCCGAACTCGGTGGCCTGTGCGCGACCGCCGCGCGGGCGCTGCGTCCGGGCGGACGCTTCGTGACGCTGCCGATCCATCCCTGTTTCCGGTCCGGTGCCGTCTCCTACGCGCCCTACGGCTTCCGGATGACCGCCGTGGAGCCGCTCGCGGACGGCTCGCCGGTCTCCCTGAACCTGCGGTTCAACGGCCGCGACCACGACATCACCGCCCGCTACTGGAGCAGGGCCGCCCTGGAGGACGCCCTGCGAGAAGCCGGCTTCACCTCCCCGCGGTTCAGTGATCCCGTGGTGAGCGAGGAGGGCATCGCCGAACACGGCGCCGCGTTCTGGAACGACTACCTCGCCCATCCGCACACCGTGATCATCGACTGCCGAAAGCGATCGGTGCGCGCAGATGAACGCTGAGCCCCGCGACACCATCAGCAGTGCCGCGGACCGCTACCGACGCGACTCGGCATCCGCCTCGGCCGACGTTCCGCGTAGGCGGTGCTCACCGCCCGGGCGTGTCCGCGTGCAGACCAGCGCCGGTGTCGGCGCCATCCCGCGTGAGGACTGGGACGCGCTGGTGGGGCCCGACAACTTCTACAACAGCCACCGCTGGCTGCACGCCCTCGAACTCGCCCACGGCAGCGAGGCCGTCGTGTCCGCGACGACCGGCGACGGCATTCTGCTGGGAGCCATGCCCACATGGCCCGGCGACACCGGCGCACCAGGCCTGTTCTGCCCGCCGGACCTGTTCCCAGGCCTGGCCGCCGCCTGGCCCGACGACTGGCTGTGGCTGGGCGCAAGGCGCTCGGTGTACAACGAACTCCTGTGCCCTCGCGGTCCGTGGCGCGACCGCGCGCTCGCCGCGCTCCTTCACGGCGCGCAGACGGTGGCCACGTCCAAAGGCGCGGCCGGGCTGATCATGCCCTACCTGGCCGCAGCGGACGCGAGAGATCTGGCCCGGGCCCATCCCCGCGCCACCGTCCTGCTGCACGACGCGGACGCCGCCATGGACCTGCCCGCGGGCGGGTTCGCGGAACACCTCGCGGGCATGCCGCAGGCCGACCGCACCCGGCGCCGCGCGGAACTGCGCGCTTGCGAGCGGGCCGGGACGAGTGTCGAGTGGCTGGCGCTGACCGGAGAAACCTCCCGGTGGGCGGCGGACCTGATCACCCAGAACCGGGCCCGCCACGGCGGTACCGCGGACCCCGGCTGGATGCGCCGCTCCTTCGCGGCCCAGCGTCGCAGCGGTGTCCTCGGCCAGGCCGTCGGCTTCTTCGGGATCCGCGACGGGCGGCCGGTGGCCGTGACCGTCTGCTACACCCACCATGACCGCCTCTACGCGCGCTACTACGGCTTCGACTACCGCAATGCCAAGCCGGCCTGCGAGTACTTCGTCCTGACCTACTGCGTCCCCCTGGACTACGCCGCCGTCCACGACCTGCGCCGCTACCGGCTGGCGGTGTCGGCCTGGGACGTCAAGGCCCGTCGGGGCGCGGTACTTTCCCCGCTCGCCGCCGTCGTCATCGCCCTGGGCCGCGAGGTGTGCAGCCCCCAGCGCGCCGCCGCCTTCAACCACGAAACGGCCCGGCAGTGGCGGGACCGGCTCGCCGGCCGACCCCACGTCCTCAGCCGCGGCTGGGACGACTGGGTCGCTCAACCTCCTTCCGCATCCTGAACAGGAGGATCCCTGTGCTTTACCTCGTCTACCGCCTCAAGCTCACTCCTGCCGCCGAGGCCGACCCGCGCGCGTTCTGGAACTGGGCACAGGAACGCGAGAAGTGGTTCTACGAGGGCCTCGACACCGTCCTTGCCACGAGGTGGACGGTGCGCACCGTCGGATCGGACGTCCACACGCTCGAGCACACCGTCACCTTCGCCGACGAAGCGGCCTGGGGCCGCTACCGCCGCCGGCTGGCGGAGCGAAGCCACGACCCCGCCTGGGAGGAACGCCGCACGGAACAGGGAACCTGGTGGCAGATCCTCGATGCCGCCCTGCACAGCGACCCGCCGGTCGCCCTCGGCTTCGACCGTCCCCGCGGGGAGTGAGCATGGCCGACAGCGACGAACTCGTCCAGCGCAGCCACCACCTGCTGGCCAACGCCCGCTTCATGACCCTGGCCACCACCGACGGCGACGAACCATGGGCCTCGACCGTCAACTTCGTCGCCCTCTACCGGCCCCTCAGGCTCCTCTACTACTCCCTGCACACCGCCCGCCACTCCCGCAATGTGGCGAACAACCCCCTCGTGTCCGGCTCGATCTACATGACCGGACTTCCCGGATTCGGCCTGGACGGGGCCCAGTTCACCGGACACTGCCTCGCCGTGGGGCCCGACCAATTGGCGCAGGTCCACCGCACCTACTACGAACTCAACTTCCCCGACGAGAACACTCGGCGTGAATGGCTCCTGCCGCAGTCCGAATTCCACGGCACGGGGCCACGAAGGTTCTACATGGTGCAGGTCCGCAACTGGTGGCTTCTGGACATCGACCGCTGGCTCGTCGACAAACACGACCAGCGCGTGGAGGTACCCGTCCAGGACTTGCACCTGCTGACGGACCAGCCGGGTGGCGCCTCCGATGCGCTGTCCGGAGGGACGCTGTAGCGCGAGGCGGAATGTCGGCCGGGGTCGGCTTGCCGGTGTCGGGCGGCGCTATCGGGCCGCTTGGGCCTCGACCTTGGTGGTCTCGAACTCGACGTACTCGATGACGGCGCCGCCTGGGTGGCTGACCGTGAGGTTGCGTCCGGTGGGGACGTCGTTGGGGCCGTCGAGGATGTCGCCTCCCACGCGCTCGACAAGCGCGAGGACGTCGTCCAGGTCGTCCACGATCGTGGTGGCCTGGACGTTGCGGTACGGGGCCAACGCCTCCGGGGGCCCCGCGACCAGCAGGTAGCCGCCGATGCTCGCCAGCTCCACGTCCCGGTAGGGGAAGCGGAGGTTCGGCCTGGTGGACGTGAGCGCCTCGAAGGTGGGCAGCGCGGTGTCCAGGCTGTCGACGTAGACGCGTGCGTAGGTGGTGCGGACCGCCATGGTGCCTCCATGATCATTTCGTTATTTCCGAAACGAGAAAATGATCGTATGCTGTGCCGAGCGGACCCTGTCAACCCGGTGAGAAGCGAGGAGAGCGGGATGCGGACGCCGGCCCGGCCCACGACGACGAACCTGGAACTGGTCGCCGTGCTGCACGCGCTCGCCGACCCCGTCCGGCTGGAACTCGTGCGGCGGCTGGCGGCCGGCGGCGAGGTCGCCTGCAGCCCGGACGACCTGGACGTCCCCCGTTCCACGCTCTCCAACCACTGGCGCGTCCTGCGGGAGGCGGGCCTCACCGTGACCCGCGCGGAAGGAAAAGCCCGCTACATGACGCTCCGACGCGATGAGCTCGAAGCGCGCTTCCCCGGCGTCCTGGACACCATCCTCGCCTCCGCCACTGCCTCCGCCACCGCGACAGCCTGAGCGGTCCGCGTTCACGAGCGCCCCGCAAACCGTAAGGTGATCTGCCCGCCCAACGGTCGCGGCGGCGGTGCGGAAGGGGCGTGGCGGGAATGTCAGGGGAGGAAGGCTTCGATCGCCGGATCGAGCCGTTCCGGACGGAGCTGTTCGCGTACTGCTACCGGATGCTCGGGTCGGTCCACGACGCCGAGGACCTCGTTCAGGAGACGTGGCTGCGGGCGTGGCGGGCCCGGGAACAGTACGACGAGACGCGCGGCTCGCTCCGGACCTGGCTGTACCGGATCGCGACGAACGCCTGCCTGACCGCGCTGAAGTCTCGCGGCGGCAGGCCGCTGCCGTCCGGACTGGTGGCCGAGTCGGATCCGCTCGCTCCGCTCGTCCCAGGGGAGCACGCCTGGCTCCAGCCCCTGCCGGACTCGCTGCTCGGGGCGGACGACCCGGCCGTGACCGTGATCGACCGCAGCAGCCTGCGACTGGCCTTCGCGTCCGCGCTGCAGCACCTGTCGGCGCGGCAGCGCGGCACGCTGATCCTGCGCGACGTGCTCAGCTTCTCGGCGTCCGAGACGGCGGAGATCCTGGACACCACCGTCGCGTCGGTGAACAGCTCCCTGCAGCGGGCGCGTGCCCGCCTGCGCGAAACCGGCATCCGGCAGGAACTGGTCGGCGAGCCGTCCGCGGCCGAGCAGCGCACCTGGGTCGAGCGCTACATGAAGGCGTTCGAGGCCGCCGACGTCGAGGCCATCAAGCGGCTGGTCACCGAGGACGTCCTCATGGAGATGCCGCCGATGCTCAACTGGTTCACCGGACGCGCGAACTACGGCCTGTTCATGAACTGGGTGTTCGACGCCGCCGGGACGGAATGGCTTCTCAGGGAGGTCACCGCCAACGGCGGCCAGCCCGGGTTCGCCGCCTACCGGCGCGTCGGCGACGTGCACCAGGCGCACACACTCCAGGTCTTCACCGTCACGGCCGAGGGCATCGACCGCAACTCGGTGTTCCAAGGGGCCGAGATCTTCGCGGCCTTCGGCCTGCCCGCCGAAATTCCCTGACGACGGCGCGATGAGTTCGGCCCGGTCCCTCGGTATGTATCGGCGAGCTCACCGGAACACCCCGGCCGAGCCGATCACGAGGGAGAACCCGATGTCGAACACCCGTGTCGAGGACGAGGCCGCGATCCAGGCCGTGCTCGCCGACTCCTACAGGGCGTGGGCGGCCGGCGACGCCGACGGCATGGTCGCCGACTACACCACCGACGCGACCGCCATCCTGCCCGGCTCGCTCCGCGACGGCCGGGAGGCGATCCGCCAGAGCATGGCCCAGGGCTTCGCTGGCTCCCTCAAGGGCAGCTCCACCCAGAACAAGCAGCTCAGCATCCGCTTCCTCGGCCAGGACGCCGCGATCGTCGTCAGCGAATCCGCCATCCTCTTCCCCGGCGAATCCGAGATCACCGATGACCGCCGCAAGGTGAACGCCACCTGGGTCTTCGAGAAGCGCGACGCCCGATGGCTGATCGCCGCCTACCACAACAGCCCGGTCCTGGCCTCCTCCGAGCGGTAGCCCCGTCCAGACGCCGCCGGTCTGCCCTCGTCGCGGGAACGCGCCGACGAACGACAGGCCGGCGGCGTTCATTCGCGGATTCCCTCCCACATGGCGCGAGTCATCTCGTACTCGACCTCGCCCAGATGCGTGCCCGGCAGCGGATCGTCGAACTGCGGGTGGTACGTGCGGACGTACCTCATGCCGATGGCCCGCATCACCCCTCTGGATCCGGCGTTGACGGCCATGGTCTGCGCGATCACGCGGCTCTGCCCGACCGTGTCGAAGGCATGCCGCAGAAGAGCGCGGGACGCCTCGCTGGCGAACCCTCGCCGCCAGTGCCTTCGGACGAGGCGATACCCCAGATCCGAGACGGACGGGTCGTCGGGCTGATCGGGTCCGTGCGCGGGCGGCAGCATCATGAGTCCGACGAACTCGCCGTCCTCCTCCCGGTCCGGCGGCGCGGCGCCTCGTTCGCCCGTCACGGCGGCATCGACGTCGGCATCGGTGTCGGCGTCGGAGGAGGCGAAGGCCATCCAGAAGCCCAGGCCGTCCACCTTGTCCGCCATGGCCATCCGCCGATGATGGGAGGCGACCACCTCGTCCCTGGTCGGCAGGCGCGCATCGAGATAGCGCAGCACCTCCGGGTCCGAGTCGAGCCGAACCTCCAGATCGAGGTGCCGGTCGGCGAGCGGGACCAGCAGCAGGCGGTCGGTGCGCAAGGTCGGTTGGGGCACGCAGCAACCGTCGCACATGGGTCGCGGCGAAGCGATCCGGTTTCCCGGCGCCAGTCCGGACGGCCCGCCAGTTCTTTCCCGCTCACTGGCCTCCGGCTTGGGCTCCGGGGCTTCGATGTATCGCGGGCATATCAGAAGTCGCGTACGCCACGGCAACAGCGTTCCGTCTTCACTGGGCCATGGACCGCAGCAGTTTCGCAACGGTCGGTTCGTTGACCAGGAGAGGACCGTGATCATGGACTCGGATTCCGTCCGCCGCGTCAATCGGCGGCGGCTGCTCGGGTGGGGCGGCTTGGCGGCGGGCGGCGTGGTGGCCGCCGGCGCCGTCCCGCTCATGGGCTTTCGATCCGAAGACGCCGTGGCCGCGGGGCAGGCCCGTCCGGCTCCCACCGGCCCCGAGATCCCGCCGGACGCCCGTCCCGGCGGAGCCTACGACCGGTACGTGGCGAAGCTCGCCGCCGAAGGCAGGTTCTCCGGCGTGGTGCTGTTGTCGCACCACGGCCGGACGGTGCTGTCCCGCAGCTACGGCATGGCCGACAAAGAGAAGGGGATCCGCAATCACGAGGGCATCGCGTTCAGCCTCAGCTCGGCGGGCAAGCCGTTCCACGCGGTGGCCCTCCTGCAACTGGCGCAGCAGGGCAGGGTGAAGCTGGCGGACACGCTGGGCACCCACCTGAAGGGCTTCGCCGCGAACGTCGCCGACCGCGTGACCGTCCATCACCTGCTCTCCGGCACTTCCGGCCTGGACAGCCCGGGAGAGAACGTGCGACACGTCTTCCAGAGCCGGAAGGAGGTGCACGCCGACTACACCCGACGCGCTCGGCAGGCGCGACCGGTGGGCGTCCCGGGCGTTCCCGACACCGCCCACGCGCAGGCGGAGGTCACCATCGCGGCGCTGATCGTGGAGGCCGTGTCCGGCACGACGTACTGGGACTACGTCCAGGAGAACATCTTCAAGCCCGCCCGCATGACCGGCTCGGCCTTCTACACCCGGCCGCAGTGGCTCACCGACAAGCACCTCGCGCACCCGTACATGACGATGCAGGACGGCACCCGGCTCGACGCCCTCCGCAACCTCGACAAGAGCAGTCCGGGCGCGAACGTCCTCGGCAAGAACCCCGGGCGCGCCTTCATCGACGCCCCGGGGGACGGCGGCTTCGCGACGGCGCCGGATCTGGTCCGGTTCGCACGCGCGCTGCAGGACGGCACGCTCTTGGACCGTCCGTGGGCCGACGTGCTCACCGGAGCCAAGATCCCGCACGGCCCCGTGTCGTTCGGCGCGTACGGGATCACGGCCACCATCACCAAGGGCCAGTGGAGGTACCAGCGCGCCGGAGCCAATCCCGGTGTCGCCGCCAACTGGACCATCTACCCGAACACCGGCTGGGTCGGTGTCGTCCTCGGCAACTGCGACGACGTCCCACTCCAGGAGATGCTCGACCGGGAGACGCAGGCCATCACCGGGGCCGCGCCAGGCGGTGGGGGTGGAGGCGGAGGCGGCTGAGGCCGTCCGGCGGCCGTTCCGAAGGCCGCCTCCCAAATTTCCTGGGCCACGGAGAAATCGGGACAGGGCGGATTCGCGGATATCGTCCTGCAGCCCAAGTCGGTCGAGGTGTGCTGGAAGGGCAAGCTCCCCGCCGCCGTGAACAAGGCCGTCGGGCGCTCGCGGCTCAGGCCAA
The DNA here is from genome assembly GCF_003428695.1 of Actinomadura logoneensis. Classification (GTDB taxonomy): domain Bacteria; phylum Actinomycetota; class Actinomycetes; order Streptosporangiales; family Streptosporangiaceae; genus Spirillospora; species Spirillospora logoneensis. Next base: position 49,398 of record NZ_QURH01000316.1, read on the forward strand.
GACCATCTCCGGTGTGCCTGCGAGTTATATCGAGGGCGACCTCCCCGAGCTCGACGGCCGGTACAACGACACACCGGCCTACTTGGGAGATGGTGCCATCGTCAACGACTCGTCTGAGCAGGGGCGACGCCGCACGCACCCGTTCGGTGCAGCAAGGGTGCCGGGGAAGGGGGAACTACTCGGCTTGCCAGGTCCGCTCGGGCACGGGGGCCCAGAGGCGGTCGGCGTCGCCGGCCTCCAGGCGGCCTCGGTAGACGCCGATCTTGTGGTCGATGAGTTCGAGGCTGGTCTGGATCTCGGCGAGCCTGGCGCGGACGTCGGCCCGGTGGGCCTCCAGGAGGGCCAGCCGTTCCTTCTCGTTGCCCGGACCCGCGGCGACGAGCTCGGCGTAGCGGCGGATGCCGCTGATGGGCATGCCGGTGGCGCGCAGCCGGGTGCACACCGTGATCCACTCAAGGTCGAGCCGATGGTAGCGGCGGCGGCCGGTGGCGGTGCGGTCGATGGCGGTGACGACCAGGCCGGCGCGCTCGTAGTAGCGGAGGGTGTGGACGCTGACCCCGGTGCGCGCGGCGGCCTCGGCGATGCTCAGGCCCGCGGCGGGGATGGCGGTGTTGACTTCGAGCACGCTCTAAATTCTAACGTCACGGACATGATCTCTTCAGAGCTCAGCCGGCGTGGCCGGCTTCTGGTGCTCGCGATCTGCTGCGCCAGCGTCGTCGTGGTGGTGATGGACATCTCCATCGTCAACGTGGCGCTGCCGGCGATACGTCACGACCTGCACGCCTCGGTGTCGCGCCTGCAGTGGACGGTCGACGCCTACACCCTGGTGCTGTCGGGCTTCCTGGTGATGGCCGGGTCGACGGCCGACCGGATCGGGCGCCGGCGCGTCTTCCAGGCCGGGCTGGCCACGTTCGGGATCGGGTCGCTGCTGTGCGGCCTGGCGCCCGGCATCGAGTGGTTGATCGCGGCGCGTGTGCTGCAGGCCGTGGGCGGCACCATGCTCAATCCGGTGGCGATGGCGATCGTCGTCGCGGCGTTCCCCGACAGAGCCGAGCGGGCCAGGGCCATCGGCGTCTTCGGCTCGATGTCGGGACTGGCGCTGGCGCTGGGACCGATCCTGGGGGGCGCCCTGGTGGACGGCTTCGGCTGGCGCTCGGTCTTCTGGGTGAACGTTCCGGTCGTGGCCGCCGCGGTGGTCGGGGTGGCGCTGTACGTGCCCGAGTCGCGAGCCGCCAGGGCACGCCGCTTCGACCCGATCGGGCAGGTCCTGGTCGTCGCGACGCTGGGCAGCGTGGTGTACGCGATCATCGAGGCACGTGAGGCGGGCTGGACGTCGCCGCTCATCCTCGGCCTGCTCGCCGTGGCCGCGGCCGGCCTGGCCGCCATCATCGGGTACGAGTCGCGGCGCGAAGACCCGCTGCTGGAGCTGCGACTGTTCCGCAGTGTGCCGTTCAGCGCGGCGATCCTGATGGCGCTGTGGGCCCTGTGCGGGTTCGGCGCGTTCCTGTTCGTGACCACCCAGTACCTCCAGGACGTCCGGGGCATGCCGGCACTGGCGGCGGGCCTGTGCATGCTCCCGGTCGGGCTTCTGGTCGTGGTCCTGTCCCCGCGCGTCGGGCGGCTGATCGCCACCCGCGGACCTCGCCTGCCGCTGGTGGTCGCCGGGACCGCGCTGGCGCTGGGCGGCGGCGCGTCGCTCCTGCTCGTACCGTCCAGCCCGATCCCGGTCGTGCTCGGGGCCTACCTGCTGTTCGGTGTCTTCCTGGGCACCGTCAACCCGCCCATCACCAACACCGCGGTCTCCGGAATGCCCGCCTCGATGGCCGGGGTTGCCGCCTCGCTGGCCTCCTCCGGACGGCAGGCCGGTACCACCCTGGGCGTCGCGATCTCCGGAACGATCGTGGGCTCGACGACCGGCCGCGAGTTCACCGACGCGGCGCACGGCGTGTGGTGGATGGTGGCCGGGCTGGGCGCGGGCGTGGTGGGCCTGGGACTGCTCAGCACCGGCCGCTGGGCCCTCGCCACCGCCGAACGCGCTGCCGCGCTGTTCGAGGACGTCGACCGTGGCACGCGGGTACCGGACGCTCCGCTCCTCCGCCGATGACTCACCTCGCCAGGCAGCGGCGGCGCCGGGCCTCGGCATGCTCGCCGCGGCGACGTCCCCGGCCTGCGGCGCGACCGGCCGCTGATCGACTCCGGCGCCTCCGTCCGGGCCGGCCGAACGCAAGGCGTACCGGGGGTACGCCACTCGCATCACGGCTGCTCAACAGCAGAGGACGCCCGGCAACCAGCCACGCGGCCCCGCCGGGCTCACCAGCTCTGGCCGCACTGATCCGCCGCCTCGGGCTTGTTGCGGGCTCCTGACACGGTTCTTACCGGCACGCCTTTCTCAGGGCCGCTGGGCCTGGATACCGGACTTGGCGGCGGCGGCGAGTTCCTCGGCGCAGCCTCGTGGGTCGGAGATCCGTCCGCCGCCGCCCTGGCATCGAACGGTCACCCGAATGTTGTCGACCCTGATGTCCTTTTGTCCGTCTGCAATCTTCGGTAGGGCGCCCATCGACTTCTGCGCCGCGCGAGACGAGTCGTACCGGTCGACGGTGATCACGACCGGGGAGAGAAACGAGGGCCCGCTGTCGCCGTTGCTCCAGACGCAGCTGTAGCCGTCCTTCCAGCCGACCTTCTTGGAGAACATGTTCTGCTTGAGGTCCTCGCGGGTGAAGGCAGACGAGGTGCCTGCGAGGTCTCTGGCCTTCTCGTTCACGTCGACGCAGACGTTGGGCGGGGTGGTGGCGAACGCGGAGTGGTCGAAGATTTCGAAGGCGCGGTCGCGGACGCCGCCGGGGTTCAGGACCAGGAGCCAGAGACCGATCCCCGCCACGGGCCCCACGACCTTGCCGGCCCGTGTGGACGCGACCTTCATCACTCCGGCGTTCTTTCCGGCGGCGCTTGCGGTGTTGGGGACAGTGCCGGTCCCGGTGTCGGGGACCGTGGTCGGGTTCTGGTCCCGGGCGGGGACCTTCGGCAGCGTCGTGTGCCCGTCGGCGATCGCTTTGAGGTTCTTTTCGGCGGTGGCGGCGTCGCAGCGGTCGCTGATGTCGCGCTGGAGGAGCCCCTCGATCACCGGCGCCAGCGGACCCGACCTCTCGAACTCGGGGATGTGCCCGCTGAACAGCCGGCCGATCAGGTGCTGCATGCTGTCCGCCGGGTACGCCCGCTTACCTTCCGCCGCGTAGTACAGGGTGGCGCCCAGCGACCACAGGTCGGACTCGGGTCTGTTGATGCCCCGGTCGTAGCGTTCCGGCGCGACGTACCCGGCGGATCCGATGACCACCCCCGAGGCCGTCAGCGTGCTGGTGGCGTCGGCGACCGCGGCGATCCCGAAGTCGGTGAGGACGGTACGGCCGTTCTCTGCGATCAGCACGTTCGCTGGCTTGACGTCCCGGTGCATGATGCCCGCCCGGTGCGCGGTGGCGAGCGCGCCGAGCAGCGCCACCCCGATCCGGGCGACCTGCGCGACCGGCAGCCCCTGACCTGCCGCCGCGTCCTGCAGCGACCGTCCCCGGATGAATTCCATGATCATCCAGATGTCGCCGCCGGGCTCCTCCACGACGTCGTGGACACCGATGATCGCCGGATGCTCCAGGCCGGCCGTCGCGCGGGCCTCCCGCAGGAACCGGCTCCGCATGGCCGCCACGTCGAGGGCCGGGGCCCCCGCCGGAATGATCAGCCGCTTGACCGCGACGTGCCGGTGCAGGCGCTCGTCCCGGGCCTTCCAGACCACGCCCATGCCGCCCTGGCCGAGCTTCTCGACGAGCCGGTAGCGTCCGGCGATCTCCCGCATCACAACCCCACCCACGAGACGCCAAAAGAACAGCTACGTTCATACCAGCACCCCGCACACCGGGCACTGTTTCCCCGCGATCAACCGGGCCCGAACCGCTGCCGGATGAGCGCCACAGGCAAGCGGTTCACCAACCTCGACGCCGATCAGGTGGACGCGCTCATCGGATCGCCGGCCCAGCGCCACGACGAGCTCACCGAGTTGCCCGGCACCTGGACCGAGGGCCCTTGTCGGTGTGGACGAAGGCGCCGCTCAGGCATGGTTCAGCTGAAGGTGCGTCGGTAGGTCTGCGGGCTGACGCCGGTGGTGCGTTTGAAGCGGTCGCGGAACGCGGTGGGCGAGCCGAAGCCGACCTGGCTGCCGATGCGTTCGACGGAGTGCTCCGTGGTTTCGAGGAGGTGTTGTGCCTGGCGGATGCGGGCTCGGTGGAGCCACTGGAGCGGGGTGGTGCCGGTCTGGTCGCGGAAGCGCCGGATCAGGGTCCGGACGCTGGTCCCGGACTGCGCGGCGATGTCGGCCAGGGTGAGGTCCCGGGCCAGGTTCTCCCGCAGCCAGGCGAGCAACGCCTCCAGTTCGGACCCCTGCGGCACCGGGATGTGGTCATGGACGATGAACTGCGCCTGGCCGCCCTCGCGTTCGAGGGGCATCACCGACAGGCGGGCGGCGTCGGCGGCGACCGCCGATCCGTAGTCCCGGCGGATCATGTTCAGGCAGAGGTCCAGGCCCGCGGCCGCGCCGGCCGAGGTGAGGAACTGGCCGTTGTCGACGTAGAGGACGTCCGGGTCGACGTCGAGGTCCGGGTGAAGGGCGGCCAGGAGCCCGGCCGCCCGCCAGTGGGTCGTGACGCGCAGCCCGTCGAGGAGCCCGGTGGCGGCCAGGGGGAAGGCGCCCACGCAGATGGAGGCGATCCGGGTGCCCTCGGCGGCGGCCGACCGCAGCGCTTCGCCCACGGTGGTGGGGAGCGGGGCCATCGGATCGGTGACGCCCGGCACGATGATCGTGTCGGCGTCCCGGAGGCCGTCCAGGCCCCAGGGTGCACGCAGGGCGAAGGCGCCGGCGTCGACCTCGTCGCGCTCGGCGCACACCCGGACCTGGTAACCGGGCCGCCCATCGGGCAGGCGCGTCCGGGAGAAGACCTCCATGGGGGTGGACAGGTCGAACGCGATCACCTGGTCGAGCGCGAGAACGGCAACGGTGTGCATGGCCAGAACGTATCTCCCCACCGACTCGACGGCTCCGGGCCGACATCCGGGCAGCTCCATGTCAGCGCGGTTCTGAGCCTTCGGGGAGTGGTTGGCGTTATCCCGTTGAAAGCTGTCACTAGTGCCACTGGGCGAGCTCAGTGACAGCCGGTTGACTTCGGAACGTCCGATGGAGACCGACCCCGAAGGAACATCCGTGCACGTTCAGGTGGTCCTGTTCGATGGCTTCGACCCGCTCGACGTCGTCGCCCCCTACGAGGTGCTGCACGCCGGCGGCTCGGCGTCGGGCGGCGCGGTGACCGTCGAGCTGGTCTCCGCGGAGGGCCCTCGTGAGGTGATCAGCGGCACCGGGGGATTGGCACTGCGCGCCACCGGCGCCCTCGACCTGGAGCGGGCGGACCTGCTCGTGGTCCCCGGCGCATCCGGCCGCGTGGGCGAGCCCGGCGAAATTCCAGAGGAAGAGGTGGGCGCCGGCGAATGGAAGCAGGACCAGCTCATCCCGGTTCTGCTGGGCCGCGCTCTGACCACCGAGCTCCCCGAGCTCCTCAAGCAGGCGATGGACGACCCGGGCATCACGGTCGCCACCGTCTGCGGCGGCTCGCTGGTCCTGGCGATGGCGGGCCTGCTCGAGGGGCGTCACGCCACCACCCATCACCTGGGCCTGGACATGCTGGACGCCACCGGCGCCCACGCGGTCCGCGCCCGCATCGTGGACGACGGCGACCTGATCAGCGGCGGCGCCGTCACCTCCGGGATCGACCTGGGGCTGTACCTGCTGGAGCGCGAGTTGGGTCCCCGCATCGCCCACGCCGTCGAGGAACTCTTCGCTCACGAGCGGCGCGGCACCGTCTGGAGCGCCCGGGCCCCGGCGCCCACCACCTTTTGAACACCCGGCCCTTCGCGGGGCGGTCGCGCTCCATCCCCTCTCGCACAGTCAGGAACAACATCAGCATGTCCGTCGAAGGCACCTGGAACCTGTCCATCTCCACCCCCATAGGCAAGATCAGGCCCGTGGTCGAACTCCGTGAACAGGACGGCATCCTGACCGGTGCCGCCCACGGAACCGGAGAGGAGGTACCACTCGGCGACATCACCCTCGATGGCGACCGGCTCACCTGGAAGCAGGCCATCACCAAGCCCATGCGGCTGAACCTGGCGTTCGACGTGACGATCGACGGCGACACCCTCCGGGGCACCTCCAAGGCCGGCCGCCTTCCAGCCTCGACGGTCACCGGCGAGCGCCGGCACGCCCCGGAGCGCCAGGCGTGACCAAGCTCCTCCTGTCACTGCACGTCCTGGCCGCCATCATCACCGTCGGCCCGGTCGCCGTCGCCGCGAGCATGTTCCCAGCGACGTCGCGCCGCGCCCTCGGCGACTCCGGCGACGGCGCCGCCCGGACGATCCTGCGGACACTGCACCGCATCTGCCGCGTCTACGCCGGGATCGGCATCGCCGTCCCCCTCTTCGGCTTCGCTACGGCCAGCAGTCTCGGCGTCCTCCGCAGCCCGTGGCTGGTCGTCTCGATCCTGTTGACCGCGGCGGCCGTCGGCGTCCTGGCCCTGCTGATCCTGCCCGCTCAGGCCCGTGCTCTGGCCGAGACGGCGAGTTCCGCCGCGCCGTCGCCGACGGCGACCTCCTTGACACCGGGTCGTCTCGCCATGCTCACCGGCATCTTCAACCTGCTGTGGGCCACGGTCACCGTACTGATGATCATCCGTCCCGGCTCCACCACGGGGGTGTGACCATGCGCCCGCGGTCTCCGCGCCATCTGCGCATCGCGGCTCACACCGAGCTGATCTCGCTGATCGTGATGCTGGCCAACGTGTTCACCGTCCACCTCAAGCCCGTCTCATCCCTGATGGGCCCTACCCACGGCTGCGCCTACCTGTTCGTCGTGATCGCGACCTGGCGGCTGGAGGACGCACCGACCGTCGCCAAGGTCCTGGCCGTCGTCCCGGGAGCCGGCGGGCTGCTCGCACTGCGGCGGCTCGCCCCTGCCGATCCGGACCCGGCCCAGCCGAAAGAGGTCATTCAGTCATGATCTACGTATCGCCGATCATCGTCGGCGTCGTCTACTGCCTGCTGATGTCCCTGATCAAGGAACCGCACCGGCGCCGCTTCAACGCGATCATGGTGGCGGGGGCGGGCGCCGCCTATCTGAGCGGGGGCGGCTTCGGCCCGTGGGAGCTCCCGTTCGTCGCGCTGATGGCCTACGTCGGCTACCGAGGACTGGAGTCCTGGACCTTCATCGGCATCGGCTGGCTGCTGCACACCGCATGGGACGTGGCCCACTGGCTCAAGGGCAACCCGATCCTGCCGTTCGCGCACCATACCTCCATGGCCTGCGCCATCTGCGACCCTGTCATCGCCCTGTGGTGCTTCCGCGGAGGACCATCGCTGATCACGCTCGTCCGCCGCTGGTCCAGACCCGGCCGGACGGCAGATCACACGCACGATCACGCCTCTGCCTCCTCCTGACCGACCGCACCAGCACCTGCGGGCCTTATGAACCGAGCCGAAGGCCAACCTGCGCCCACCTTGCACACCGACTCCGCACGCGACGGCACCCGGCCGCACGCATGGGTTCTATCGGTCCCCGCGACACCCTGGAGCTCAGGGAGTCGTGGGATCGTGCATCTCAACTCGCCCGAGCGTTGAATCGTCCCTCAGGAGGACACCCACGGTCGCAGCTGGGCGGGGTACCTCGGGGAACCGGCGGCAGTTGAGTCAAGCTCTCCGTCGGCGTCGTTCGCAAGCCCCCCACAGCCGCCCGGACGGAGAGCCAGACCGCCGCGTCCGACGAGAACAACCCCCGCCGACCAGCACCTCGTCGGTTGGCTGCGGCTCTACCAGCCATCTCACGACCACTCGCCTCAGGACGGCCAGTCACGACAAGAGGCGTCCACCGCGCTCCCTTAACGTGACTGGCCGTTCGGTCGCTGCTCAGCCTCGAATCGTGCGCAGCGCCTCCGGTTCCGCCACGCTCACGCTCCTGCTCCCGGCTCACTGATCATGAGGCAGATCGACAGATCCGGACCGGCGGCGGCGTGGGGACCAGGCGAGAAGCTCGTCGACGTGGCGGCGCCTGACGCCCTCGTGCGGGTTGACGTGGATGAGCTTGATGCCTCGGTAGGGCAACGCCTGGCGCTTGATCCGCATCGGGATGACGTCATCGATCCAGGCGAAGGGGCGTCCGTCGGCGTGGCGGAGGATGGGCGCCCACTTGCGCATCTCAAGGAGCTGGATGATCCGGAAGCGGGGGTCGCCCGGTTGACGCCGATAGGTGGAGAACTCCACGACGGGGAGCTCTGGCAGCCCGAGCAGTGGCCCGATGTGCTCGTTGGCGTGGTGCTCCCAGGTGGTGGCCCAGACCAGTTCGTAGCACTCGGCCAGTTCCTTCAGCCAGCCGCGATGTTCGGACGAGATGCTGACGGTAAGCCCCTCGATCGAGTGCTGGGTGAACTGGTCCGGATCAGGCGAGACCGGGTTCAGGACTCCGTCGATGTCCAGATACAGCAAAGGCCGGGCTGTCGGCCTGCTACCGGGCCGCGGAACACCGCCGATGCCCCACGCCAACCGACTCACCCCCACCAGATGCCTCAACGAAAGCTGATCCTGGCACACGCCAGGCCACGTCTCTCCTCACTCGCACTGAGCCGGTCATCAGCCGCACCGCGCCGCCATCAGGTGCGCTGAGCCAGGACACCCCCGCGCCACCCCTCGATCAAGCCCGCAACGAGCCACTGGTTGATAACGGTGATTCTCATTCACTCAGCCAGCCAGGCTTGATTTGGTTGGCATGCATGCGCAACTAGTTTTGAATTTCACGAAACGCATGCCTGTAGCGGGCAGGGCTCGTACGGGCACCATGGGCGGCTGAGGGGACGTGCATGAGAGCCGCGCTGCCAACGCGCACGTTGGACGAGGGGAGCCGGTCGAGAACCGGGCACGCGTTGAGGGCGAGGCGGCGGCGTGGGAGTAGAAGTTCGGGTCAGGGCGAGGTCGATCCGCCGGAGTGCCGGGTGTGTGCTCAGCGGCGGCAGAACCGACACGGGGCGAGGAACCTGCGGTCAGCCGTTGAACCAGGGGCGTCGGGTCCCGGCGGAGGACCAAGTGCGCCGAGGACGAGCACCTCAACGCCCACCACAACCCGAGACACGCCTTCAAGCGCCGTGCCCGCCGGGCCCCCTACCGGCCGAAGGAACCCCGGCGAGCCCCGGCACTGAAGGATCGCTTCGCCGAGCCGTCACGTCCAATGCCGCAGGACACCTCACCTGCGCCGAGGAGACTTCCACCGGCCGACGCCGGAACCCCTCCTTTTTAGGAGGAGGGAGCGTTCTGGGCATTCGCCGCCGTCGAGGTCCTGCGTCTGACGGGCATCCGCGACGAGGAGCTCCTGGAGCTGACCCACCGCAGCATCACCCAATACCGAATCCCGTCCACCGGCGAGATCGTTCCGTTGCTCCAGATCGCTCCGTCCAAGACCGACACAGAGCGTCTCCTGCTGGTCAGTCCGGAACTGGCGGACGTCCTGTCGGTCCGTCGGCTACGCGGCCCGGCTGGAGCGATCCCGCTGGCGCCGTTCTACGACGTCCGTGAGAAGGTCTGGGACCCACCGATGCCGCTGCTGTTTCAGTGGCAAATCGGAACCGAGCACTGGGCCTTCACCCCACGTGCCTGCGCACGCTGTTGATCGGTGCGATCGCGGCCACCGGGCTCGCCGATGCCGCTGGCGCACCGCTCACGATCTCCCCGCACGACTTCAGGAGGATCTTTGTCACCGACGCCATCATGAACGGCCTTCCACCGCACATCGCCCAGGTGATCTGCGGGCTAGAACATTGATACAACGATGGGTTACATGGCCGTCTACCCGGCCGAGACAATCGAGGCGCACAGGGCGTTTATCGCCCGCCGCTGGACCACTCGGCCCAGCGAGGAATACCGGACTTCCACCGAGGAGGAGTGGGACTCCTTCCTCGCGCACTTCGAGAAACGCAAGGTATCCATCGGAACCTGCGGCTGCGCCTTTTCCACCCCCGTGTTCATGAACACGCTTGTGTCGGATGTGCACTCCTCAGGCCGGACCCGGCCCAATGGGACCGCCTCGAGGAGATCCGCGACAACCTCATCGCCCGCATCGCCGAAGCCGAACGCGAAGGCTGGCTCGGTGAGGTTGAAGGGTCCGCGTCAGCCTGGCCGGAGCGGAAGACGAGCTCGCGCAGGTCACCAGACGCCCAGCCAGTGCATCGGTCGCCCTCCCGGTGCCGACTCCCCGAAGGGAGCCGTGAGCATGACCGGGATGACGGAGTCTGCGCCAAGGGGACGAAGCGTCGGTGTTTCACTATGCGCCGGAGGACAGTCGGCTTGCGGCCTGGTCCCATGGCTGAGGCTCGACCAGGTCGTCGTCGTCCCTGTCGAAGGCATCCTCCTCGAACCAGCCCGTCCCCGCGAGCCATGTCTCCAGCCACGCTGCGAGGCCGGCGGAGTCGACGAACCAACACTGGTCCCACGATCCGCCGCTATACGGGTTCGGCTCGAAGAGCAGGACCTGACCGTCCTCACCGAGACAATCAACGCCTGCGTACATGGCACAGCCCCAGGTCAGGATCGGTACGGCGCCTTCGGGCCACGCCGGGTGCTCCACGCCAACGGACGCCTTACGTCGCGTCAGGTATTCGCTGACGACGCTGGAGCCCGGACCAAGCAGCGGCAGCAGTCGGTAGTCAGGGCCGAAGCCGCCGTCAGCGACCTCGCGATACAGGCGCGCAAGTAGGGGATGCAGCGCGAAGCCCAGTTGCCCCTCGGCCTCCGCAATCTGGGCATCGCCGACAGGCGCGGGAAGGTCCTCGTTGTCCGATGCGGCCCGGCTGGCGACGCGTTGCACGAGGTCATCAATGTCGGTCATGACCGTGATGCTGTCAGAGCCCGCCGACATGCCGACGGCCAAGGCCGCGGGGCGGACTGCCCGGTTTCGGCAGGTCGGGCGCGGGGCTCTCATTGGATCGGCGGTGGGGGCGGAGTCGACCGATTCCGCCCCTACGGTTGATCGGCCGCCGGACCCAGGACATGTCGATTTCCGGAGTGGGCTGCACGGATGATCGAGGTCCTCTACACGGATTCCTGTAGGTGGGCGGATATGGTCACGTTCGGCAAGGCGCGATCAGCGGCCTGAGCGGGTGTCTGCGGGTGGCGGGCATGAGCGGGGCCTGTTCACTGCCGATCGCTTTTCTCGCCGGTCATCGCGTCGTCGTGGCCGGCGCCGGGCGCGGCGAACTCCAGCATCCGGGCGCCTTCGGTCTCGACCTCGGCGCGTTCGGTGGCGGTCAGCGGCCGGAACGGGTCGATCTCCAAAGTCGCTGACGTTCTGCCCCGGTGGAGTTTCCAGGCGCCCGTCACCTGTCCGTCCACCAGGAATGTGGCGCGCATCCCGTTGCGGGTCATGACTTGTTTGCGGGCCTCCTGCGAGATCACGCGGGTGCGGTCGGCGTGGGAGGCCAGCAGGTTGTCGTACTCGGGCAAGAAGCGAACCGGCGCGGGGGCGTCGGCGCCGGGGCGTGGTGCGTCCGGCAGGTCGAACAGCTCCACCCCGCGCTCGTCGCGGAAGACCGCCAGTTGCGGTCGTAGTCTGTCCAGGACGGGACGCAGCCGAGTCCGGCCGGCCCATGTCTGCACATCGGCGACCGAGGCCGGGCCGAACGCGGCGAGGTAGCGCAGCACTATGTGTTCGCAGTCGGCGGCGGGGGCCGGTTCGGCTCCGGTCCAGCCGTCGGCCGTCGCGTACCGGGTGGTGCCGCCGATGCCCCAGACGGCGCGTGGCGGCACCTGAACCAGCGGCACAAGGTTGCGCACCACGGTGGCGAGCGCGTGGGGCTGGTGATCGGGCCACCGCTCGTGCAGCGCCGCCCTCAGCTCCTTGGGGGTGAGGTGCCGTGCGTCCAGCAGCGCCCGGCCCGACGCGGCCACGGCCACACGGTCCAGACCGGTCAGGACCGCTCCGAACGCGGTGTCCAGTTCGCGGTCGAGCGCGGGCTGCGCCCACGGCCGCAATGAGCGGTAGTCTGCCGCGGTGACCAGGTGGACGGTGCTGCGCATCAGCGCGATCCGCACCAGGCGGCGCTGGGTCAGCGCGTCGGCCAGGTCGGCGGTACCGAAGCTCCGCAACCTGCTCCAGAGCCCGAAGTAGGGCGCATACGGCGCCTGCGCTTGCATGCCGACCAGCCAGGTGACCGCCTCCTCTGCGGTCGCGTCGGCCCGTTCCAGCAGCCACTGACGGGCCAGCAGGGCTCTCCCCAACTCCCGTTGCCCCAGCATCTGTGCCACCTTGCCCCCCTCTCCGTCCACATCGCTGGGGCGGCCAATGCCGCCCCAGCATCGTTGATCAGCCGCCGAAGTCGGCCCGGTGATCCGCGGCCCACCGGGCGTAGGTCCGCGCGGGGTGCCCGGTGATCTGTTCGATGACGTCGTTGACCGGCGCGGGCTTGCCGACCGCCTGCGCCATGAGAGCGAACAGCGCGGCCAGGAACTCGGGGTCCATGAACTGGCTCATCTGCTCCAGGACGGGCTCCGGGTCGAGGTCCTCGACGGTGAGCGGGCGCCCCAGCGTCTCCCCGAGGATGCGGACCTGCTGTGTCTGGGTCAGCGACTCGGGGCCGGTCAAGTCGTAGGCCCGCCCCGCGTGCCCGCCGCCGATCAGGATCCGCGCGGCCACCTCGGCGACGTCCCGCTCGTGCACGGCACTGAAGGCCGCTTCGGTGTAAGGCGCGCGAATGACGTCACCGCCCTGGAGCTGCATCGCGAACGTCAACGAGTTGATCGCTGGGAAGAGCAGCCGCAGGAACGTCCACTCGATTCCGGACGCCTCGACGGCCCGCTCGACGTCGCGGTGGTACTGGGCGATCACGTCAGGCTGCCGCTCGGCGCCCGGGACGACCGCCCCCGAGGACAGGAACACCAGCCGACGCACCCCGGCCCGGCCCGCACCCGCCAGCAGCGGAGCGACATCCATCCCGTACTGCAGAACCAGGAAGGCGGCCTCGACGCCGGCCAACGCCGCCGGCAGCGTCTCGGGCTTGGTCAGATCGGCCCGGACGACGTCGACTTCCTGCGGGAGCCCGGCCCGCTCCGGAGTCCGGGTCAGCGCCCGCACCGGGGCACCCGCGGCGACCAACTCCTCAACCGCCTGACGTCCGAAGTGAGCCGTGGCGCCGATGACGAGGTACATGGGGGTTCCTTTTCGTGTGAATTTATGGGGTCTGAAGGGGGCTGCCGACAACCGGTGGCGGATCAGCGAACCTTGCCGAAGAACTGCCAGATGTCTCCGACGAGCAGATCGGGGGCGTCGTGCGCGGGGAAGTGGCTGCCCCGGTCATAGACCTTCAAGGAGAGGATGTTGGTGTGGTCGCGTTCGGCGAGCGTCCGGATGGACGGGAGGTCCCACGCGACCTCGGCCAGGCCGAGGGGCACTGTGGTCGGCCCGGACACGCAGGTGCCCCGGCCGTTCGACTTCTGTTGTACGGCGGCCGCCGCCGCGTCCTCATAGTCGTTCGTCATGGTCATCAACGTAGGATCCATTTAGGCAGGGTTCGTTCCTAATGAAGCGGCGGACTCCGAAGAACGTTGGAGACCTCGGCGCGGCTGCTGCGCCTCGGCGACGGCGCCGCGCTGCCGCCCCTGCGGCTCGACGGCCGGAGGCGTCTGTAGTCCACACGACTTCAGGACACCCCGTCAGCCCACAGTCCCCTGCGCACCCGACAACCACCCAGCTCACCCGTGCACGCGCCTTCGGACATGCACAGCCGCCAGGAGTAGCGCCGCTCGTCCCGGCGCGCGGACACCACCAGCTCCCGAGTGACCAGCTCCAGTTCGGACGCGAGCCAACGGGCGGCGTCGAGCTCGGCCAGGACCGGATCATCAGGGAGGGCGCGAGACAGGGCGGTCCGCGCGCGTACGAAACGGCGCAGGGCCGTCCGAAGGCGACCCGCGGTCATCGGGGCGGTGAAGAGGCCATGCCTCCACTGAAACCTAGTTTCAACACTTAAGACACCGTTCCCGGGGCAAGCGTCCAGCCCTCGCGGTGTCTTGCCGGCGTATTCCGGTCGTCCCCCTACCTGGACGCCGCCGTCAAACAGATCCGCAAGGGCGGCTTCCCCGCCACCGACGCCATGTGCGCCCGGCTCTCACCCATCGCCTACGAGCACATCAACTTCCTGGGCCGCTGCGCCTTCACCGCGCCGACCCCAAGGCGGGCCTGCGCCCCTTCCACGACTCCACCACCGAGGCGTAGCCACCCGCCGAACACCGGCCAGGCCCGACACGCACTCCCACGTGCGCCTGTCGGGCCGGCCTAGGCGTAGGACGGGAGGTAGGGAGCGTACGCAGGCGCGCACGACCGTGCAGAGCGCTCGCACGACCGCTGAGCAACAGGCCCAGCAGATCCGTAGGGAAGCTGCCGAGCAGGTCCGCGCGGCCCCGGCCACTGGTACAGATCGGCACCCGCGTGTCCGGATGCAGCACGTGATACACCCCGTACTCATCGAACCCGGTCATGGTGAACACCGGACGGTCCCGCTCGTACGGAGCGTGCAGCAACATGCAGCCCGCCTGCAGCGCCGGCGCGTGTACCTCATGACAGCTTCGTCACCGACACCCCGACACCGGTGCTACCCCCCACCATCGGGAACGGCGCGGGGTCTCCCGTCCGCCACAGGCAGCGTGAGCCAGCCGAGGGCGGGCAGTGCCTGGACCTGGTCTTGACGTGGACGTGGGTTCGGCAGCGCCGATCCCACGAGCCCGGTCGGCAGTTGGAGTTGGACGGCCCGGTGACCCGGTTGGCGAGCCGGCCGTTTCCGTGCCCGGTGACCCGGACCTCGTAGGTGATCGTCACGGTGCCGCCCGGCGCGATGTCGCCGCGCCAGGTGATGACCGGCCTGCGGTAGGTGACCGACCCGGAGGAGGCCCTTAGCGTCCGGACCTTCAGGACGGCGTCGTCGAGGACGTCCTCCAGCCGGTCGGTGATCTGCGCGGCGGTGGCCGTGGCGTCGCCCGAGTTCCGGACGGTCACGGTGTAGCCGACGACCTCCCCGGGGTGGACCCACTTGGCGTCGACCGTCTTGACGATCTCCAGCCGGGCCTCGCCGGAAGGAGGCGGCGGAGGCGGAGGCGGAGGTGGTTCGGCGCTCTGGCAGTCCGGGCCCCAGGTGGGGTCGGACGTGAAGGTGACCATGCCGTCGCCCCGGTGCGCACCGGTGGTGATGGTCGCGCCCTCGGGGCCCATGCTGGAGCCGCCGCCACCGGCCCCGCCGACCCACGGCTGCGCGCCCTCGGCGGCGGCCGCACCACCGCCGCCACCGCCGACGACACCGCCGCCCCC
>NZ_QURH01000298.1 GCF_003428695.1 Actinomadura logoneensis
CGGGGGACGGGGCGGGGGACGCGGCGCGGGCGGGGGAGGCGGCCAGCGTGAGCGCCAGGAGGGCGGCGGCGGCCGAGGCGGTCGTCCGGACCTTGGAGACGGGCATCGGGCAGGATCCTCTCCGTAGGGGGAACTCGGGGGAGCTCGCTCGCAGATGATCATGCGACGCGTCCTGACGAACTAATCCAAACTTGAACAACCGTTACCCGAGCGCAACACGCCCCGCCCCGAAACCAGCCGCCGCCCACGAGAGCGCGCACGGCCGTCCGCGCCGGAGTGCGGACGGCCGTGCCGACAGGTTCGGGAGCGCCCTCAGCGGGCGGCGGTCGAGGACTCCACCCAGCGGTCCAGCAGCGCCGCCGCCGCGCCGGAGTCCACCGACTCGGCGGCGCGCCCGAAGGCGGCCCCCAGCGCCCCGGTGAGCTCCCCGGCCGCCGGAGCGCCCTCGTACGCGGCGATCAGCGCCGCCGCGTTCAGCAGCACCATGTCCCGCACCGGCCCGGACTCGCCCGCCAGGACGCGCCGCGCGACCTCCGCGTTGTAGGCGGCGTCCGCGCCCCGCAGGTCCTCCGGGCGCGCGGGCGGAATGCCGAGGTCGGCCGGGTCGAACACGGTCTCGGTGACGCCGCCGTCCCGGACCACCCAGACGGTCGAGGTGCCCGTGGTGGTCAGCTCGTCCAGCCCGTCGTCGCCCCGGAACACCAGGGACGAGCAGCCGCGCGCGGCGAACACCCCGGCCATGACCGGCGCCATCCGCGGGTGGAACACGCCGACGGCCTGGCTGGTCGGACGGGCCGGGTTCGTCAGCGGCCCCAGGAAGTTGAACACGGTCGGCGTCCGCAATTCGCTGCGCGTGCGGGCCGCGTAGCGCAGCGCCGGGTGGTAGAGCGGCGCGAAGCAGAAGGTGATCCCGACCTCCTCGGCGACCCGGGAGGCCGCCGCCGGGGGCAGGTCGATCGCGACGCCGAGCCGTTCCAGCAGGTCGGCCGAGCCGCACGAGGAGGAAGCGGCGCGGTTGCCGTGCTTGACGACCTTCACCCCGGCCGCGGCGGCCACCACCGCCGCCATCGTGGAGATGTTCACGGTGTGGGCGCGGTCGCCGCCGGTGCCGACCAGGTCGGCGAACCGGCCCGGCACGTGGATCGGTGTGGCGTGCGCCATCATGCCCTCGGCGAGCCCGGCCACCTCGGCGACCGTCTCGCCCTTGGCGCGCAGCGCGACGGCGAACCCGGCGATCTGCACGTCCGTGGCCTCGCCGGACATGATCTGGTCCATCGCCCAGGTCGTCTCGGCGGCGGACAGCGACGCGCCGTCCAGCAGCGCGTTCAGCAGCCCCGGCCACGTCGTCGCCCCCGCCCCGGACGCGCCGCCGGACGCACCGGAAGCGCCGGGCGCGCCCGAGGCACCGGACACGGCGGACGCTGCGGAAGCGGTTCCGGGCGCGCCGCTAACCGCGCCAGTGACGCCGGGCACGTCAGACGTGCCGGGCACACCGGACGCGCCGGGCATGTCGGAGGCGCCGGGCATGTCGGAGGCGCTGGACGTGGCGGGAGCGGGTTCGGGTGCGCCGGCCGGCGAGATGCCGGACGCGTCGCCGGGCGGCACCGCGGCGGTGTGGGCGCTGGTACGGGCGTCCATGGTTCCCCCAGGTTCGGGTCCTGCGGGGTGGCCGGTGCGCTCCCGCCCGGTCCGGCCGGGACGGGGCCGGGGGGACGGAAGATCCCCCGCCTCCCCGGCGAGCTGCTGCTTACAGTGCGGGAAGGCGGTTCTCCGCCCGCCAGCGCATGAGGTCGGCGACGGCCTTGGCCACCGCCATCGGGTCGAGCGGCAGGCCGACCACGGCGTCGGCGCGCGACCAGGTCGCCAGCCAGCCGTCGTCCCGGCGCGCGATGATCGCCAGGATCGGCGGGCAGTCGTAGACCTCGTCCTTGGCCTGCCGGGCCACGCCGAGGCCGCCCGCGGGCTGCGCCTCGCCGTCCACCACCACGACGTCGATGTCGCCCTTGTCCAGCCGCGCGACCACGGCGGGCTGGGTGGCGATCTCGACGAACTCCACCGCCGGGAGGTCGGCGGCGGGCCTGCGTCCGATGGCGAGCCGGATCTGCTCGCGCGTGTTCGCGTCGTCGCTGTAGACGAGAACCTTCATCGGACCCTCCGGGGCGTCGCTCATGGCACGCAAGGCTACCGGTTCGTTGGGGCGGGCACGAGAGGCGGGTGGCCGGTGCCCGCCCCCGGCCTTCCCGGACCCGTCCGGGAGGCTGCTCCGGGACGCCGAAGTCCCTGGCTGGAAAGGGATTCCGGGGGACGGACCGGGCAGGCGGCGGCGGGGCCGGTGACACGCTCGGGAACTCCAGAAGGGGGGTCATGCGTCAGTCACCGAACGGGTGACGTAATAATGCTGCCCGTGGCAACAGCATCCGCGATAGAGACAACACCTCACGCTCGGGCGAACCGTCCCAACTTGGTCAGCGTGGGGACGATCGTCTGGCTGTCGTCCGAGCTGATGTTCTTCGCGGCTCTGTTCGCGATGTACTTCACGATCCGCTCCGTGACGATCGGCCAGCACGGTCATGACTCCTGGCCCGGCGCCGAGCTCGACCTGCCGCTTTCGGCGTTCAACACGACCGTCCTGGTGCTGTCCTCGGTGACGTGCCAGATGGGCGTGTTCAAGGCCGAGGCCGGCAAGGTCGGACGCACCGGCGGCCTGCTCAACTTCCGCCAGTGGGGACTGCGCGAGTGGTACGTGCTCTCGTTCCTCATGGGCGCCTACTTCGTGGCGGGTCAGCTCTTCGAGTACTCCAACCTGGTCACCAAGGACGGCCTGACGCTGTCGTCCTCGGCGTACGGATCGGTCTTCTACCTGACCACCGGGTTCCACGGCCTGCACGTGACCGGCGGCCTCATCGCGTTCCTCTTCGTGCTGGGACGCACCTACGCCGCCAAGCGATGGACCCATGAGCAGGCGACGAGCGCGATCGTCGTGTCCTACTACTGGCACTTTGTGGACGTGGTCTGGATCGGCCTGTTCGCGACGATCTACCTGCTCGACCTGAAGTGATCCGTCCGACCTCCAACGACGACAAGACCCGAACGGGGATTTCCGTGAAAAGGATCACCGCATGGCGACGGCGCCCGTGGGCGGGCTACGCCGTCGTGCTGGCGGCCCTGGCGGCGATCGCCGGCCTCTACGCCGGCTTCTCGCCGAAGACCGACCGCGCCGAGGCGGCTGGGACCGCCGACGCCCAGGCCGACCTCGCCAACGGCAGGCAGCTGTTCAACCAGAACTGCGCCAGCTGCCACGGCCTGAACGCCGAGGGAACCAAGGACGCCAAGGGCAAGCCCATCGCGCCGAGCCTGCTGGGCGTGGGCGCCGCCTCCGTCGACTTCCAGGTCAGCACGGGCCGCATGCCCGCGATGAACCCTGGCGCGCAGATGCCGCGCAAGCGGCCGATTCCCGTCTTCGACACCGAGATCAAGACCGACTACTCGGAGCCGGAGAAGCGCGAGGCCGCGGAGAAGCAGAAGGCCCAGGCCGAGAAGAACATCCACGACCTGAGCGGGTACATCGCCCAGCTGGGCGGCGGACCGTCGATCCCGACGGCCGACCAGGTGGACCCGACCAAGGGTGACGTCGCCCTCGGCGGGAAGCTCTTCCGCACCAACTGCGCCCAGTGCCACAACTTCACCGGGCAGGGCGGCGCGCTCACGGGCGGCAAGTACGCCCCTGAGCTCTCGAAGAGCGACGTCACGCCCACCCAGATGTACGAGGCCATGCTGACCGGTCCGCAGGCCATGCCGGTGTTCAACGACAGCACGCTGACCCCGAAGGACAAGCAGGCCGTCATCGCCTACCTCGTGCAGACGCGTGAGGAGCCCAACGCGGGCGGCAACGGCCTCGGCCGCATCGGCCCGGTCTCCGAGGGCCTCGTCGGCTGGCTGGTCGGCGTCGGCCTGATGGTGGCGGCCGCGATGTGGATCACCGCGAAGAAGCCCAAGAAGCTGAAGAAGCTGAAGAACTCATGAGCGACAACAACGACACCGCGGGCTCGCACGAGCCGCGCGAGGACGGCGGGTCCCGCCGGGTCGTGGGCACTCCGTCGTCGGTGGGCGAGCGCACGCTGCTCGCCAAGGACGACGACGAGGGGTACCCGGCCCCGGCCGGTGCGGGCGAGGAGCTGGACGAGAAGTCCGCCAAGAACGCCGAGCGCGTCGTGGCGGCGTTCTTCCTGCTCGCCTTCGCCGCCAGCGTCGCCTTCATCGCCTACTACATCGGCTGGAGCGGCCGCAACGGCGGCATGCACGGCGTCACCCGCACGCGCGAGAGCAACCTGTGGCTCGGCGGCACGATGGCGCTGGCGATGCTGGCCCTCGCGGTCGGCGTCACCATCTGGGTGCGCCGCCTGATGACCAGCAAGCCGATCATCCAGGAGCGCCACGAGATGGCGTCCTCGGCCGAGACGCGCGCGGCGTTCGAGGCCGACGTCCTGGCCGGCGGCGAGGACAGCGGCATCACCAAGCGTCCGCTGCTGCGCCGCACGCTGCTGCTGGCCGCCGCGCCGCTCGGGCTGGCGCCGCTGGTGCTGCTGCGCGACCTCGGCCCGCTGCCGGAGAAGCGGCTGCGCCACACCTTCTGGGGCGAGGCCGTCAAGAAGGCGAAGGCCGAGGGCAAGAAGGGCGTCCGCCTGGTGGTGGACGGCACCAACGCCCCGCTGAAGGTCTCCGACTTCAACTCGCCCGGCGGCATGATCACCGTGCTGCCGGAGGGGATCGAGGAGACGCACGAGGCGGCCAACGAGATCGCCAAGGCCGTCACCATCCTGATCAACGTCCCGGCCGAGCAGTTCAAGCCCGTCAAGGGCCGGGAGAACTGGCACGTCAACGGGGTCGTGGCGTACTCCAAGATCTGCACGCACGTGGGCTGCCCGGCGGCGCTGTACGAGCAGACCACGCACCACATCCTGTGCCCGTGCCACCAGTCGACGTTCGACGCCACCGACGGCGCGAAGGTCGTCTTCGGCCCGGCGCACCGTCCGCTGCCGCAGCTTCCGCTGGGCGTGGAGGACGGTTACCTCATCGCCACCGACGACTTCCCCGAGCCGATCGGTCCGAGCTTCTGGGAGCGCGGATGAGCGACGCAACTGCCCCGAAGGCGGTCGCGGGACCGCTGAACTTCCTCGACGACCGGCTCGGCTCGACGAACTTCTTCCAGCGCAACGTGAAGAAGGTCTTCCCGGACCACTGGTCGTTCATGCTGGGCGAGATCGCCCTGTACTCCTTCGTCATCCTGCTGCTGACGGGCACCTTCCTCACGCTCTGGTTCCACCCGAGCATGGAGGAGGTCGTCTACAACGGCTCGTACACCAAGCTCAAGGGTGTGCAGATGTCGGAGGCGTACAGCTCGGCGCTGCACATCAGCTTCGACGTGCGCGGCGGTCTGCTCATGCGGCAGATCCACCACTGGGCCGCGGTGCTGTTCATGGCGTCGATCCTGGCGCACATGCTCCGCGTGTTCTTCACCGGCGCGTACCGCAAGCCGCGCGAGCTGAACTGGCTCATCGGCATCAACATGTTCATCCTGGGCATGCTCGAGGGCCTGTTCGGCTACTCGCTGCCGGACGACCTGCTCTCCGGCACCGGTCTGCGGATCACCCAGGGTGTGGCCGAGTCGATCCCGCTGGTCGGCACGTACATCTACATGTTCCTGTTCGGCGGCGAGTTCCCGGCCGGCCAGTACGGCGACCTGATCCCGCGCCTGTACGCCATCCACATCCTGCTGATCCCGGGCGTGATCCTGGGTCTGGTGACCGCGCACATGATGATCATGTGGCACCAGAAGCACACCGCGATGCCGTCCAAGAACCAGAGCAACGAGCAGGTCTACGGCTACCCGTTCTACCCGGTCTTCATGGCCAAGACGGGCGCCTACTTCCTGTTCACGTTCGGCGTTCTGGCGCTGCTCGGCGCGTTCGCCCAGATCAACCCGATCTGGCTGTTCGGCCCGTACGACCCGGGCGCGATCTCGTCGGGCTCCCAGCCCGACTGGTACATGGGCGTCCTGGAGGGCGCGCTGCGCCTGATGCCCGGCCAGGGCACCGAGTGGGTCATCTGGGGCCACACCATCAGCCTGAACGTGCTGATCCCGGCGACGGTCCCGCTCGGCATCGTGTTCGGCGGGGCGATGGCCTGGCCGTTCATCGAGCAGTGGGTCACCGGTGACAAGCGCCGGCACGACATCAACGACCGTCCGCGCAACGCCCCGGTCCGCACCGCGATCGGCATGGCCGCCGTGACCTTCTACGGTCTGCTGTGGCTGGCGGGCGCGAACGACGTGCTGGCCGACAAGTTCCACGTGTCCCTGTTCGGGACCACCTGGTTCTTCCGGTTCGCGATCTTCATCGGTCCGGTGGTCGCCTACATCGTCACCAAGCGGATCTGCCTGGGCCTCCAGCGCAAGGACGCGGCCGTGGCGGGCCACGGCGTCGAGGCGGGCATCATCGTGATGGCCCCGGACGGCGGCTTCAGCGAGCGGCACGAGCCCGCCCGCGAGGACGAGATGATCAAGATCCTGTCCAAGGAGAAGGCCCGTGCGGAGGCGCCGGCCGTCGACGCCAACGGCATCCCGGCCCCGAGCCAGAAGGGCCCGATGGGCCACCTGCGCTCGCGTCTGCAGCGCGCCATGACCTTCGACGACATCCCGATCGAGGAGCACGGCGAGGGCCACGGCGAAGGCCACGGACACGGCGACGAGAAGGCGGTCGGCAGCGGTTCGGGCAAGCAGCTCGGCCACTGACACCAGCAGGTTGCCACGGGCGAGGCCCGTCCCCGGATCCCCGGGGGCGGGCCTCGCCGCTTCCGTGCTCGGTCGCTTTCGCCGGTTCCGATGGTGTTCGGCCTCTTCGGGGACGTGTCGTTTGACCGACCCGTGGCGCCGTCCCGGGGTCCGGTTCACCGGTGGGTGAGCACAAACCGATCATGAAATCGTGGATGAGGGCGTCCGCCGCGCTGCTGGTCGCGGCGGCCTGGCTCACCGTGCCGTCCGTCGCGTCCGCCCCGTCCGCCCTGGCGGCGTCGGCAGTGGCGGCGTCGGCGTCGGCGGCCAGGGCGCGCCAGGGCAACGGATCGGAACTGCTGAACGAGACCTTCGCGGGCGCGGCCGTCGAGGACCCCGGGTTCCTGGCGCTCAACGACGCCTGCCTGACCGGGGCCCCGCCCGGCCCGGACACCACCGGGCCGGGCGGGCGCGAACCGGGCACGTGCTCGGGACACCAGGTCGGACCGGTGCCGCAGATCGGCCGGACACCGGGATACCTGCAGCTCACCGACGCCGGCCGAGGCCGGACGGGCGGCGTCCTGTACAACCGTCCGCTGCCCGGCAACGGCGGTCTCGACCTCACCTTCGAGCAGTACCAGTACGGAGGCGTCCAGGGCGGCGGGGACGGGATCGCGTTCTTCCTCACCGACGGCGCGGGCGTCCTGAACCAGACCGGCGCGTTCGGAGGCAGCCTCGGGTACGCGCAGCGCACCGGGCGGCCGGGCGTCGACCACGGCTACCTGGGGCTCGGGCTCGACGCCTACGGCAACTACGCGGTCGACTTCGAGGGACGCGGCACGGGGTGCCCGGCGGACCAGCGACCGCCCGCGGAGTTCCAGGTCTACGACCGTCCGCCGAACAACGTGACGCTGCGCGGGCCGGGCCACGAGGAGTCCTACTACTGCTACCTGGGCGGCACGGGCACGACCGAGCGGATCGGCACCGATCCGGACGGGAACGTCCTGTTCGGCAGCACCCTGCCGGGCCGCCTGCACGAGCCCGCCGGTGACATCGCCCAGGCGGCCGGGCGCACCGTCCATGTGGTGGTCTCGGCGGAGGTCCGGCCGACGGTGTCGATCGAGATGGACTTCCACGACGGCAACGGGTTCGTCCCGGTGCTGAGCAGGAGGATGCCCGAGGACGCGCCCCGCACCTACAAGTTCGGGTTCACCGCGTCCACCGGCTCGGCCACCGACGTCCACCTGATCCGGCAGCTCAGGGTGCGGTCGTCGGAGCCGCTGGGCGCGCTCAACCTCGTCAAGCAGGTCGACCGGACCACTCCGCAGCCGCCGGTCTACCGGGTCGGCGACGTCGTCCCGTACCAGTTCGTGGTCACCAACACCGGCGGCGGGCGGCTGACGGACGTGAAGGTGAACGACCCGAGGGTCGCCGACATCCGGTGCCCGCGCGACACGCTGGAGGCCAGGGGCGAGCCGTTGGCCACCATGACCTGCACCGGGACGCACACGATCACGGTGGCGGACGCCGCGGGCGGCCGGTTCGACAACGCGGCGACCGCGGACGGCAGGGACGCCGCGGGAGCCGACGTCCACTCCGGGCCGTCCGAGGTGTCGGTGCCGGTCGAGGGGGCCGGCCCGGTGCCCGTCCCCGTGGTCGCCAAGACGGCCTCGACCGACCGGGTGCGTCCGGGCGACGAGGTCACCTACATGATCCGCGTGCGCAACGAGGGCACCGGCCCGCTGGTGAACGGAAGGCTCACCGACGACCTGTCCGGCGTCCTGGACGACGGTGACCTGGTCGGCACGCCGGAGGCCACGGCCGGGAACGTCGTGGTCGACGGGACGCGCCTGGAGTGGACCGGTGCGCTCGACCCGGGCCGGGAGGCCGTGATCACCTACACGGTGCGGGCGCACGCGGGCGGCGACGGGACGATGCGGAACGCCGTCCGCGGTCTCGGCAACTGCCAGGAGGACGTTCAGGGGCCGCCCTGCGCGACGCTCGTCGAGGTCGCTGAGGAGCCGCCGCCTCCGCCTCCACCGCCGGGGCCCCACGGCCACCTCACGATCACCAAGTGGGCCGACCGGACCTACGTCCGTCCTGGTCAGCGCGTCGTCTACCGGATCCGGGTGGAGAACACCGGGGACGGCCCGCTGCCGGACGCGTCCTTCCGGGACGACCTGTCCGCGGTCCTGCGGCGGGCGCGGCTCGTCGGGACGCCGGAGGCCGACCACGGCGAGGTGAGCTACCGGCGTCCGGTGCTGCGCTGGCACGGGTCGCTCGCGCCGGGGCGGTCGGCGGTCATCGAGTACACGGTCGTCGCCCGGCACCGCGGGCGGCTGCCGAACCGGGTCGTGTCGTCCGTGCGCCGGACCAACTGCCGGCCGCACAGCCGGGACCCGCGCTGCACCGCCGTGGTGACGGTGGTGCCCGGCCCGCAGAAGGACCGCGAGGACCGCTGAGCGCGGCCGTCGCGTGGCCGGAGCCGCGCCCCGGTCGAGCCGTCTTCCCGGCCGGCCGGGGCGGATCCGGGCGCGGGGAAGGGGCGTGGGATCCTGGCGAAGATGACCAGGACCCTCGTCGTGACCAATGACTTCCCGCCCCGGCCGGGCGGCATCCAGGCGTTCGTGCACGGGCTGACCGTCCGGCGCCCGCCCGGTTCGGTCGTGGTGTACGCGCCCGCGTGGCGGGGCGCCGCGGAGTTCGACGCGGCGCAGCCGTTCCCGGTCGTCCGGCATCCGACGTCGCTGATGCTGCCCGAACGGGACGTCCAGCGCCGTGCGGTGGACCTGCTGCGCGCCGAGGGCTGCGACTCGGTGCTGTTCGGCGCGTCCGCGCCGCTCGGTCTGCTGGCCCCCGCGCTGCGCCGCGCCGGGGCCGGGCGGATCGTCGGCGTCACGCACGGGCACGAGGCGGGCTGGGCGTCGCTGCCGGGCGCGCGCGGCCTGCTCCGCCGCATCGGGGACGCCGTGGACGTGCTCACCTACCTGGGCGAGTACACCCGGTCGCGGATGGCGCGGGCGCTGTCCCCGGCGGCCGTGGAGCGGATGGCGCGGCTCGCGCCCGGAGTGGACGAGACGGTGTTCCGCCCCGGCAGCGGCGGCGACGCCGTGCGCGCGCGGCTCGGCCTGGCGGACCGTCCGGTGGTGGTGTGCGTGTCGCGGCTGGTGCCGCGCAAGGGCCAGGACGCGCTGGTCCACGCCTGGCCGCACGTGCTCCGGGCCGTCCCGGACGCGGCGCTGCTGCTGGTCGGCGGCGGTCCGTACCGGGCGGACCTGGAACGCCTCGCGGACGACGTGGGAGTGTCGGACTCGGTGGTGTTCACCGGCAGCGTCCCCTGGGAGGACCTGCCCGCGCACTACGACGCCGGGGACGTGTTCGCGATGCCCTGCCGGACGCGGCGGCGCGGGCTGGACGTCGAGGGCCTCGGGATCGTGTACCTGGAGGCGTCCGCGACCGGGCTGCCGGTCGTCGCCGGCGACTCCGGGGGAGCGCCCGACGCCGTTCTGGACGGGGAGACCGGTGTGGTCGTCCCGGGCCGCTCGGTGCGGGCCGTCGCGGAGGCGCTGACGGACCTGCTGCGCGACCCGTCCCGCGCGCGCACGATGGGCGACAAGGGCCGGGCCTGGGTGGAGCGTGAATGGCGCTGGGAGGTGCAGGCCGCCCGCCTGGACGGCCTGCTCGCCCCTTCGTGATCCTGGGCCCTGGCGCCGCGGTCAGAACGCGGGGCCGGTGAGGGCCAGCGCGGCGTAGTGGAGCGGGGAGACGCCGTGCCGCGTCGTCCGGTAGGTCGCCCCGCCGTTGTTGGAGTAGCTGATCCGCCACGAGTGGCCGGAGTCCAGGTGGCGCAGGTTGTAGTGCGTGATGCCCTGCCCGGACAGGTAGACGGCCTTGTGCTTCGCGGGGGCGGCGAGCGCCGACCTGAAGGGGACGCGGGTGTCGGTGGTCGCGCCGACGAGCGTCCAGTCGGTGCCGCCGCGGCCCTGCGCCGGGTGCTTGGCCAGCCAGCCCAGGAGCGCGCTGCCGGGCTTGACGTCGCGGCACTGGCGGATCTTCGCGGAGCACCGTCCGGCGATGCCGTGGAACGGGGTGCTGAGCGTCACCGCGTCGGTGACCAGCAGGTAGGGCGGCCACGGCTTGGCCGTGTGGGGCTTGGCCCGCACGCCCGCCAGCGCGGACGCGACGACCAGCCCGCCCATCGAGTGCGTGACGGCGCGGACGGCGACGCCGTGCCGGGAGTAGCGCAGGTAGATGTCCCAGGCGAGCCTGCGGCCCAGTTCGAGGACGGAGGTTCCCGGCGTGCCGTTGACGCGCCGGGTGCAGTGCGTGTCGTGGGAGTAGAACCCCCACGTGATGAGCGGGCCCCGGAACCCGTCGGAGCGGAGTTCGGCGGTCGCCTGCCGCCAGGTCGCGGCGCAGTCGGTGCCGCCGCGGACCTCCAGCCCGTGGAGCAGGTAGACCGGCGCGGAGGTCGCGGCGCCGGACTGGCCTCCGGGCTGCGGGGTCGGCGCCGCCGCCGACGGGGGCGGGACGGGCGCCGGGCCGGACGCGTGGGCGGGG
>NZ_QURH01000312.1 GCF_003428695.1 Actinomadura logoneensis
CGTGGTGGCCTGCGCGGTCGCGGCGGCACGCATCCGCGCGGCGAGTTCCGCCGCGTCGGCGGCGCGCCGCTCGGCCTCGGCGCGCAGTCGCTGCTCGGCGCGGACCGCTTCGGCCAGCTCGTCACGGGCCTTCTGGGCGCGTGCCTCGGCGGCGGCCTTCTCCTGTTCGATGCGGTGGCGTTCGATGGCCAGGGCCGCGGTGCCGGCGAAGACGCGGGCGAGGGCGAGGTCGGTCTCCTGGGGGACGCGCGGCGTGCGGTGGTACATGGCGAACGTGCCCAGCAGGCCGCCGTCGCGGGCCAGGATCGGCATGGACCAGCAGGCGGCCACGCCGGCGCGGTCGGCCAGCGCGCGGAAGTCGTCCCAGAAGGGGTCGGTGGCGATGTCGGTGACGATGACCGGTTCCCGCCGGTGCGCGGCCGTGCCGCAGGAGCCGACGCCCTCGCCGGTGGCGATCCCGTCGATGGCCTCGTTGTAGAAGTCGGGCAGGCTGGGCGCGGCGCCGTGCCGCAGGTGCCGGCCGTCGGAGTCGGCGAGCAGGACGGAGACGAACAACTCGTCCGGAGCCAGGTTCTCTATGCAGCGGGCCATCCCCTCCAGCACCTCGGTCAGGGGCGCCTGGCGGGCGATCTGCTCCACGAGGGCGCGGTGTTCGACCATCAGCCGTTGGGCGTGCTTGAGCTGGGTGGTCTCCACGCCGAGCACCCGGATGCCGGTCACGATGCCGGCGGCGTCGCGGCGTGGCTCGTAGGTGAAGTCGAAGAAGGCCTCCCGCGTGTGCGGACCGGTGCCCAGCACGACCCGCTCGTCGCGGCCGATGTAGGGCTCTCCGGTCCGGAGGACCTCGTCCAGCAGCGCGATGAACCCCTGCGTGGCCAGCTCGGGCATCAGCTCCGCGATCGGGACGCCGGTGCGGGCCCGGTCCTGGCCGCCGATGGCGGTGAAGAACGCCGGGTTCGCCGCCTCCACCACGTGCGCCGGTCCCGTCAACGACGCGAAGACGGCGGTGGACTGGCCGAACAACGTCCGCAGGTCCTCTTCCGCCGTCCGTCCGACGACCGCCGGATCGGCAGCGGAGAGGCGCTGCCCTGATGTCGTCGTCATGGTCTGGTGTGCCTCTCATCTGCCATCGAGGGCGGGAGATCGATGACGCGCCGTCCGGGGACGGTGCGGTCGGGCTTCCTCGGCGGGGCCGTCCTGCACCTCGCCCGGGTGGCGCTCAAGGCCGCTGGTCTCCGGCTGCCTGGAGCGGGGTGTGGTCGTCGTGGTCGGCGAACACCGCGAGCAGTTCTTTGACGAGATGGTCGGCGTCGGCGGGGTGCCGGAACGGCCGGTCGGGGTGGACGCTGTAGTGGGTCCGGCGTCCGATCCGGGTGCGGGTGAGGTAGCCGCCGCCCTCCAGATCGTTGACGATCATCTGGGCGGCCCGTTCGGTGATCCCGATCGCGTCGGCGATGTCCCGCAGCCGCGACTCCGGGTGGCGGGCGATCATGACCAGCACGCGCGCGTGGTTGGTCAGGAACGTCCATGGCCGTTCGCCGGCGCGCTCGCCGCCCATGTGGTGTCCTCCCTCTCCGCTTCCCTGTTGCCGGGCCCGGACCGAAGCCCATTTACCGAATACTATTTCATGAAAGCTCGGCCGTGCACACTCCCCGCTTCCCGCACCGGGACCAGAACCTCTGTTTTGGCTCGGAGGGTGAACACGGACGGTCCGCCGACTCGGGAGGCATCCGGGCCGGCGGACTCGGCAGTGGTCCTCAGGGCAGGATCGGCGTCACGGGGCCGCGCGCCCCGCTCGGCGTATTTCGGGCACCTGCCGACCGCCCTAACCTTCCGGGTAGAAGAGGAACAACGTGCAGCCGTGGTGGTCTGCGGGACGTGCGAGGATCCGGCGGGCGCATGGATGAACGTCCCGGCCGGGTAGTCGCGTTCGCCGTCGTTGAAGGTGCCGGACACCACGAAGACCTCCTCCGGGCCCGGCTCGTGGACGTCGATGCCCTGCCAACTCGTGTTCGCGTCCATCTCCAGGACGGCGGCCTTCGCTCCGGCGTCGCCGGTCCAGAGCAGACGCAGGCGGATGCCGGGGAACAGCTCGCGGACCGGGACGTCCCGGAGGTCGGCCCAGGTGAAGGCGGAAGCGCCGTGTTCTGTCGTCATGCGGCCAGAGTGGCCGGTGGGGCGGTGTCCCGCCGAGAGTCTGAAATGACATCAAGCGGTACATTTCGGCCATGCATCAGGTTGTGGCGCTCGTCCGTACCCCGCAGTCGACGTTCGAGCTCGCGTGCGCGGCCCAGGTGTTCGGGATCGAACGGCGCGGCCTCCCGACCCGCTACGCCTTCGCCGTCTGCACGGAGCGTCCGGGGCCGGTGCGCACGTACGCGGGGTACGACATGGTCGTGGACGACGGGCTCGACGCGCTCGGCCGGGCGGACACCGTGGTCGTGCCGGGCTGGCTCCCCGCCCACGAACCGCCATCGGACACGGTCGTCCAGGCGTTGCGCCGCGCGCACTCGCGCGGGGCGCGCGTGGTCAGCATCTGCTCCGGCGCCTTCGCGCTGGCGCACGCCGGCCTGCTCGACGGGCGTCGCGCGACCACCCACTGGGCGCTGGCGGACGAGCTGGCCGCGCGCTTCCCTGACGTCCAGGTCGATCCGGACGTGCTGTACGTGGACGGCGGGGACATCGCGACCAGCGCCGGGGCCGGAGCGGGGATCGACCTGTGCATGCACCTGGTCCGCCGCGACCAGGGCGCCCGGTACGCGGCGCACATCGCGCGGACCATGGTGATGCCGCCGCACCGCGAGGGCGGCCAGCTGCAGTACTCCGCGCCGCCGAGCCCGGTGCAGATCGACGGGACGCTCGCGCCGCTGCTGGAATGGCTCGACGAGCGGCTCGGGGAGCCGGTGACCGTGGAGGACATGGCGGCCCGCGCGGGCCTGTCGGCGCGCACCCTGACCAGGAGGTTCGTCGACCAGCTCGGCACCAGCCCGGGACGGTGGCTGCTCACCCGGCGCGTCACCGCCGCCCGCGACCTGCTGGAGTCGTCCGACCTTCCGGTGGACGCCATCGCGCGGCGCGTCGGCCTCTCGTCGGCCACCAACCTGCGCAGGCGTTTCCTCGACGCCGTCGGCACCACGCCGGGCGCCTACCGCCGCTCCTTCCGCGCCTCGTCTCCGCAGCGCCCGGCCCCGGAACCGCTCCCCGCGTCGGCCACGTGACGGCGGCGCACCGCATCCCGGTCGCCGCGGCACGGTTGCAGCGGGGGCTTCTGGGGGTTGGCTACACCACGCGAACACGTGCCGGCCCGGTGTATCGGCCGCCCCTCAGTGCGCAGGCTGGACGGGTCAGGCTTTCCCGACCGAAAGGGACCACCCCGTGTCCGCTTCCACTTCCGTGCGCCGCCATCTGACGCGCGCCACCCTCCTCGCCCTGGCTGCAGGCGCCGCGGGCACCACCGTGATGGCCGGCAGCGCCGGCGCCATCGTCAACGGCACGGACGCCACGGAGCGCTACCCGTTCATGGCGTCGATCCCGGTGTCGGCCGACGAGATCCAGTTCAAGGGGGTCTGCGGCGGTTCACTGATCGCCCGGCAGTGGGTGCTCACGGCGGCGCACTGCCTGGTCGAGACGACAGCGGACGGCACCGTCCGCATCGGCAGCCTGAACCAGAGGACGGGCGGCACCGTCCGGGCCATCAGCCGGACGGTCGTCCACCCGGGATACAGGTCGGGCGATCCCGAGAAGGGCGTCCCGAACGTCGACGACGTGGCGCTGGTCCGCCTGGATCGTCCCGTCCGCGAGAAGCCCGTCCGCATCGCGCACGAGCCCGGACGGGCCGGCACTCCGACCAGGCTGCTCGGCTTCGGCACGGTCGTCGAGTCCCCCGACCCCGCCAAGTGGGTCTTCTCCGAGCGGCTCCAGCAGCTCGAGACCCGCAGGGGCTCGGTCGCCGAGTGCGCGCCCGGCTACGCCGACCGGACCAGGCTCTGCACGGTCAGCCGGGTGCCCCGGGCGATGGCCTGCAACGGCGACTCCGGCGGCCCGCAGATCCGGAAGGGCAGGGACGGGCGCTGGGAGCTCATCGGCGTGACGTCGGGCCCCGGCGTGCCCGGGGTGGCCTGCTCCCAGGGGCCGGGGCTCTACAGCAGCGCGCCGGCCTTCGCCAACTGGATCAAGAAGACCATCGGCAAGGACGGCTGAGCGCCCGCGTTCCCCGCGCCCGCCTTCACAGGCAGCACGGGGAACGCCTCTTCTGGCCGCGTGCCACAACGGACTCCGTGACCGTCGGCCCCAGGAGAACCGACCCTGCCGGACGCCTTGGGCCGGGGCGGTCAGCCGCGGGCGCCGTGCGGCGCGCTGATCAGGCCGTAGATGATCAGTACGGCCATCAGGATGTTGATCACCGACCAGACCGGATAGGCGGCGAGGAAGGTGAAGTGGCCGATCATCGCGAGCGCCGCGAACACGACGCCCGCGGCGCGCGCCCAGGTCTGGCCGGCCAGGATGCCGACGCCGACCGCGATCTGGATGAGGCCGACGATGAGCCAGATCCATCCCCAGGCGGTGAAGCCGAACACCAGCAGCCGGCCGCTGTTGGTGAGGAAGAAGTCCTTGTTGAACAGCGCGACCAGGCCGTCGATGACGTTGAACACGCCGAGCAGGACGCCGAGGACGCCCGCGAAGCCGAGCCAGCCCGAGTGGACGCCGTGCGGCGTCGGGCTCGTGGAGGTCGGAGTCCTGGGAGTCGTGGCCATGATGGCTCGCTTTCCCGCAGGACCGTCCGGGACCGGTCGTTCGGGCGGCGGAATCGGGGGGACGAGGCGCCGCTGGAGCGGCGGTCCGGTCCTGCGTGGTCGGTGGAGAACCGGACGTCGCGGTCCGCCGAAGCGACAGGCCGCGGTCTCTTATCTCACGGAAAGTCCCCGCTCCTCCGTTTCGGAAAACGGGATCGCCGCAGGCCGGGGCCGCGCTTGGCCGTTTCTTCAGCGGGACATTGCCCACCGCCGAGAAGGGCGATGGCCGTTGACCCGGTCCTCTCCAGCACTCATCCTGACATGAGGAACTACGCAGGGTGATCGGCGGCCGTCCGGCGCGTCACTCCGGTGGGGCTCCACGTCCGCCGGGGGGCTCCGCGTCCGCCGTCGAGATGCCTGCCCCCGACGGGTTCAGCGTCCAGAAGGAGGCCGTTCATGGGAGATGCCGACGATCACGCGATCGTCATCGGCGCGGGCGTCACCGGGGTGCTCGCCGCCAGCGCCCTGGCCCGCCGCTTCGCGCGCGTCACCGTCGTCGAGCGGGACACGCCGCCGGACGAGCGGGCGTTCCGTCCCGGACTCCCGCAGTGCCTCCAGATCCACGCGTTCTGGAAGCACGGCCTCGACTGCGCCGAACACCTGCTGCCGGGCCTGGTCCAGGAGCTCGTCGACCACGGCGCCCACCGGCTGACCGTCCCCGAGGACTTCCTGTGGCTGAGCCCGGTCGGCTGGTTCCCCCGGGTGGCGGGCACCGCCGACATGACGTGCAGCCGGGTCCTGCTCGACTGGGTCCTGCGCCGGAGGGCGAACGCCGATCCCCGCATCGAGGTCCTGGAGGCGAGCCGGGTCACGGGCCTGGTGCCCACGGCGGACGGCGAGGGCGTCCAAGGCGTCCGCGTCCGGACCGACGGAACCGCCGGACCCCGGACGCTCATGGCGAGCCTGGTCGTGGACGCCGCCGGACGCCGGTCCGAGGCCACCCGTTGGCTGACCGAGCTCGGCCATCCCGTGCCTCCGGTGGAGCGCTACGACGCCGGGTTCGGCTACTCCAGCCGGTACTACAAGCTGCCCGACTCGACCGGACGCGACTGGAAGGCGATCTACATCCAGACGAGCCCCGGCACACCGCGCGGCGGCGTGCTGGTCCCCATCGAGGACGGCCTGTGGATCGCCACCCTCCTGGGGTGCGGCGACCACGTCCCGCCCACCAAGGACGACGAGTACCTGCGCTACGCGCGCAGCCTGCGCAGTCCCGTGCTGCACGACGCCCTCCGCGAGGCCGAACCCCTCTCCGACGCGCAGGCGTTCCGCAACACCGCCAACGAGTGGCGCCACTATGAGTCCCTCGATCGCTGGCCCCGCGGCTTCCTCGTCCTGGGCGACGCCCTGTGCCGCTTCAACCCCGTCTACGGCCAGGGCATGACCGTCGCGGCCATGACCACCAAGGCCGTCGCCGACGCGATCGACGGCATGGATCCGGCGCGGATCCACCGCGACACGGCCCGCCTGCAGCGGGTCGCCGCCGCCCAGTCGGCCGACGCCTGGGGGCTCGCCGTTGGAGAAGACCTCCGTTTCCCCTGGACGCAAGGCCGTCCCCCGGGAGCGAAGGTCAAGTTCCTGCACCAGTACATGAACCACGTCGTGGCGGCCGGGAACGTCGACCCGGCCACCTGCCGGACGATCTTCCAGGTGTTCGGCATGACCGCGCCGCCCGCCGCGCTGCTCAAGCCGTCGGCCGTCGCCCGCGTGGTGGCCCGCTGGCGCGTACCGACGGACTCGCCGTCCGAGGTCTCCGCCCCTCCCCCGTCACCGGCCGGTTGAGCGGGGCGGGGGAGGGGCGCCGTCCGCCCTCCCCCGCGTCCGCCCTCCCCCGCGTCCGCGCTCCCCCGCGTCCGCGCTCACTGGATGCGGATACCGCGGGCGACGGCGCCCACGGCTCCGAGCCCGGCGATATCGCTGGAGGGGATGGAGACGTCGACCGTGCTCACGTCGGCCGGCGGCTTGAACAGGTTCCAGACCGTCACGCTCTCCCCCGGACGAAGCGTGTTCTTCATGCTGACGACGAACAGTGAGCATTCGCACTGTCCGTAAGAGGTGTCCAGGGTCCAGTAGCGCATCTTGGCGGCGGGATCCTCCAGCATCACGCCGCGGGTCGAGGGACCGCGCCACCCCGGGGCGCTTCCGTACCGGAGCCAGTTGCGGTCGAAGTCGAGGCTGCTCTGCACGGAGGTGCCGGCGTTCTTGATCGTCCAGACCAGGACGGCCAGGCCGTCGCCACTGCGGTACAGCCCGTTGATCTCGTACCGCAGCCCATGGGTACCGCTGATCTCTCCACTGCTGACCACCGTGGACGAGTCATAGTTGACCGGTTTCCGCTCGGCGGGCGCGGCGGTCTGCGGCTCCGGCGGCTTGGGGAAGGTGACGGTCACCCGCCGGTTGCGGCGGCGCCCCTCCTCGCTCCCGTTGTCGGCGATCGGCTGGGACGAGCCGTGCCCGGCGGGCTGGAAGGTGACGCCCTGCCGGGTCACCAGCGTCTTCAACCGGTCGGCGACGGCCTTGGCCCGCCGCTCCGACAACGGCTGGTTGATCGCGTCGTTGCCCGTGTTGTCGGCGTGCCCGTCCACCTTGATCGTCGTTCCCCTGGACGCGTCGATCTGCTGGGCGACCCTCCGCAGCACCGCGTCGGCGCGCGCGGTCAGATCCGCCTTGTCCACCGCGAACAGCACATCGGACTGCAGGTTGACCGCCCGCTGGTCCCCCTTGTCGTCCACCCCCATCTCCAACCCGGTGGAGGTCACCACCAAACTGGGAACACGGGGGCTTCCCGTCGGCGGCGTCGAGGCATCGACCGTCTGCCCCGGAACCGGCTGCACAGGCCCCGTCCCGATCGGAACATCCAGGATCGGAGCGGCCCCCGGCGAGGTCACCGTCACCCGCTGCACCTCGGCCGAAGGCGCCGGGAACACCGCGAACATCTCCTTGGTGGCCCCCGGCGCGATCTGGGCAGGCGCCTCCGAACACAGGCAGTCGTACCCCTTGGCCAACGGCATGTACATCTTCTGGTTCCTGGCGTCCACCAGCCCCAAGCCGCTCAAGGACAGGATGTTCCCCGCATCGGGATCGTTGAGCTGGTCACCGAGCGCGCCCGAGATGTGGATCGGGCCGTCCCCCTCGTTGACCACGGCGAAGCGGCCGGTCACCGTCGTCGGCGTCGTCCGGCTCAGCGCGTGCAACTCGAACCGCGCCTTCCCCGCCGCCAGGGAGAGGGGGACCGACCGCCGCCCCGAAGCGGCCGGCTGCGAGGACGGCGCCGGAGCACCGGTCGGGAGACGATCGACGATCGTCTGCTTGTCTTCGGAGCATCCGGTCAGCACCAGTGACCCCGTCAGGAGAAGAGCCCCCGCCGCAGCCCGGGGCGTCCTGCTTCGACTCCGTGACGCCACCCTTCGTCTCCTTCTCGTCGTGATCAAGAAACGAGAAACAGCCTAGGGCGCAGTGGAGAACAGAACACGCTATATCTGGGTTTTTCTCTTACGACGCTTCTGTCGCTTCGTCATCCGGGAGTTTCGAACCCGGTTGTCCCGTGTGTAATTGCTGGTCAACCGCTTTGGGGACGAAGCGAGGCAGCCGCGTGCCCGCCCGGCCGGTTCAGGACGGGGACAGGGCGCGGAGCTTTCCGTCGAGTTCGCTGCTGTAGAACTCGAGGAAGCCTTCCGGGTCGGGGCCCCAGTTCGTCATGACGAGGTGGTCGGCGCCCGCGTCCACGAAGGTCTGGGCGCTGGACACGTAGCTCGACGGATCGGACCCGCAGGTCATGGCCTCCCGCATGTCGTCCTCGGTGACCGTCTGCGAGGCGGCGTCGAAACTGGGCGGGTTGGGCAGTTCCGCCATGACCGGCCAGCCGCCGGTCGACCAGCGGGCCGCCTTGTGGGCCGCCGTGACGGCGGTCTGCTCGTCCTTCGCCCAGGACAGGGGCATCTCCGCGTAGTGGGGGCCGCTGCCGCCGTGGCTGCGGTACGCCTCGGCGAGGGACGGGTCGGGCTCGGTGGTGAACAGGCCGTCCCCGTGCTCGGCGGCCAGCCGCGCCGCGCGGGGGCCGCCGGCCGCGACCGCGATCAGCGGCGGCCGGTCCGGCAGGTCCCAGACGCGGGCGGAGGCGAGTTCGAAGTGCTTGCCCTGGTAGGAGCGGTAGCCGCCGTCCCACAGCATCCGGATGATCTCCAGCGCCTCGACCAGCATCTCGTGCCGGACCTCGACGGACTCGGGGAACCCGAAGCCGACGATGTGCTCGTTCAACCGCTCCCCCGAGCCGACGCCGAGGGTGAACCGGCCGTCCGACAGGACCGCCAGCGTGGCGGCGGCCTGGGCGATGATGGCCGGGTGGTACCGGACGGTGGGACACGTGACGCCGGTGGCCAGGCCGAGCGTGGTCGTCCTGGCCGCGATCGCGCCCAGCACCGTCCAGGCGAACGGCGAGTGCCCCTGCTCGTCCACCCACGGGTGGTAGTGGTCGCTGATCTCGACGAAGTCGAACCCGGCCTGCTCGGCACGCACCGCCTGCGCGACCAGGTCCTTGGGGCCGTACGCCTCGGCCGCGAGTTTGTAGCCAATCTTCATATCGGGCCGCCTACCCGACCCCGGCCAGGCCATACACCTCTCGCATCACTCATTACGATGCTTGTCGGAGTTTGGCCAATCTCGATGCGCCGATCGTGGCGCCGGGTCCAGGATGGCCGCAATCATGGAGCCCTGGGCACTGCTGGTGTTTTGTGCGTAATGTGTGCGGCTGCCGTTGAGCCGCGCAGGAGGTCGAAGATGGATTCGGTGACCGGTTCTTTCCGCACGTCCGGGGGCGTCACGCTCGGCGTCGAGCATTTCGGTGACGCGTCCGCGCCGCTCGTCCTGCTGGCGGGCGGGACGACGATGCTGTCCTGGCCCGACGCGCTCTGCGAGGCCCTGGCCCGCGGCGGACGCCATGTGGTGCGGTACGACCTGCGTGATTCCGGCGCCTCGACCACGGTGGACCCCGAGGCTCCCGCCTACACGCTGCGGGATCTCGCGGCGGACGCCGCTGAACTCGCGCGGGGACTGGACGAGCGTCCGGCGCATCTCGCGGGCGTCGGCGTGGGCGGCATGGTCGCCCAGGTCGCCGCGTTGGACCACCCGGACGCCTTCTCGGCGCTGACGCTGGTCGGCACGCGCCCGGTCGCGCCGGGCCCGGTCGACGCGGACCTTCCAGATCACGACGGCGCGGTGATGGGACGCCTGTTCTCCGTGCCGATGCCGGACTGGTCGGACCGCGCGGCGGTGGTCGCGTCCGCCGCGGCCAAGGCCGAGGTCCTGGGGAACGACCCCGAGGCGGCGCGCACGCTGGCGGGGCGGATCTTCGACCGGACGCCCGGCACCGGGCCCGCCGTCCAGATGGCGAACCAGATGGGGATGGTCTTCTCGCGGCTGGACTGCGCGCCGCGCTGGCGCGAGCGCCTGGCCGAGCTCGCGGTTCCGGCGCTGGTGGTGCACGGACGCCGGGACCCGTTCTTCCCGCTCGGCAACGGTGAAGCGCTCGCGCGGGAGATCCCCGATGCACAGTTGCTGGTGCTCGACGACGCCTCGACCGCGATCCCGGACTCCGCGGTCCCCGAGGTCGCCTCGGCCATGCTGGCGCTGTGATCCCGGGCCCCGTGCCGAGCGTCTTCAGAAGACGATCAGCTTCCTGTCAGGCGGTCGTCAGGCTCCTTGAGGCGGCGACGAACTCGCGTTGAGGGTGAAGATGAAGAACCAGTCCCCTGCCCAGGACTGCCCCGATCCCCGGGAGGTGAAGAACGCGGAAGAGTTCGTTGCGGCCATGAGGCGCTTGAGGGCCTGGTCGGGACTGACCTTCCGGCAAGTGGAGCGGAACGCCGCCGATGACGGCGTTCCCCTGCCGCACAGCACCCTGGTGACGGCCCTGCGGCGGAAGACCCTGCCCAGAGAGGAACTCGTCGCCGCGTTCGTTCGCGCATGCGGCTGCTCGGCCGACACCGTTTCCCTCTGGGTGACCGTTCGCCGTCAACTGGCCATGGAACAGGCGCAGGCCGCGACCGCTGCGGCTCCACCGCCTGCCGCGTCCCCGCAAAGTTCGCGGACTCCGGTCCCGGCTCCGACTCCGGCGCCGGCAGCGGTGGCGGAGGCGGGCGCCAACGTGCCTGCGGCAGCGACCGGTCGCGCGCGGCGCGTTCCGAACGGATGGCGCCTGCCGAACGCGATGCGCTTCCAGGGGGCACGGCTCACCAGCATTCGCTGGGTGCTGCTGCTCCTGGCGGTCGGGACGTTGCTCGCGGGAGCGAGCGCGCCGCCGGTTCCCACCGCCCCGGCGCTGCGGGACACGGCCGCGTCGGATCCCGCACGCCACACGTTCTCGGGGAACAGCCGCATCCGATCGGCACGGACGAACCGCTGCCTGTCGGCACGCCGGGATGTGGACGGCCGGATCTTCCCGATGCCGTGCGCCTACGCTTTCCCGTCGAGGTCGCTCCAAGAGCAGCCGGACGGCAGCTACGTGATCGCCACCCAGCACCCGGACCTCGGCTCGGGCTGCATGGGTGTCCGGCGCGTCGAGGTCCGCAGCGGAGTGGACGACGATTTCTGCGGACGTAAAGGCGCCAACACCGCTGACCGTTTCTGGCTCGTGCATTCCACGGCCCATCCCGGGGCGTTTCAGCTCCGCATCGCCCATACCGAGCTCTGTATCGAAGCACCCGCGAGTGCCGGTCGTCCCGTTTTCCTGGCCGCCTGCGCTTCCGGCAGGCTCGCGCAAGCATTCACGATCGAGGCCGATCCGCGCCCGGGCATCTAGCCGGCCGCGCTTCGTCCAGCACAGTCGTCCACCGCTCCCCCGGACGTAACCGCACGTCATCTGGGGTCGACCAAGATCGACCAAAGCCGACCACCGTCCCCTCTGGCCCGTCTCGGAGCGCACGGCCAAGCTGTTCCAGAGCGCAGCAAGGGGCGGCTTCGCCTCCTCTTCCGAATGGCCTAGGAGGAAATGTCGGCGTCCATACACATCCGGCACCGAAATGACATGTACGCATGCGGTCCGAAGGAGCACGAATGAGAACAAGGAACGTCTCCAGGCTCACCGGGTTCGGCCTGGCGATCACGACCACCGCAGGGCTTTTCACGGTCGCGGCTCCGGCCGCGTTCGCCACCCCGGACGGCTGCTGGTCGCGCATCACCTCGTCCGTCCGCGGACGCGGGGCGTGCACCGACATGTCCGACCCCGGCTCCTGGCGGCTGGGCATCCGCTGCAACGGCCAGAACTACTACACCCCGCGGAAGTACACCTCCACCCCGGCCAGCAAGGACTGCCCGTCCGGGACGACCATCAGCCACGTCTGGATCGACACCTTCCCGACATGAAAGTAGGACACATGCGAAAGCCGGCCCGACTCGGCATGCTCGCCCTCGTGGCGGCGGCCTCCGCGGCTCCGCTTCTCACGGCCGCACCGGCCCAGGCGACCGTTCTCGGCAACCCCACGGGGTGCCACGCCTGGAAGGAGAGCACGACCAGCGGCATGGGGGTGTGCACGGCGGCCAACCGCGGTAAGTGGCGCGTCGGCGTGTCCTGCACCGACCGCCACTACTACTACAGCCAGTGGACGGGGTACACGGAGCCCAGGAGGGCTCGCTGCGGCGGCGGCACGCTGACGCCGGGCGTCGACCCGTGGATCGACACCATGGAGACCTGACCCCGGTCGGTCGACACATCCCCAAGGGCTCCGACTCCGAGCGGGTCGGGGCCCTGCCCTGCGTCGCGCTCTCCGAACCGCCCGAAGGTGGTGCGGTGGCCGGAATGGTCACGAGGCCGTGAGCAGCTCGGCCGTGCCTTCTTTTCTTCGCCTGCTCGCGCGGGCACCGAGAAGGAGGAGGGCCAGCGCGGCCATGGTGGAGACCAGCACGCTCAGCGTGACGACCAGGGCGGCGTTGCCCGGCCCCTTGACTTCGGTGAGGGGGCCGACCAGCAGGAGTCCGACGGGTGCCAGGGCGTAGGCCGGAAGGATGCTCCAGCTGTTCACCCCGGCCAGCGTCTCGACGGGGATGGTCTTCTGAAGCCGGGTGATCCACAGCACGAGGCAGACCGCCTTGGCGACGCCCGACGCGAACATCCCCGCCGCGATGAGCACCGAGGGGCCCGCCGCGCCGATGACCGGCAGCGGCGCGGCAGCGAGGAGCAGCAGCACGACGGCGACGAGGGCGGGGTGACGGGGCGTCCAGCGGACGGCCAGCACCGCTCCGGCGAGGGCTCCGAACGCCTCGCACGCGCCGATCACGCCCCATGTGGTGGCGGTGCGGCCGTGCTCGGACATGAACAGCGGGCCGATGATCTCGGCGAGCGTCGCGGTGGCGATGACGGCGCTGGTGAACTGCAGCGTGATCGCCCACAGCCAGGGGTGCGCGGCGAACAGCCGCCAGCTGGCGGCGAGGTCGGAGATCGGCCCCGGCGGTCTCGTCCGGTGCCGGGGCACGCTGAGCCGCAGGAGCAGCACGGCACTGACCGCGCACATCACGGCCTTGAGGAACGCGGCCGACGGCGCGCCGAGTTCGCTCACCACCACTCCCGCGGCAGCCAGGCCGACCAGGGCGCCGACCGCCTCGGTCTGGCCGACGAGCGCGTTCGCGGCGTGCCGCTGCTCGCCCGGGAGGAGGTCGGCGACGATGGCGCGGACGGTCGGCATGAAGATGAAGTAGGCCGTCCCCGAGAACAGCGCGAGGACGCACAGCAGCGCGGCCGGCGCCCGGCCGTCGAGCAGGCACGCGCCGATGGCCAGCCAGGTGACGGTCGCGCCGAGCTCCGCGGCGGCCAGGACGTGGTGGCGCCGGAACCGGTCGCCGAGGACGCCGCCCGCGAGGATCAGCAGGGCCGGCACCGCCTTGCAGGCCGCGACCAGGGAGATCGCACCGGCGCTGTAGCCGTTGGCCCTCATCCCCCAGACGAAGGCCACCTGACCGAACCCCACCCCGGCCGACGAGATCACTCGTGCCGCCAGCAGCGGGGCCACGGCGCGGTTGGACAACAGGTCCAGCGTGGTCACCGGCACCCCCGCATGACGATCTGCTTGCTCGGAGTTGCGCAGCGTAACAGGACGCGCGAGGACGGGGCGGGGCGGTGACAAGAAGGGACGCGCCATCCGTCCGCCGCCTCGGAGAGACGCCTTGCGTCACCGCTCCCTCGGGCCGGTGGCCGGTGGCCGGCGGACGTTCAGGACGGCGGTGGCCGAGGCATGATCGGCAGGGCCGGGCCATCAGGTCCGACGCACACGCGGCCGGGCCCGCGTTGCCCATCGACGGTGCAGGGAGGACGGCATGACCGACGATGTGACCCCCTTCGAGCTCGACGTCCCGGAGGCCGCGCTGACCGATCTGCGCGAACGCCTGCGGAGGCCGCGCTGACCGATCTGCGCGAACGCCTGCGCGGCACCCGATGGCCGGAGGAGGCGACGGTGGACGACTGGTCCCAGGGCGTTCCGCTGGGCTACCTGCGCGAGCTGTGCCGGTACTGGGCCGAGGAGTACGACTGGCGGGCGACCGAGCGGCGCCTCAACGCCCTGCCGCAGTTCCGCACGTCGATCGACGGACTGGGCATCCACTTCCTCCACGTCCGGTCCCCGCACGAGGACGCGCTGCCGCTCGTCCTGACGCACGGCTGGCCGGGTTCGATCGTCGAGTTCCTCAAGGTGATCGGGCCGCTCACGGACCCGACGGCGCACGGCGGCGACGCGCGCGACGCGTTCCACGTCGTGTGCCCGTCCCTGCCCGGCTACGGGTTCAGCGACAAGCCGGCCCGTCCGGGGTGGGGCGTCGAGCGGATCGCCGGGGCGTGGATCCGGCTGATGGGACGCCTGGGCTATGACCGGTTCGGCGCGCAGGGATCCGACTGGGGCACGACCGTCACCGCGCTGATCGGCCAGACCGCGCCGGACCGCGTGGCTGGCGTCCACCTCGTCCCGCCGCTCGCCCCACCGGACCCGGAGACGTTCGACGACCTCACCGACGCGGAACGCGCCGCCCTGGCCGCGCTCGAGCAGGCCCAGAAGTGGGAGGACGGATACTCCCTGGAGCAGTCCACCAGGCCGCAGACCATCGGCTACGGACTCGTCGACTCCCCGTCGCTGCTGTGCGCCTGGATCATCGAGAAGTTCCGCTCCTGGACGGACTGCGACGGCCATCCCGAGAACGCGCTCACCCGCGACGAACTCCTGGACAACCTCATGTTCTACTGGCTCCCCGGCACCGGCGCGTCCGCCGCGCGGCTCTACTGGGAGAGCTTCGGAGCGGTCCAGCGGCTCTTCACCACCGAGGCTCCGGACCTGGTCACGGTGCCGGCCGGATGCTCGGTCTTCCCCAAGGAGAACCCGCGCCCCTCCCGCCGGTGGGCCGAGAAGCGCTTCACCGACATCCGGTACTGGAACGAGCCGGACAGGGGCGGCCACTTCGCCGCCTTCGAACAGCCCGACCTGTTCGTCGGGGAACTCCGCGCGTTCTTCCGCCTCGTCCGCTGACGCCGGAGACGGGTCCAGGATTGACAGGATGCTGTCGTAATGACAGCATCCTGTCATGCCAACCAAGATCGTTCATGTGGCCGTCTACGACACGCTGGCCGACTGGGAGGTGGGGTACGCCACCGCCCACATCCGCAGTGACCTGGGACAGCACCGACCGGGACGGTACGGGGTCCGGACGGTGGGAGAGACCCTGGAGCCGGTCACCACCGCGGGAGGCGCCCGCATCCTTCCCGACGTCCTGCTGGACGAGCTCACCCCCGAGAGCAGTGCGCTGCTGATCCTTCCCGGCGGCGGCATGTGGTTCGAGGGCGGCCACGCCTTCGCGCGCAAGGCCCGCGAGTTCCTGGAGGCGGGCGTGCCCGTGGCGGCGATCTGCGGCGCGACCGCCGGGCTGGCGCGCGAGGGCCTTCTGGACGACCGCGACCACACGAGCAGCGCGCCGGAGTTCCTCGCCATGACCGGCTACGACGGCGCGGCCCGGTACAGGGACGTCCCCGCGGTCACCGACGGAGACCTCATCACGGCGGGACCCACGGCCCCCGTGGAGTTCGCCCGCGAGATCCTGGCGAAGCTCGACGTGTACGAGCCGGAGGTCCTGGACGCCTGGTACCGCCTCTTCGGCGAGCAGGACGCCGCCGCCTACGCCGTCCTGGCGGGCGTCCGATGAGCGAGCACCCCGGTCCCCTCATGGCCCGGACCGCCGTCGCCGTCTTCCGCCTCAACGGCCAGTTCCTGCGGGTGGCGGACGACCTGGCCGGTCCGGCCGGGCTGACCGCCGCGTGGTGGCAGGTGCTCGGCGCCGTCCTCGACGAACCGCTGCCCGTCGCGGGGATCGCCCGTTCCATGGGCATCACCCGGCAGAGCGTCCAGCGGATCGCCGACCTGCTGGTCGAGCGGGGGCTCGCCGAGTACCGGCCGAACCCCGCGCACAGCCGGGCCAAGCTGCTCGCCCCCACCCTCGACGGGATCGCGGCCGTCGAACGCGTCGTTCCCGCGCAACGGGTCTTCGCCGAACGGCTCGCCGACCGGCTCGGGCCTGAGGAGCTGCGGAACGCCCTGGCGGCGGTCGAGCGACTGTCGGATGCATTGGAGGCCCTTGATGCCGAATGACCTCATCGTCCCCTACCGCGTCGATGTCCCCCAGTCCGCGCTGGACGACCTGGCCGAGCGGCTGGACCGCGCCAAGCTCGACGAGGTCGGCGCCGAACGGCTCGACGGGCTGCTCGACCGCTGGCGCGACGGCTACGACTGGCGCGTCTGGGAGTCCCGGATCAACGCCCATCCGCAGTTCACGACGGAGATCGACGGGCTGGACGTCCACTTCCTGCACGTCCGCTCGCCACGGCCGGACGCGTTCCCGCTGATCCTCAGCCACGGCTGGCCGGGCTCCGTCGTGGAGTTCCTCGACCTGCTCGTACCGCTCGCCGCGGACTTCCACCTGGTCGTCCCGTCGCTGCCCGGGTTCGGGTTCTCCGGCCCGGCCGACGGCTGGGACCGCCACCGCACCGCCCGCGCCTGGGCCGAGCTGATGCGCCGTCTCGGCTACGACCGGTACGGCGCGGTCGGCAACGACCTCGGCTCGACGGTCTCCCTGGAGCTCGGCCGGACGGCGGCCGACCACGTCACCGGCGTCCTCGTCACCCAGATCTTCTCGATGCCGGCGGGCGCCGACGAGCCGCTGACCGAGGACGACGCCGACCGCCTCGCCCACTCCCAGCGCTTCATCCAGCGGCACGGCGCCTACCTCAGACTGCACGCCACCCGGCCGGACCTGCTGGCGCCCGCCCTCACCGACTCCCCCGTCGGCCTCGCCGCCTGGAACGCCCAGCTGCTGGACGCGGTCGACCCCGACTTCGCCCTCACCAACATCACCCTCTACTGGCTGACCGGCACCGGCGCGTCCTCGATCCGCTTCTACGCCCACGACGCCCGGGCCGTCCACCCGACCACGCCCACCACCACGCCGGTCGCGCTCTCGGAGTACACCGGCGACTACTTCCGCTCCGTCCGCCGCTACGCCTCGCGCGACCACTCGGCGATCGTCTCCTGGACGACCCACCCAGGCGGCGGGCACTTCGCCGCGCACCAGGCTCCGGACGCCCTCCTGAACGACATCCGCGCCTTCTTCGAGGTCTACGGGGACCGGACGCCCCGTCCATAACCCCTTCATGCCGACTCCAGAAGTCGCCGCGACGGCCGAATCCGTGTCGTCGCGGCGACGCTATATTCGCCCCGCGCGCGTCCCGCCGTAAAAGCGATCAATAACGCTTGTTCCCATGCGGTCGAATGGTTCGCAGTGGGCCGTCGCGGCGTTGTTCTCCCGCCTGCCGGGTGCCAAGATGGCGTCCAGTGCCAACCCGGCAGACCGGCCTCGCGCCGGTATTAAGGAAAGGCGCGATGCCCGAAGCTCTTCGTGCCGTCAGCGGAACCGAGCCGGTGGTCGGCAGAGCTGGGGCCCGGGAGCCGCGGCGTGGCGACTTCGTCGGCGGGAAAGCGGGTCCGCGCCTCGGAGGCCATCCCCGGTGGCAGGACGGTGAGGACCTGATGCCTTCGGCCACGCCGCGGCCCCGTCATCGATCAGGACTCGCCCGATCGGTGCTCAGTGGTCAGTGCTTGCCGTTGTAGCGGTCCCACAGAGCCTGCATGTGGCCGGTGTAGACCACGATGTTGCCGTCGTTCTGAACGGCGAGCCAGGTGTTCTTGCGCCAGGTGTGCGTGGACCAGAGCGCCTTCTTGCTCTTGCTGTACACGACCAGGTTGCCGTCGGTCTGCATCACCGTGTACGCGCCCGGGTTCCCGGACGTG
Organism: Actinomadura logoneensis; assembly: GCF_003428695.1. Taxonomy (GTDB): domain Bacteria; phylum Actinomycetota; class Actinomycetes; order Streptosporangiales; family Streptosporangiaceae; genus Spirillospora; species Spirillospora logoneensis. Next base: position 18,101 of record NZ_QURH01000312.1, read on the forward strand.
CGGGTGTGCCACTGGAGCTTGCCGTTGCGGTACAGCACCAGGTCGCCGTTCGGCTCCTGGCGGAGCTGGTAGGCGAAGTTCTGGGAGACGACCTTCTGGTACGGGTAGAGCGTCACGCCGTTCGACAGCGTCGAGATCCACTGGTAGCTGGACCAGAGCGTCTTGCCCTTGTAGACGACCGCGTTACCGTCGTTCCGCAGGGTGAGGTAGGCGCCCTTGTTGCCGTCGGTGTGGCTCCTCCAATACGTGTGGGTTCCCTTGGCGACGGCCAGGTCACCGTTGGTGCGCATGGTCGCGGCCGAGCCCTTGACCCAGGTGTGGGAGCTCCAGATGGACTTTGAGCCCTTGTAGACCACGAGGTTGCCGTCGGCCTGCATGACCAGCTTGTAGCGGCCGTCGGTCGAGCGCAGGTACTGCCCGGCCTTGAGGGTCTGGCCGGGCTTGAGCACGGAGCGCACAGCGCTCGCGTCGGCCTTGGCGCCGGAGTCCGCCGCGGTCGCCTGGACCTTGCTGTCGGACGAGGCGAAGACGGGCACGGCGGCCGCGACGGCGGCCGTCGCCAGCCCGGCCGCGGCGAGCGCGGTCAGCTTGATCTTCATCTGTGAAACCTGGATTTCCCTTCTGTCACGTGCGCAGCGGATGCGCGCCGGCGGCTCCTGAGGGTCAGGAGAGCCGGTATTCAGTCGGCGACCTTACGGTCAAAACGCCCTGAGGGTGTGTGCATGACGTGCGGCTTCGCTGTGCGAGGCGTGCGGCTTCGCGGTGCGCGGCGTGCGGCTTCGCGGTGCGCGGCGTGCGGTCTCGGCGTGCGGTCTCGGCGTGCGCGGCGGGTGCCGATGCCCCCGGGACGGCCGGGGCCGCGTCGGTGCCGTCTTGTACCGTGCACCGCGTGCACAACGGGGTAGATGAGGCGTCGAAGGGACGGTGCGGCGGGGACCCCGCAACCGACTCGGCGGCGAACGGGGTCGATTGGTTCACCGAAGAGGTTTCCCGCGCGTTGATGCCGTCGGAGTTCAGTCCGCTGAACTCCGGCAGGTTCCACGCCGAGGGCGTCCAGCTGGACCTGGGGGCGGTCCAGGTGTCCAGGTTCGCCTACTCGCCGCTCCGCTCCCGCCGGACGATGCGGCTGATCCGCGCGGGCGATCCGGAGCAGTACCAGCTGGGCATGGTCCTCAAGGGGAGCGCGTGGTTCGCGCAGAACGGGGCCGAGGCGGTCCTGCGGCCCCGGGAGATGGCGCTCTGGGACACGTCCCGTCCCTACGAGTCGGGGTCGGGACTGGACGGCCGCACCGTCGAGGTCGTCGTCCTGCAGATCCCGAAGGCCGTGATGCCGCTGCCGTCCCAGCAGGCCGACCGGCTCCTCGCCCGCCGCGTTCCGGGCGGCAGGGGGCTGCCGGGCGTCCTGTCGGACTTCCTGCTCTCGCTCGCCGCCAACGCCTCCGACGCCGGGCCGGCGAGCCGGGCCGCCCTGGGGCACATGGCCGTCGAACTGACCGCCGCCGGCCTCGCCCAGCAGCTCGGGGACCGGCGGGAGGTGTCCGCCGAGATCCGCGCCCACTCCCTGTTCCGCCGGATCGACGCGTTCATCGACCAGAACCTCGGCGAGTCCGACCTGACGCCCCGGCTGGTCGCCGACCGGCACCACATCTCCCTCCGGACGCTCTACACGCTGTTCGAAGGCGAGGGCGAGGGGGTGGCGGCGTCGATCCGCCGGCGCAGGCTCGAACGCTGCCGCGCCGACCTCGCCTCCCCCGAGCTGTGCGACCGTCCGATCCAGGCGATCGCCGCCCGCTGGGGGTTCGGCAACGCGACGTCCTTCAGCCGCACGTTCCGCGCCGCCTATGGCATCAGCCCCTACGACTACCGCCGGCAGGCACTGGGCGACCGGTGCACCAGGCACTGAGGGCTGGGGCCGAGGGGCGGGCCGGCGCACCGGCGGCGGGGTCGGACCGCCACTCTTCGTGGTCCCGCCCCGACTCCTCGGAGTCGTCGCCGCTGCCCGCGGGACGGCGGCGGGCGCGTCCGGTCCGAGCCCGCCGGGGCGTCCGCACCCCCGGCCGCCCGGTCCTTCCGCCTGGCTAGACTCGGAGCATGCCGGATACGCAATATGAAGACCTGCTCCGCCATGTGCTCTCCACGGGGACCCGCAAGGAGGACCGCACAGGCACGGGGACGCGGTCGGTCTTCGGGCACCAGCTGCGCTACCGGCTCTCGGACGGCTTCCCGCTGATCACCACGAAGAAGGTCCACTTCCGCTCGATCGCCTACGAGCTGCTGTGGTTCCTGCGCGGCGACTCGAACGTCGGGTGGCTCCAGGAGAACGGCGTCACGATCTGGGACGAGTGGGCGGCGCCGGACGGCGACCTCGGCCCGGTCTACGGGGTGCAGTGGCGGTCGTGGCCCACCCCGGACGGCGGGCACGTCGACCAGATCGGCGAGGTCCTGCGCACGCTGCGGGAGAACCCGGACTCCCGGCGGATCATCGTGTCCGCGTGGAACGTCGCCGACATCCCGCGGATGGCGCTGCCGCCGTGCCACGCGTTCTTCCAGTTCCACGTCGCGGACGGCGAGCTGTCCTGCCAGCTGTACCAGCGCAGCGCGGACCTGTTCCTCGGCGTCCCCTTCAACATCGCCAGCTACGCGCTGCTCACGCACATGATCGCCCAGCAGGTCGGCCTCGGCGTCGGCGACTTCATCTGGACCGGCGGCGACTGCCACATCTACGACAACCACGAGGAGCAGGTCCGCACGCAGCTCGCGCGGGAGGCCAGGCCGTTCCCGACGCTGAACCTGAAGCCGGCCGACAGCCTCTTCGACTACACCTACGAGCACTTCACGCTCGACGGGTACGACCCGCATCCCGGGATCAAGGCGCCGGTGGCGGTGTGATCGGGCTCGTCTGGGCGCAGGCCGCCGACGGCGTCATCGGCCGTGACGGCACGCTGCCGTGGCGCCTGCCGGAGGACATGAAGCACTTCCGCACCCTGACCGCGGGCGCGACGGTGCTGATGGGCCGCCGGACGTGGGAGTCGCTGCCGCCGCGGTTCCGGCCGCTGCCGGGCAGGCGCAACCTGGTGCTGTCGCGCACGCCGCAGGAGGGCGCGGAGACGTTCCCCGACCTGGAGCGGGCGCTCGCCGCCGCGACCGGGGACGTGTGGGTGATCGGCGGAGCGGCCGTGTACCGGGCGGCGCTGCCGCTGGCGGACCGGATCGTGGTCACCGAGATCCGCGAGTCGTTCGACGGCGACACCTACGCGCCGGACGTGGGCCGCTCCCCCGACTCCGTCGGGCCGTGGCAGGAGTCGTCCACCGGGCTCCACTACCGGTTCCTCACCTGGGGCTGAGCTCCAGAGCCCGGACCTGCGCCGGAGGCGGAACCTGTGCCGGTCTCCGGGTTGACCAGTGGCAGCCGGGTGCGGCGGGCCCGCTCCAGCTCGGCGATCTCCGCCTCCCGGTGGCGGCCGAGCTTCGTGTTCTCGATCTTGTCGTGCAGCTTGACGATGGCGTCCAGCAGCATCTCCGGACGGGGCGGGCAGCCGGGCAGGTAGATGTCGACCGGCACGATGTGGTCGACGCCCTGCACCACGGCGTAGTTGTTGAACATCCCGCCGGAGGACGCGCACACGCCCATCGCGATCACCCACTTGGGCGCGGCCATCTGGTCGTGGAGCCGCCGCAGGACCGGCGCCATCTTCTGGCTCACGCGTCCGGCGACGACCATGAGGTCGGCCTGGCGGGGCGTGGCGGACGCGCGTTCCATGCCGAACCGCGCGAAGTCGTGGCGGGGGTCGCCGACCGCCATGAGCTCCATGCCGCAGCAGGCCAGGCCGAAGGTCATCGGCCACACCGACGACTTGCGCGCCAGCCCGGCCATGGTCTCGACGGTCGTCAGCAGGAAGTCGCCGGGGAGGTGTTCTTCGAGTCCCATAGTGCTTCCAGGCTGGTCGCGCGGGGGACCGTGATCTATCACCGGTTCCGCCATGATCGTTTCGTCCGGCGACACAATGGGCGCATGGAGATGCGCGAGATCGAGGCGTTCCTGGAGGTCGCCCGCGAACTGCACTTCGGCCGCGCGGCCGACCGGCTGCACGTGTCGGCGCCCCGGGTGAGCCAGGCGGTGCGCGCGCTGGAGCGCCGGGTCGGCGCCCCGCTGTTCGAGCGGACGACCAGGCGGGTGCGGCTGACCCCGCTGGGCGAGCGGCTGCTCGCCGACCTCGCGCCCGCCCACGAGCGGATGGAGCGGGCCCTCGACGAGGCACGCCGTGCCGCCGGGACCAGGGTCCTGCGCGTGGGGGTCGCGACCAGCCTGCCCACGGGCGTGGTCGAGGAGGGGATCCAGGCCTTCGAGGCGTCCCACCCGTCCTGCGCGGTGGTGCGTTCCGCGCACCCCAACACCGAGCCGTTCCGGTGGGCGGACGACTGGCCGGTGGACGTGTTCGTCGGCTGGCTTCCCAGCGACCCCGCGCCGATGGAGGCCAAGGGCTTCCACGTCGGCCGGGCGTGGCACCGCGAGGAGCGGGCGGCCCTGCTGGCGGCCGGCCATCCGCTGGCGCGGCGCCTCGCCGTCGATGTCGAGGAGCTGGCCGGCCACGACCTGCTGTACCCGAGCAACATGCCGCCCGACCTGGCCGACCTCTGGATACCGCCCGTCACGCCCGGCGGCACCCCGCTGCGCCGCGTGCCCCGGCACCGGTCCGCGGCCCTGGAGGAGGCGGTCATGCTGGTGGCCGAGGGGGACGTGATCCACCTGACGATCGCCTCCGTGCGCCCGGACAACCCGCACGTCGTCACGGTGCCCGTGTCCGGCCTCCCCCCGATGGTCTGCGCCCCGGTCTGGCCCGCCGCCGCGGACGAGGCGCTGGTCCACGACTTCGCCGAGGCCGCCGGGGACCTGGGCGGATGAGGCCGTAGCCGACCCGCCCGGCCGTCCGGGCGCCTGGACGTCCGGGCGCCTGGTCGTCCGGGCGCCTGGACGTCCGGGCGCCTCCCCGAGGGGGTCTCGGGGTGCTTCAGGGTCATGATCAGGGTCATCCCCGATGGGCGAGGGGCCGCCGGTCGCAGGAGGGTTGACGCCGTCAATGATCCGATCGAGCCGTTCCGGAGAACCCATGCGAACCCGTCGCACCGCCGTCCCCGTCGCCCTCGGCTGCGCCCTCGCCGTCAGCGCGGCGGTCCTGCCCGCCTCCGCCTCCCCCTCGCCGAGGATGTCCCAGGCCCGGTCGGCCGGGCCACCGTCCGTCCAGGACATCCTCGACCGCCTACCCGACGCCGTCGTCGCGGGAGCGCTGGTCAGGAGGGACGGGGTGGAGGCGACCGCCGGTCCGGTCCCCCGGGACGCGTACTTCCGGATCGGAAGCGTCACCAAGATGTTCACCAACACGGTGGTGCTCCAGCTCGTGGCGGAGCACCGGATCGGCCTGGAGGCACCGGCGCGGAAGTACGTCCCCGACGTGCTGCCCGAGGCGTACGGCGGGGTGACCGTCCGCCAGTTCCTCGACCACACCAGCGGCCTCCCCAAACCCGCCGCGACTCCGGGTCCGCAGGACGGTCCGGGCTGGCAGCTCCGGTCGGTGTCCCCCGCGGAACTCCTGCGCAGATCGTTCGCCGAGGCCCCCGGCGCGGGTCCCGGGACCGACCCGGTGCAGCAGTACAACGGGCTCAACTCCCTGGTGCTGGGCCTCATCGTGGAGAAGGTCACTGGGCACTCCTTCACCGGCGAGCTGAAGCGCAGGATCCTCCGGCCGCTGCGTCTGCGGCACACCCTGCTGCCCGCCCCCGAGGACACGGTGATCCCCTCGCCGCACGCGGAGGTGTACGTGGACGGCCAGGACGTGACCGAGCAGAGCCCCTACCCGTGGGCCGAGGGCGGCATGATCTCGACCACCGCCGACATGGACCGCTTCACCACCGCGCTGTTCCGGGGCCGGCTGCTCCCGCCCGCCCAGCAGAAGCTGGTCTTCCGGGTGCCGAACGTGGCCGGGGGAACGGAGAACACGAACTGCCCGGGAGGGATGGCCTGCTACAGCATCGGCGGGCTCATGCGCTACCGGCTTCCGAGCGGTCAGGAGGTCTGGGGCAAGACCGGTTCGCGCCCCGGCTGGGACAACGGAGTCTTCGCCACCCGCGACCTGCGGCACCGGGTGGTGTACTCCCTGAACCCGACCGGGGCGGGCGACGACCTCCCCTACATCAAGGCGCTCATCAGCGCGGCGGTCACCGACGGGTGACACGGCCGCCGATCCGTCCCTGACCGGGTGCGGGGAGGGGCCACCGCGCCCCTCCCCGCACGACGCCGTCCGACCGGCCGCCGCTCGCGGGGGCGGCGGCCGGGCGGACGCGGGCGTCGTTGACCAGGGGTCAGGCCGCGTGGACGGGGGTGGGGACGGCCTCGTCGTCCGGTGCGGCGGTCTTCCGCGCAGGGGCCTTGGCGTTCAGGAAGACGCCCGCGACGGCCGCGGCCAGGAGCAGGATCCCCCCGGACGTCCAGGTCGCGACGGAGAACCCGTGGACCGTCGCCTCGGCCAGCGCCGCCTTCACCTGCGGCGTCCGCTGGGAGAGGTCGATCCGGTGGTCGGTGAGCCAGCCGGTGGTGGCGCTCGCCGCGATGGTGTTGAGCAGCGCGGTCCCGACCGAGCCGCCCACCTGCTGCATGGTGTTGAGGGTCGCCGAGGCGGCGCCCTGCTCGTGCGGGGCGACGCGCGCGGTGGCCGTGGAGATGGCCGCCATGAAGGTGGCGCCCATGCCGAGGCCCATCATGCAGATGCCGGGCAGGACGTGGCCGAGGTAGGTGGCGTCGACGTCCATGGACGCCAGGAAGGCCAGGCCGCCGGCGGCCAGGGTCAGGCCGGGCATGATCAGGACGCGGGGCGGGACCCGGTGCAGCAGCCGGGCGGAGATCTGCGTGGAACCGACGACCATGGAGACGGTCATGGGCAGGTAGGCCACGCCGGTCCGCAGCGGTGACCAGCCCTTGATGCCCTGGAGGTAGTAGGTCAGGAAGAGGAAGACGCCGAACATGGCGATGGTGATCAGGGCCATGGTCAGGTATGCGCCCGCCCGCTGCCGGTCCCGGACGACGTGCAGGGGCAGCAGCGGCGTCCGGGCGCGGGTCTGCCACAGGGCGAAGAGCCCGAGCAGGACCGGTCCTCCGGCCAGCAGGGCCAGCACCAGCGGGTCGCTCCAGTCGCGGGACTCGGCCTCGCTGAAGCCGTAGACGATGGACAGCACCCCGGCCGAGCCGAGCACCGCGCCGAGGACGTCCAGCTGGGCGCCGGTCCTGCGGCCGGGGTCCTTCAGCAGCACGACCGCGCCGGCCACCGCGAGGGCGGCCACCGGGACGTTCACGTAGAGGCACCAGCGCCAGTCGAGGTACTCGGTCAGCAGTCCGCCGAGCAGCATCCCGATGGCGCTGCCGGCGCCGGCGATCGCGCCGAACACGCCGAACGCCTTGCCGCGCTCGCGCGGGTCGGTGAAGGTCGTGGTCATCAGGGACAGGGCGGCGGGCGCGAGCAGCGCGGCGAAGACGCCCTGGAGGGCGCGGGCCGCGAACAGCGTGCCGGGGCCGGTCGCGGCGCCGCCGAGCGCGGAGGCCCCGGCGAAGCCGATGAGGCCGACGATGAAGCTGCGCTTGCGTCCGAACAGGTCGCCGAGGCGTCCGCCGAGCAGCAGCAGGCCGCCGAAGGCGAGGGTGTAGGCGGTGACGGCCCACTGCCGGTTGCCGTCGGTCAGGCCGAGGTCGCGCTGGGCGGACGGCAGGGCGATGTTGACGATGGTCATGTCCAGCACGACGATCAGCTGGGCGAGGGCGATGACTCCCAGCCCCCACCAGCGGCGCGGGTCGGACGGCGGTGACGGCTCCGCGTCCGGGGCGACGGGACGTTCCGGGTGGGACATGGTGGCCTGCCTTCCGTTCGGGTGGTTCGGTGCGGTCGCGCGGCCCGCGGTCGACCACAAGACGTCGGCGCACCGCGTCCCATAACAGGACGAACGTGTGATGTAGGTCACTGATGGCGAGTGTTATGACCCCGCCCGGCCCGACGTCTTGTGTGCGGCAGTGGCCGAACCGACAGGCGGGAAACAGAGATGACCGAGGGCAGCGAACGCGGCGCCGACACGGCCGGACCGCTCGAGCACGCGGGCTCCGCGGCCGTCACCTCCGGGGAGGGGGTGGACGCGGCGACCGGGGCGTTCGTCCTGCACCGCAACCTGCTGTTCACGGTGGCCTACGAGATGCTCGGATCGGCCGCCGACGCCGAGGACGTCCTCCAGGAGACGTGGCTGCGCTGGGTGGACGTCGAACCCGGCACGGTCCGGGACGAGCGCGCCTACCTCGTGCGGATCGTGACCCGCCAGGCCCTGGACCGGCTGCGCGCGCTCGGCCGCCGCAAGGAGTCGTACGTCGGGCCGTGGCTGCCCGAGCCGCTGCTGACCGCGCCGGACGTCGCCGACGACGTCGAACTGGCCGAGAGCGTCTCGATGGCGATGCTGATGGTGCTGGAGACGCTGCAGCCGACCGAGCGGGCGGTGTTCGTGCTGCGCGAGGTGTTCGAGCTGGACTACGACGAGATCGCCGAAGCGGTCGGCAGAAGTCCGGCGGCGGTCCGCCAGCTCGCCTACCGGGCGCGGGCGCACGTCTCCGCGCGCCGGTCGCGCGCCGTCGCGTCCCCGGCCGAGAGCCGGGCGGCGCTGGCGGCGTTCCAGCGGGCGGTCGAGACCGGGGAGCTGCAGAGCCTGCTGGACATCCTCGCGCCGGACGTCGTCGCGCTGAGCGACGGCGGCGGGGTGAGGCACGCCCTGCTGCGGCCCGTGGTGGGCGCGGCGAAGGTGGCACGGCTGCTGGCCGGCCGCTGGTGGCGGCGGGACGCGGCCAGGACGGCCGAGCCGGTCCAGATCAACGGCGGCCCCGGACTGCTCGTCCGGGTGGACGGCGAGATCGACGGCGTGGTGGCGGTGCGGGTCGAGGACGGCCTGGTGACCGGGGCCTACCACGTCCGCAATCCCGAGAAGCTGTCGCACGTGGAGCGAGAGACCCTGCTGAGCCGCTGAACGACCGGGCCGCCGGGTCGGAGAGCGGGCGGGAGCCTATGATCAGGTCATGCCCCTGACGCTGGATGACGTCGACCGGTTCGAGATGGCGCGGCCCCGGCTGGCGGCCATCGCCTACCGGCTGCTCGGCTCGGCGCAGGAGGCGGAGGACGCCGTCCAGGAGACGTTCCTGCGCTGGCAGGACGCCGACGTCGAGCGCGTCGAGGTGCCCGAGGCCTGGCTGACGAAGGTGCTCACCAACCTGTGCCTCAACCAGCTCACCTCGGCGCGGGCGCGGCGTGAGACCTACGTGGGGCGGTGGCTGCCCGAGCCCCTGCTCGCGGGCGACCCGATGCTCGGCCCGGCCGACACCGCCGAGCAGCGCGAGTCGGTCTCGTACGCGGTCCTCACCCTGATGGAGCGGCTGTCCCCCAACGAGCGGGCCGTGTACGTGCTGCGGGAGGCGTTCGACTACGGGCACCGGGAGATCGCCGAGATCCTGGACATCACCGAGTCCGCCAGCCAGCAGCTCCTCCACCGGGCGAAGAAGCACGTCGCGTCCGGGAAGGCGCGCGGCGACATCGACGCGAAGGCCGCCCGGCGGGTCGTCGAGGAGTTCATCGCCGCCGCCTCCAGCGGGCGCACCGACGAGCTCGTGCGCCTGCTCACCGACGACGCCTTCTCCGTCGGCGACGGCGGCGGGAAGGTGCCGGCGCGCACCACGCCGTTCGAGGGGGCGGCGGCGGTCGCGAGGTTCGTCAAGTCGCTGTTCACGCCGAGCGAGGCCAAGCACGCCCTCGTCGGCGGGGCGTCCGGGGTGTACCTCTGGACGGCCAACGACGGGCCCGCCGTCGTGGCCGTCGTGGACGGGCGGGTCGTCGCCGTCATGTGCCTGGAGGTGACCGCCGAGGGCATCACCGCCTGCCGCACCCAGGCGAACCCCGACAAGCTGGAACGCGCGAGCGAGCTGTGGGCGGCGGCCGACCACGGGGAGCCCCTGGTCGTCGTGTGACGCAGGTCACGCCCAAGACCTGTCAGGAATCGGCGGGCCGTCCGGTTCAAGGTGCGAATCCGAACCGGACAGCGAAGGAGCCGACGATGAAGGTGCTGGTGGCGGGAGCGACCGGGGCGATGGGCACGGAGCTGGTGCCGCGGCTGGTCGAGGTGGGGCACGAGGTGTTCGCGATGGTGCGCGGCGAGGCCGGCAAGGCGAAGGCCGCGCAGTGGGGAGCGGTGCCGGTCGTCGCCGACGCGCTGGACCGGGCGCAGGTGGAGGCGGCCGTGCGCCAGGCGGCGCCCGACGTGGTCATCAACCAGCTGACGGCCATCGGGCACATCGACACCCGCCACTTCGAGCGCAGCTTCGCCCCCACCGACCGGCTGCGGACCGAGGGCAACGACAACCTGCTCGCGGCGGCGCGCGCCGCCGGCGTGCGGCGCTTCATCGCCCAGAGCAACGGCGCGTTCACCTACGAGCGGACCGGCGGGCCGGTCAAGACCGAGAGCGACCCCCTGGACCGCGCGCCGGTCGCCCCGATGGCCTCGATGATCGCCGCGGTCCGGCACCTGGAGAAGGCCGTGCTGGACGCCACCTGGACGGAGGGGATCGTGCTGCGGTACGGCGCGTTCTACGGCCCGGGCACGTCCATGGCGCCGGGGTCGGAGCAGCTCGAGATGATCCGCAAGCGCAGGTTCCCGGTCGTCGGGGACGGCGGCGGGGTGTGGTCGTTCGTGCACGTCGCCGACGCCGCCGAGGCGACGGTCGCGGCGGTGGAGAAGGGCGGACGCGGGGTCTACAACATCGTGGACGACGACCCGGCGCCGGTCGCCGAGTGGCTGCCGGAGCTGGCGGCGATGCTGGGGGCCAGGAAGCCGATGCGGGTGCCCCGGTTCGTCGGGCGGCTGGCCGCGGGCGAGGCGGGCGTCGTGCTCATGACCGAGCTGCGCGGCGCGTCCAACGCCAAGGCCAAGCGCGTGCTGGGCTGGAAGCCGGCCCACCCGTCCTGGCGCGAGGGGCTCAAGGTCGCGTGAGGTGACCGTCCGAGCCCGGTGCGCGCGGGGTTCGGCGTGGCGGGAACCCGGCGAAGGGCGGCCGTCCGGTTGGGACGGCCGCCCTTCGGGCTGTTCCTTCCGCGCGCCGGCCCGCGTTCAGCGCGGCGGGCCGGGACGGAGGGTCACCAGCGCCACTCGCGCCGGCCGTACAGGTGCTCGGAGCGGACCCCGTTCTCCTCGCACCAGGTCTCGAACTTCGCGATCTGCTTGAGCTGGTAGGAGTCCTCGTTGTAGCTGGTGGCCATGACGTGGCCGAGCCACGGCTCCTCGCCCATCGCGTAGACGTACGCCTCGTCGGCGCCCAGTTCGGTGACGATGGCGGCGGCCTGGGCCGCGTCCGATCCGGACAGCTTGCGGGACACGTTCATCTGGCGCGGGACGGGCTTGGTCAGCAGGGCCTGGTAGAGCCAGGTCAGGGGCGCGCCGTCGCACTCCATGCCGACGAACGCGACGTCCACCTTGCCGAGGTGGCCGCGGATGTGCCGGTAGAGCATCGGGTCCACGCCGGACGAGTCCGCGCCGATGAAGACCTTCCGGCCCGCGAGCTCGACCCAGTAGGTGGACTTGGCGCGGATGTCCAGGTCGGCGTGCTCGCCGAGGAACGGGGTGGCGGTCACGCGTCCGCCGGGGAAGGGCACCTCGTCGAACGAGTCGACCTCCACGACGGGGAAGCCCAGGGACGAGAGGTACAGCTTGAGGGACGGGTCGGCCAGCCCGCCGCCGGACGAGCGGGGCACGACGACCGCGTCCACCCGTCCGCGCAGCTGGAGGAGGGTCTCCAGCACCACGTGGTCCTGGTGGCCGTGGGTGAGGAGCACCAGGTCGATGCGGTCGGGCAGGTCGGCGAGCGTGTAGCGGTCGGTGGCCGTGCTGTCGGCGCTGATGAACGGGTCGGTCAGGATCGCCGCCTCGGGCGTCTGCATCAGCACGCAGGCGTGGCCGAGGTAGCGGATGCGTCCGCCGCCCTCGATGTGCCGGTCGGGGGCCTGGGACGGCGCGTCCGTGAGGAGCCCGGTCAGCTGCGCGGTCCCCGCGTCGTCCAGTTCGAGCGCTTCGCGCAGGGCGGCGAGTGTGGTCGGCCGCAGGCGGGCGCCGAACAGGGCGTCCAGGCCCTTGTGCCGGAACGGGATCCGCAGGTCGAGGACGTCGGGCGAGGACAGGCGCGGGGTGCTCAGGACGAAGGGCCGCTCGGTGCCCGGCTCGATGGACAGCTGCACCGACTGGCGGTCCTCGGTGAACGCCGGGCTGCGGTACACCAGCGGTTCCAGGAACCGCAGCGACGCCTGGTTGTCGGTGTCGTAGACGAGCTCGACGAGGCCGGCCAGCTCCGGAGGGAGCTTGGCGTACAGGGGGGTCAGGTCGTAGCCGGCGGCGTTGTCGCGCAGCAGGTCCTCGGCCTCGGCCACGGCCTCGGCGAAGCGCAGCATGGGGGCGCGGTCGCGGCGGACGGCCTCCAGCAGCGCGGCGACCTCGTCGGCGCGGTCCTCGTCGATGTTGACGAAGTACCCGCCGCGCAGGGCCGGGTTCCGGCTCGCCTCGGCGTGCGTCGAGGGGGATTCCAGATAGGACTCCAGAAGCGGCACCTGCAGGAACGCGAGGTTCATCGCGGCCTGGACGGGCGCCACCGAGTGGAACCACGCGGAGAACCCGTCGACCAGCGGCTCGATGATGACGTTCGGCCGGAGGAAGAGCTCTTCAGTGTTCATGGCCGCCAAGAATCGCGATCGCCGCTATAAAAGCCCTTCCGCCCGTATATACCGCCTTTATAGGGAAGATATGGTGCGACCACTTCCCATTTCCGCCGATCTGCTTAGAGTCGGCTGCCGTGAACATTCAGCAGGCGGTTACGGCGCAGGCCAGGCGGAACCCCGGCCGGGTCGCCGTGGTGGCGGGAGATCTGCGCGTCACCTACGAGGAGCTGGAACTGCGGTCCAACCGGATCGCCCACACGCTGCTGGCGCACGGCGTCCGGCCCGGGGAGGCCGTCGGGGTGCTCATGGACCGGGGCGCCGACCTGGTGCCCGCGCTCCTCGGCACGCTCAAGAGCGGCGCCTCCTACGTGCCGCTCGACCCCGCACACCCGGCCGACCGGCTGGCGTACGTGGCCGCGGACAGCGGCCTGCGTCACGTCGTCACCCTCCCCTCCCTGGCCGGACGGGTCCCCGCCGGGGCCTCGCCGGTGCCCGTGGAGGCCGGCGGACCGTCGGACGATCCCGCGGTGCCCGTCCTCCCCGGTTCCCCCGCGTACGTCATCTACACCTCCGGTTCCACGGGCAAGCCCAAGGGCGTCACCGTCGAGCACCGCAGCGCGATGAACCTGCTCGCCTGGCTGGGCGAGGCGTGGGCAGACGGGCTCGGCGGGTGGCTGGCGGCCACCTCGATCGGGTTCGACCCGTCGGTGATGGAGATCTTCGGGCCGCTGGTCCACGGCGGGACGGTCGTCCTCGCCGACGACCTGCTCGCCCTGCCCGCGCTGCCCGCCGCGGACGAGGTCACGGCGCTCGGCGGACCGCCGTCGGTGCTGGCCGCGCTGCTGCGCTCCGGGCCGCTGCCCGCCTCGCTGCGGCTGGTCTACTCCGGCGGCGAGACCCTGCCCGGCGACCTGGTCGCGCGGTACGCCGCGGCGGCGCCCGGCATCCGCTTCTTCAACTGCTACGGCCCGACCGAGTGCACCACGCAGTGCCTGGTGCACGAGGTGACGCCCGGGGAGAACCCGGTGCCGATCGGACGGCCGGTCGCCGGCGCTGTCGTCAGCGTCCGGGACGCCTCGGGGCGCGAGGTCGCGCCCGGCGAGACGGGCGAGCTGGTGGTGGCCGGGCCGGTCCTGGCCCGCGGCTACCTCGGCGCGGACCCCGGCGGCTTCACCGAGCTGCCGGACCTCGGCCGGGCCTACCGGACCGGCGACCTCGCGCGCTTCGAGGACGGCGTCTTCTGGTTCGCCGGGCGCTCCGACGCCCAGGTGAAGGTCCGCGGGCACCGCGTGGAGCCGGGCGAGGTCGAGCACGCGCTCACCGCGCACCCGGCCGTGGCGGAGGCGGCGGTGGTGGCCGTGCCGGACGCCGACGGCACGCACCGGCTGATCGGTTACGCCGTGGCCGACGCGTCCGAGCGGGACCTGCTCGCGCATCTGGCCGACCGGCTGCCCGCCGCGCTGGTGCCCGACCGGATCGTGCTCCTGCCGGCGCTCCCGCTCGGCCCCGCCGGCAAGCTCGACCGCGACGCCCTGCCCGCTCCGTCCGCGCCGGTCACACCGGGAGGACGGGCCCCCGAGACCGACACCGAGCGCCGGATCGCGGCGATCGTCGCCGACGTCCTGGGCCTTCCCGAGGTGGGCGCCGAGGACGGCTTCGCGTCCCTGGGCGGACACTCCCTGGCCGCCGCGCGCGTCGTCGCGCAGGTCGCCGCCGAACTCGGCGTCCAGGTTCGGCTGCACGAGTTCCTGGCCGCGCCGACGGTCGCGGGCCTGGCGGAACTCGTGTCCGCCGCCGCCCCGGTATCCGACGCGGTCCCGGTATCCGACGCGGCCCCGGCGTCCGACGCGGTCCCGGCGTCCGACGTGTCCGACGCCTCCAGCGCCGGTCACGTCCCGTCGCGCGGCGGGACGCATCCGCTGACGGAGATCCAGCGCGGGATGTGGGCGATGCGGCAGATCGACCCCGGGACGCCCGCCACCACCATCGGGCTGCGCCTGCGGGTGACCGGTCCGGTCACCGCCGCCGCCCTCCGCTCGGCCCTCGACGGCATCGTCGAACGCCACGAAGAACTGCGGGGACGCCTGGAGGTCCTGGACGGCGAGCCGGTCATGCGCATCGGCGCGCCCGCACCGGTCCCCTTCGCCGAACACGACCTGCGGTCCCTCGACACGGCACGGCGCGAGGACGAGGTGGCTCGGCTGGTCTCCACACTGAAGCCCTTCGATCTGACGGCCGACACGCCCCTTCTGCGCGCGATCTGCGCGTGGAACGGTCCTGATACCGCCGATCTGCTGCTGGTCACCGACCACATCGTCTTCGACGGCTGGTCCGAGCGCGTCCTGCGCGAGGAGCTGGCGGCCGACCTCGCCGGACGGACGCCCGCCGCGCCCACCGTGCAGTTCGGCGACCTCGCCCGCGAGGAGGCCGAGGCCCTGGGCGAGGACCCCTACTGGCGTACGGAGCTCGCCGGGGCCGTGGTGCCCTTCGACCTGCTCGGCGACCCGGCCTCCGCGCCGGGGCCGCAGGGGCGCCGGATCACCCTGCCGGTGGACCCCGCGCTGCTGGACGGCGTCCGGGCCCTGGCCGCGCGCCTCGGCCTCACCCCGGCGGCGGTGCAGCTCGCGGCGCTGGCGACCGTCGTCGGCGGCCTGTCCGGGCACACCGAGACCACCCTCGGACTGACCGCGACCGTCCGCGACCGGCCCGGCCTGGACCGCGTCGTCGGCCCGTTCCTCGAGGTCCTGCCCGTCCGCGCCGACTTCACCGACGACCCGGGCGTCGCCGACCTCGCCGCCCGGGTGGGCGAGCGGATCACCCGCGCGCTCGGCCACCGGGACGGGCTGACGGCGGCGGTCGCCGCGGCGGTCCCGCGCGCCCACGGCGCGAACCCGCTGCCGGTGGTGCTGGCGTTCCAGCCCGACGAGGACCCCGTGACGCGGGCCGGCGACGTCCGCGTCGAGCTGGTCGGCGAACTGGACCTGGGCGGCGCCGTCACCGAGCTCACCCTGCTGATGAACACCGGCGCGGCGGGCCCGGAGCTGGTGGCCGAGTACGCGACCGACCGGTTCACCGAGGCCGAGGCAGCGCTCGTCGCGGACGCCTTCCTGGACGCCCTCGCCCAGACGGTCGCCGACCCCGGACGCAGGGTCTCCTCGCTGGCCCTGGTCTCCGCCGAGGAGCGGGACCGGCTGCGGGCGCTCGGCACCGGCGCCTCGCTGGCGGGCGACGAGACGGTCGTGGACGCGATCCTGCGGGTCGACCCGGCGCGTCCGGCCGTCGCCTCGGCGAGCGGCGCGCTGACCTACGGCGAGCTGTTCGAGCTGTCGGGGCGGGTCGCGTCCGCGCTGGTCGAGGCGGGGATCCAGCCCGGCGAGCCGGTCGGTGTGAGCCTGCCGCGCGACCACCGGATGCCCGCGATCCTGCTGGGCGTGCTGCGCGCCGGGGCGGCGTACGTCGCCATGGACGCCGACCTGCCCGCCCGCCGGCTGGCGATGATCGCCGAGGACTGCGGCATCCGGCATGCGGTCGTGCTCGGCGGCCACGCGCTGCCCGACCTGGTGCTGCACGACGCCGAGGCGCTGCTGGCGGCGCCCGCCGACGGGTCGGACCCGGCGCCGCTGCCCGCGTCCGACCCGGCGCGGCTGGCGTACCTCATCTTCACCTCCGGCTCGACCGGGCGTCCCAAGGGCATCCAGATCCCGCACCGCGCGATCGCGTCCTTCGCGGAGGCGATCCGCATGGACCCGGGGATGACCGAGGACGAGGTGGTCGTCGCGATGGCGCCGCTGGTCTTCGACATGTCCTCGTTCGAGCTGTGGGCGACGCTGTCGGTCGGCGGCCGGCTGTTCGTCGCCGACTCCGCCACCGCGCGGGACGGCCGGGCGCTGGCCGCCCTGCTCGACGAGGTCGGCGCGACGCTGATCATGGCGACGCCGAGCCGGCTGCGGCTGCTGGTCGCCGAGGGCTGGGCGGGCCGTCCCGGCCTGCGCGTCCTGATCGGCGGCGAGGTCCTGGACGAGGCGCTCGCCCGGCAGCTCACCGAGCGGACGGCGGGCGCGTGGAACGTGTACGGCCCCTCGGAGGTGACCGTGGTCTCCACGGTGCACCCGGTGGCCGCGCCGCCGCACGGCCCCCAGGTCGCGATCGGCCATCCGATCCCCGGCGAGCGGCTGTCGGTCGTCGACCCGCTCGGGCGGCCGGTGCCGCTGGGCGTCCCCGGCGAGCTGTGGCTGGGCGGACCGGGCGTGGCGGACGGCTACCGCGGCCGTCCCGAGCTGACGGCGGCGGCGTTCGTCCGCGCCGAGGACGGCTCGACGGTCTACCGCTCGGGCGACCGGGTCGGCTGGCGGCCGGACGGGTCGGGCGGCCACGTCCTGGTCTTCCTGGGCCGCCGCGACAACCAGATCAAGCTGCGCGGCTACCGGATCGAGCTGGACGAGATCGACGCCGTCCTGCGCGACCACCCGTCGGTCACCGACGCGGCGGTCAACGCGGGGTCCGGCGCGGACGCCGCCCTGCGGGCGCACGTGGTGGCCCCCGAGCACATCCCCGACGAGACCCTGTTCGCCGAGCTGGAGGCCCATGCCCGGGACCGGCTCCCGGCCTACATGGTCCCCCGGACCTGGATCAGGCACGCCGAGCTGCCCCGCACCATCAGCGGCAAGCTGGACCGGCGCGCCCTGTCCCCCGCCACCACCGACAACACCGCCGACGGCCTCGCGGACGAGGGGCCGGAGCGGGCATCCGAAGGGGACGGTGGTCCGGCGTCGGACACCGGTGAGGGGACGCTCGTCGGACTCGTCGCGGAGGTCTGGGAGGCCGTGCTGAAGACGCGCGGCCTCGGCCCGGACGACGAGTTCTTCGCGCTCGGCGGCACGTCGCTGCTGGCCACGCGGGCGACCGTGCGGCTGCGCGAGGCGCTGGGGTGCGACCTGCCGGTGTGGACGCTGTTCGACCACCCGGTGCTGGCCGACTACGCCGCCGAGGTGGAGCGGACCGTCCTGGCGCAGCTCGCGGAACAGGAGGGCGGCGCGTGACCGAGGTCTCGCAGGACCGCGTGCGTGAACTGCTCGGCCGCCGCATCGCCGCCGCGCGCCGGCCGGAGGCCGGGATCCCGCGCGGGGCGGGCGACGGGCGGCTCTCGCCGGTGCAGCGCCGGATGTGGCTGGCCGGCGCCGCCGAACCCGACAACCCGTCGTACAACGTCCCGGTCGTGCTGCGGCTGCGCGGGCGGCTCGACGTGCCCGCGCTGGAGGCGGCCCTCGCCGACCTCGCGGCGCGGCACGACGTGCTGCACTCGCGGATCGTCGCGGGCGACGACGGCCCGCGGGCCGTCCCGGGCGGCGCGCCCTCGGTCGCGCACCTCCGGGCCGACGCCGCCGAGCTGGACGCGCGGCTGACCGAGCTCGTCCACCGGCCGTTCCGCCTCGCCGAGGAGATCCCGTTCCGCCCCACCCTGCTGCGGGTCGGCGACGAGGACCACGTGCTGGCGCTCGTCGTCCACCACCTGGCGGTCGACGCCGGGTCGCTCCCGCTGCTGGTGGACGAGCTGGCCGCGCTCTACCGGCACCGGACGGGCGACGGCCCCGCGCTCGACCCGCCGCCGCTGCGGTACGGCGACGCCGCCGCCTGGCTCGACGCCCGCGCCGAGTCCCCGGCGGCGGAACGGGCGCTGGAGTGGTGGACCGACCGGCTCGCGGGCCTCGACCCCGCACCGGTGCTGGCGCCGGTGCCGCGCACGGGCTGGACCGGCGCGGAACTCGACCTCGACCTGGACGAGGCGACGGTCGCGGCGGTGCGGGACCTCGCCCGCGGCGGCTCGGTCTTCATGGTGCTGCTGGCCGCCCTCCAGGTGCTGCTGGCCCGGCTCGGCGACCCCGATGTGGCGGTGGGGGTCCCCGAGGCCGGGCGCCGGCATCCCGACCTGGAGTCGGTGATGGGCTGCTTCATCGAGACCCTCGTCGTCCGGGACCGCGTCGACCTGGACGCGACCGGCCGCGAGCTGGTCCGGCGGGCGCGCGCGGCGGCGCTGGACGCCGTGGGCCACGCGGAGGTCCCCTTCGACCGGGTGGCCGAGCGCGTCGCGCCCGGACGCCCGCTGTTCGGCACGCTCCTCAACGTCGTCGCGCCGCCGCCCGCGCCCCGCGGGTTCCCCGGGCTGTCGGCGGAGTTCGTCGAGATCCCGATGACGGCGGTGAAGACCGCGCTGACCTGGACGTTCATCGAGGACGGCGCGGAGCTGCGCGGTCGCCTCGCCTACCGCGCCGACCTGTACGACACCGAGACCGCGCGGCGCCTGGCGGGCTGGTTCACCGCCCTGCTGCGCGGCCTGGCCGCCGATCCGGACCGGCCCGCCGGGTCGCTGCCGCTGGAGCCCGGAGCCGACCACGTGCTCGCCGCCCCGGCGGCCGCCCGGGACCCGCGCGCCGTCCACGAGCGCTTCCTCGACCAGGCCCGCCGCGTCCCGGACGCGCGTGCCGTGGTGGCGTCCGACGGCGTCCTCACCTATGCCGAGCTGGCCGACCGCTCCCGGCGGCTGGCCGGGCGGCTGCGCGCGCTCGGCGTCGGCCGGGGCGACCACGTCGGCGTCCTCATGGAACGCACCCGTGACCTTCCGGTGGCCCTGCTCGGCGTCCTCATGGCGGGCGCCGCCTACGTGCCCGTGGACGAGACCGCGCCGCCCGCGCGGGTCGCCCGGCTGCTGTCGGGCACGGGGACCTGCGTCGTCTCCCCCTCCCTCGCGGACCGCGTGCCGTCCGGGCCGACCGTCCTCTCGGTGGACGACGTCCCGGCGACGGACGGCACGGCGCAGGACACTGAGTCGGAGGGCACGGACACGGACGGTACGGAGGTCGCGGTCTCCTCCTCCGATCCCGCCTACGTCATCTTCACGTCGGGCTCCACGGGCACGCCCAAGCAGGTCGTCGTCAGCCACGGCAACCTCACCGCGTACCTGGACGCCGTGGCGACCCGGATCGGCGGCTCGTCGTCGTACGCGCTGGTGTCCACGATCGCCGCCGACCTGGGCCTGATGAACGTCTTCGGAGCCCTGACCACGGGCGCCGCACTCCACCTGCTGGAGCTGGCCGCGTCGACCGACCCTGCGGTGTTCGCCGAGCGCGTCCGGGGCGTGGAGACCTTCAAGTGCGTCCCCAGCCACCTGGAGGGGCTGGCCGCCCACGCGCCGCTCGACTCGCTCCTGCCCGGACGGCTGCTCGTGCTGGCGGGCGAGGCCGTCCCGTGGACGCTCGTGGACCGCGTCGCCCAGGCGCGTCCCGACCTGGAGGTGCAGGTCCACTACGGACCGACCGAGACGACCGTCTCGGTGCTCGGCTGCGTCGCGCGGGACGTCGCGCGCGGGTCGGCGAACGTGCCGCTCGGCACCCCCTTCCCGGGCGTGAGCTGCTTCGTCGCGGACGCGGCGGGCCGTCCGGTGCCCCACGGGGTGCCCGGCGAGCTGTGGATCGGCGGCCCGCAGGTCGCGCGCGGGGAGTGGCACCGCTCGGGCGACCGGGCGCGCGTCCGCCCCGACGGGACGGTGGAGTTCCTGGGCCGGATCGACGACCAGGTCAAGGTGCGCGGCCACCGGGTGGACCCGGGCGAGGTCGCCGCCGCCTGCCGCGCCGTGCCCGGCGTGGCCGAGGCGGTCGTGCTGGGCGTCCCGGACGGCCTGGCCGCCTGGCTGGTCGCCCCCGGCGCGGACGAGGCGACCGTGCGGCGGGAGCTGCGGCGCACGCTGCCGGACGCCATGGTCCCGTCCTCGTTCACCTTCCTGGACGCGCTGCCGCTGACGGTCAACGGCAAGATCGACCGGGGCCGGCTGCCGGACCCGGTGCGGGCCGTCCGCGCGGCCGGCGTCCCGTCGTCGGCCGCCGAACTGCTCGTGGCCGAGGTGTGGGAGGAGGTGCTCGGCGTCCCCGGCGCGGGACCGGGCGACGACTTCTTCGCCTTCGGCGGCGACTCGTTCTCGGCCGTCCGGGCGGCGGCGGCGTTCGCCGAGCGGTCCGGGACCGCCGTGCCGCCGCGGCTACTGTTCGACCACCCGGTGCTCGCCGACCTCGCCCGCGAGCTGGAGTCGCTGACCGGCGGCGCCGAGGAGCCGATCCCGCCGCGCGCGGGCACCGGCCCCTGGCCGCTGACGCCGCTGCAGCGCCGGCTGTGGCTGGCCGCCGAGATGGACCCCGAGTCGTCCGCCTACAACGTGCCGGTCCTGCTGCGGTTGCGCGGCGACCTCGACGTCCCGGCGCTGCGGGCGGCGGTGAGCGGACTGGCGCGCCGCCACGAGATGCTGCGCACCCGGGTCGTCCTCCAGGACGGCGAGCCGCACGGGATCACCGACGACCCCGCCGAGGTCCCGCTCCCGGTCGAGCCGGTGGACGACCTCGACGCGCGGCTGGCGGAGCTGACCTCGCGTCCCTTCGCGCTGGCCGGCGAACCGCCGTTCCGCGCCACGCTGCTCGCGCTCGGCCCCGACGAGCACGTGCTGGTCCTGGTGCTGCACCACATCGCCAGCGACGCCCGGTCCCGGGCCGTCCTGCTGCGGGACCTCGCCGCGCTCTACTCCGGCCGCTCCCTGGAGCCGCTCGGCGTCGGGTTCGCCGACATCGCCGCGTGGCAGCACGGCCGTCCGGCCTCCACGTGGTGGACCGAGCACCTGGCCGACCTCCCGCCCGAGCTGGACCTCCCGTGCGACCGCGCGCGGGAGGACGGCGCCGGAGCGGGTTTCCTCCGGCTGGAGCTCGGCGACGAGCTGGTGGCCGGAGTGCGGGGCCTGGCGGCCGACGCCGGAGCGACCGTCTTCATGGTGCTGCTCACGGCGCTGCAGACCACGCTCGCCCGCGTCTCGGGCGGCGAGGACGTGGCGGTGGCCGTCCCCGAGGCGGGACGGCGCCACCGCGACGCCGAGGACGTCGTCGGCTGCCTGCTGGACACCCTCGTCGTCCGCACCCGGCTGGACGGCGCCACGACCGGCCGCGCGCTGCTCGGGCGGATCCGCGGTGACGTGCTCGACGCGTTCGCGCACGCCGCCGAGCCGTTCGAGCCGCCGCCCCTGCAGGTCCTGCTGAACCTGTACCCGGCGCCGGGCGCCGTGACGGGCTTCGACGGCCTCGCGGTCGAGGCCCTGGAGACGCTGCCCACCACCGCGCGGTTCGATCTGAGCTGGACCGTGCAGGACGACGGGACGGGCCTGCGCGGCGGACTCACCTACCGGCGCGACCTGTTCGACGACGGCACGGCCCGCCGGCTCGCGGGGTTCTTCACCGCCGTCCTCTCCCAGCTCGTCGCGGCGCCGGACGCGCCGCTGGACGGGATCGTCCTGGAGCCCGGGGCCGACCCGGTCCTCACCGGACCGCCCGCGTCGCCGGGGGACGGGCCGACCGGCCTGCACGAGCGGATCGAGCGCCGCGCCGCCGCGACCCCGGACGCCACCGCGGTCGCCGCGTCCGACGGCACGTACTCCTACGCCGAGCTCGACGGCCGCGCCGGCGCGCTGGCCGCCCACCTGCGGGCCACCGGGGTCGGGAGGGGCGACCGGGTCGCGGTGCTCCTGCCGCGCTCGCGGGACCTGCCGGTCGCGCTGCTCGGCGTCCTGAAGGCGCGGGCCGCGTTCGTCCCCCTGGACGACGCCGCGCCCGCCGACCGCATCGCCGCGATGTGCGCGACGGCGGGCGTCCGCGTCGCCGTCACGGCCGCCGACCTCGCCGGGCACCTCCCCCGGGACGTGGCGCCCGTCGTCCTCGCCGACCTCCCCCCACTGGGTGAAACGGACGCGGCGGACGGTTCCGGCGGCGAGGAACGGACGGGAGAGGTAGCGGCGGACGACCTCGCGTACGTCATCTTCACGTCCGGATCGACGGGCACGCCCAAGGGGGTGGCGGTCGAGCACGGCGGCTTCGCCGCCTACCTGGACGGCGTCCTGCCCAGGGTCGGGACGCACCGGTCCTGGGCCCTGGTCTCCACGATCGCCGCCGACCTGGGGATGCTCAACGTCTTCGGCGCCCTCACGACCGGCGGCGCGCTGCACCTGTTCGACCGCGACACCGCCGCCGACCCGGAGGCGTTCGCCGCCCGGATCAGGGGCGTGGACTTCCTCAAGTGCGTGCCCAGCCACCTGGAGCTGCTGGCCTCGCACGGGGACCTGGCGTCGGTGCTGCCCGAGCGGCTGCTGGTGCTGGCGGGCGAGGCGGTGCCGTGGACGCTCGTCGACCTGATCGCCGAGGCGCGGCCGGAGCTGGAGGTCCAGGCCCACTACGGCCCCACCGAGACGACGGTGGCGGTGCTGACCTGCACCGCGCGGGAGGAGGAGCGGACCGGCCCGAACGTCCCGCTCGGCCGTCCGCTGCCGGGCGTGCGGTGCGTGGTCGCCGACGCCCGCGGGCGCCCCCGGCCGCACGGCCTGGCGGGCGAGCTGTGGATCGGCGGCCCGCAGGTCGCGCGCGGCTACCTCGGCGCGGACGGCTTCGGGGAGTACTACCGGTCCGGCGACCGGGTGCGCGTCCGGCCGGACGGCGTGGTCGAGTTCCTGGGCCGCATCGACGACCAGGTGAAGATCAGGGGCTACCGCGTCGAGCCCGGCGAGGTCGCGGCCGTCTGCCGCACCCTGCCCGGCGTCACCGCCGCGGCCGTCCTGGCCGTCGGAACGGGGTCGGCGCGGCGGCTGGCCGCATGGCTGGTCGCCGACGGGCTGGACGCGGCCGAGGCGCGCGCCGCGCTGCGCTCGCTGCTGCCCGACTACATGGTCCCCTCGACGATCACGTTCCTGCCGGAGCTGCCGCTCAACCCCAACGGCAAGGTGGACCGCGCGCGCCTGCCCCTGGACGCGCCCGAGACCGACTTCGCCGAGCCGGAGACGGAGGCGGAGAAGCGGATCGCCGCGATCTGGGCCGACCTGCTGGACCTGGAGCGCGTCGGAGCCGACGACGACTTCTTCGCCCTGGGCGGCGACTCGTTCCTGGCGGTCAAGGCCGTCCAGGCGATCGACCCCGCGCTGCGGGTCATCGACCTGGTCACGCATCCGACCGTCCGGGAGCTGGCCGCCACGCTCGGCACGGCCGGCGAGGCCGGGCTCCTGCACCGGCTGAGCGGCCCGCGGCAGGGGACGGCGACGGCCACGATCGTGTGCGTGCCCTACGGCGGCGGCTCGGCGGCCGTGTACCGGCCGCTGGCCGAGGCGCTGCCCGAGGGCACCGAGGTCCTGGCCCTGGAGCTGCCGGGCCACGACCCGGCCCGCCCGGACGAGCCGATGCGTCCGCTGGAGGAGGTCGTCGAGCAGTGCGTGGCGGAACTGGCCACGCGCACCACCGGCCCGATCGCCGTCTACGGCCACTGCGTGGGCTCGGCCCTGGCGACCGCCCTCGCCCTGCGCCTGGAGGAGACCGGCGTCGAGGTGACCGGCGTGCACGTCGGCGGCAGCTTCCCCACCGCCCGCCTGCCCGGACGCCTGTCCGCGTGGTTCAACCGGCGGCTCCCGGCCGACCGGTGGCTGTCGGACCGCGCGTACCGCGACGTGCTCCGGTCCATGGGCGGCCTGCCCGAGGACCTGGAGGGCGCCGCCGTGGAGACCGCCGTCCGCGCGATCCGGCACGACGCCCGGCAGGCGCAGGACTGGTTCACCCGCCGCCTCGCCGACCCCCGGCGGCTGCGGGCGCCGATCCAGGTCATCGTCGGCGAGAGCGACGGCGCGACCGACCTCTACCAGGAGCGCTACCGCGAGTGGGAGGCGTTCTCCCCGGACGTCTCGCTCGCGGTCGTCCCGCTGGCGGGGCACTACTTCCTGCGCCACCAGCCCGAGGTCCTGGCCTCCTTCCTCGCGGACCCGGCGTCCGCGCGGGAGACCGCGCCGCCGGAGGCGGGTCCGGCCTCCCCGGACGCGGCGACGCCCCCGCCGCTGGCCAAGGGCGGACTGCGCGGATTCCACATCGTGGCGGCGGGTCAGCTCGCGTCCATGGTCGGCAGCTCGCTCAGCTCCTTCGCCCTGGGCGTGTGGACCTTCCAGCGCAGCGGGCGCGTCCTGGACTTCGCGCTGGTCACGATGCTGGCGCTGCTGCCGGCGGTGCTCGCCGGCCCGCTCGGCGGCGCGGTCGCCGACCGCTACGACCGGCGCAGGGTGATGTTCGCCTGCGACGGGGTGAGCGGGCTGGCCATGGCCGCCGCGGCCGTCCTGCTCTGGCGGGACGGCCTGACGTTCGCGGCGGTCTGCGGCATCGTGACCCTGCTGTCGGTCGTGTCGGCCTTCCACCGGCCCGCGTACCTGGCGGCCGTCGCGCAGCTCGTCCCCAAGCCGTACCTGCCGCAGGCGAACGCGCTGGCCCAGGCCGGGCTCGGCCTCGGCACGCTGGTCGCGCCGCTGGCCGGCGGAGCGCTCATCGGCCTGGCCGGGCTCCCGACGGTCGTCGCGGTCGACGTGGGCACCTTCGTCCTCGCCCTGCTGACGCTGGCGGCCGTCCCCTTCCCCGACCGGATGTTCCGCCGCAGGGAGGAGACGTTCCGGTCGGCGCTCGCCGGGGGCTGGCGGTTCATCACCCGGCGCCCGCCGCTGCTGGTGATGGCGGTCTACTTCATGGGCGTCAACTACTTCACCGCCCTCACCCTCGCGGTCGTCTCCCCGATGGTCCTGGCGCGGGACGGCGCCGTCCAGCTCGGCGTCGTCACGGCGGCGGGCGGACTCGGCGCGGTGCTGGGCAGCCTGCTGATGATGCGCTGGGGCGGGATGCGGCGGCTCGCCGACGGCATGGTCGGCTTCGTGGCCGTCGCGGGCGTCGCGACCGTCGTCACCGGGCTCGCGGGCGTGCTCGCGGTCGTCCCGCTGGTCGCGTTCGGCCTCGCCCTGCGGTGGGGCTCGACCAGCGTCATCAACGCGCACTGGCTGGCGATCATCCAGTTGAAGGTGCGGATGGAACTGCAGGGCCGGGTCCTCGCGACCAACCAGATGCTCGCGACGGCCATGACCCCGCTCGGCTACCTCAGCACCGCGCCGCTCGCCGCGGGCGTCGGCGCCGCCACGGGCGCCGGGCGCGCCGCGTCGCTCGGCTGGCTGCTGGCCGGGATGGGCGTCCTGCTGACGGTCTGGGGCGTGGCGGGGCTCCGGCTGCGCCGGCTGCGGCACATCGAGGATCTGCTGCCGGACGCGCTGCCCACCGCGGAGACCTCCCGTGACCTGGACGAACTGCAGGAGGAGGCGGACAGATCGCTCAGCGCCGACCGCCCGTGACGGTACGGCGTTACGCGCACAGCGGACGACGGCGCGTTTTTGATCTTCGAGCGTACGCTCGGCGAGGTGAACGTCAGCCTGCTCGGCGAAATCGAAGCGCGGGTCGCGGGCCGCCGCCTGCCGCTCGGCGGCCCGCACCGCGTCGCGCTCCTCGCCCTGCTCGCCCTGCGGGCGGGAAGCGTCGTCCCCGTCTCGGAGCTGATCGAGGCGCTGTGGGACGGCGCCCCGCCCCGCAGCGCCCTCGCCAACGTGCACGGCCACGTCAGCGCGCTGCGCAACGCGATGAGGGCGGCGGGCCTCCCGGACGCCCCGGAACGGGTCCTGGTCACCCGTCCGCCCGGCTACCTGCTCGACCCCGCGCACTGCCGGACCGACCTCGCCCAGTTCGAGGAGCTGCGCGAGCAGGCGTGGGCGGTGCGCGCCGACCCCGCCGCGTCGGCCGGCCTGTACGCCAAGGCGCTGGCCTGCTGGCGCGGCCCCGCGCTGCTGGACGTCGGCAGCGCCTTCCTGCGCCGCCACGCCGAGCACCTGGAGCACCGCCGCCTGCAGACCGTCTGCGACATGGCCGAGGCGCAGCTCGAACTCGGCCTCCACGACACGGTCGCGCTCGAACTGCGCCCGCTCGTGGACGCCCATCCCTACGACGAGCGCCTGCGCGCCGTCCTGATGCTGGCCCTCTACCGCGGCAGCCGCCAGGCGGAGGCGCTGACGGTCTACCGCGAGGGGCGCCGCGCCCTCGTCCAGGACCTGGGCCTGGAGCCGGGCCCCGAGCTGCGCCAGCTGGAGGCGGCGATCCTGACGCAGGAGCCGGTGCACCCGGCGGCCGTCCCGCCCGTCCTCGCGACGCTACGGCCGCGCCAGCTCCCGCCCGCCCCGCCGCTGCTGATCGGACGCGCCCCCGAGGTCGAGGGCCTCCGCACCGCGCTGGCGACCACGTCCCCGACGTCCCTGCCCGTCCTCGCCATCACCGGGCCGGTCGGCGCGGGCAAGTCCGCGCTGGCCCTGCACGTGGCGCACCGCCTCCAGGAGACCCATCCGGACGGGCAGCTCTACGCCGACCTGACCGAGGATCCCGGCCGGATCCTCGTCCGCTTCCTCAGCACCCTCGGCGTCCCGCGGGAGGCGGTCCCCGAACCGCTCCCCGACCGGATCGCCATGTTCCGGACGCTGACCGCCGACCGGCGGCTCCTGCTCCTGCTGGACGACGCCGCCGACGAGTCCCGCGTCCGCCCGCTGCTGCCGGGCGGCGCGACGTGCTCGGTCATCGTCACGGCGCGGCGTCCGCTCACCGCCCTGGACACCACCGCCACGATCCGGCTGACGCCGCTGTCCGACCAGGACGCCACCGGTCTGTTCACGGCCCTCACCGGCGTCGCGCCGGGCCGGGCCGTCATCGGGTTCTGCGACGGGCTGCCGTCCGCGGTCCGGGCGGCGGCGGCGCTCCTGCAGTCCCGGCCGCACTGGCGTCCCGCCGACCTGGCCGCGTGGCTCGCCGACGACCGCCGCCGCCTCAACCTCCTCACCACCGGGGACCAGAACCTGCGGACGTCCTACGCGCGCGTCACCTCCGCCCTCCAGATCCCGGCCCGGCGGGCTCTGGCGGTCCTGGCGGACGGACCCGCGACCCCGGCCCGCGTCGCCGAGGTCCTCTCCCTCCCCCCGGCGCACGCCGAAGAACTCCTGGAGCACCTCGTCGAGCACCACCTGGCCGTCCCCCGGCGCACCGGCTCCACCTGGACCTACGCGCCGCCTCCGCTGCTCCGCCTCCACCTCGTGCACTTCCCCGGCGACTAGCGCTCAGGCTCCTCCGGGGACCGGTGCCCGGCGCGCGGTGCCGGCGGCCTCGGCCGCACGGCGGCGGCGGTAGTAGTGGACGGTGAGGACGGCCAGCAGCGGTCCCCAGGCGGCCAGGGGCCAGTAGGCGGTGTAGAAGACGAGGGCCCGCCAACCGTGCGGCCGGCTGGCGGCGCCGACGGTGCCGTCGATCTTGTAGCCGAGGCTGATCATGGTCATCGCGTACGGCCAGAGCAGGGTGTTGGCCGCCGCGCCGAGGCCGGCCGGGACGACCGCCGCGAGGACCGGGATCCGGCGACCGCCGAGGCGCGGCACCCACCGGGGCCACGTCTCGCCCCACTGGCTGACCAGCCCGACCGCCAGGAACGCCAGGGCCTCGCTGACCACGCTCAGCGCGATGACGTACCACCACTCGCCGCCGAACCACGCCGGCGGCGGACGCCCGTCACTCGGCGCCTCCATGAGCGGCACCCGGAAGTCGACGCTCAGGACGCGCCACAGTCCGGCGGGCAGCACGGTCAGGCTGGTGGCGTAGGCGGCGCGGACCGCCCAGCGCGGCACGCCCTCGGCGGTCCGGCCGTGCAGCCGGACGGCGAAGCCCGGCCCACGGCCGGTGGTGGGCCCGCCCTGCTTCCGGCGGACGGTGGGCCCGCCCTGCTTCCGGCGGACGGTGGGGCCGCCCGGCTTGCGGCGGGTGCGCGGACGGGGTTCGGTCGCGGTCACGGTGAGACTCCTCGGGAACCGGCGCCACCCGGCTCGGCGGCGCCGCGACAAGCCTCGTCCGGCCCGGAGCGCCCGCGCCTCCCCCGCGACCATGATCCGTTTCCCCCGTGAAGGGGAACCCCGGCCTGCCCCCTCGTCCGGAAGAGGGACCGCGGTCACCTCCAGCGCGGTCACCTCCACCGCAGCCGCCTCCGCCGCGGCCAGACGGCATCGGTTCGTGGGCGTGCGGGGGCGATGAGGTCAGGGGTCCCGGCGGACGATGACCATGGCGACGTCGTCCTCGCGCGGGCCGAACTCGGCGATGATGCGGTCGCTGTAGGACTCCAGGTCGTCGTCCACGTCGAGCGCCAGGATCCGCAGGCGTTCGAGGTTGTCGACCAGGGGGACGCCCCGGTCCTCGATCAGGCCGTCGGTGATGAGGATGACGGCGCCGCCCGGCGGGACGGTCGTCTCCTCCATCGCGACCACGTCCGCGGGGAAGCCGAGCAGCAGGCCGCCGCCGCCCCGGTACTCCGCCCGGTCGCCGGCGATGTGCAGCGGCGGCAGGTGCCCGGCGTTGGCGATCCGCAGGGCGCCGGTGCGGGGGTCGAGCCGCATCAGGCACATGGTGGCGGTCTGGTCGTCGTGGTAGCGCTGGATGACGCCGTTGAGCAGCCGGAGGATCGCGGCGATGTCGTGGCCCTCCTCGGCGAACGCGCGCAGCGCGTGCCGGAGCTCGGCCATCACGGTCGCCGCGTGCAGCGAGTGCCCCTGGACGTCCCCGATGGCCACCAGGACGTGGTCGCCCCGGTCGATGACCTCGTAGAAGTCCCCGCCGACCTCGGCCTGGTCGCTGGCGGGCTCGTACCGGACGGCGAACGTCCAGCCGGGCAGGACGGGGTGGGAGGTGGGCAGCAGGCTGCGCTGGATGGTCAGCGAGACCTGGTGCTCCTCGGCGTAGGAGCGCAGCGCCTCCATCGCCAGGGCGAGGGTCTGCCCGAGCTGGCGCAGCAGGTTGACGTCGTCCTCGTCGGAGTGGTCGGGGCACTGGATCGCGATGCCGACGGGCGGCCGGCCGCGCTTGATCCGGGAGGTCACCAGCAGGACGTCGGAGGTGGGCGTGCTGTCGGGGAGGATCTCCAGCCACTCCAGCGGGGGGATGCGCGCGACCCGGGTGCCGGTGAGGTCGTCGAGGCCGCTCATCTCGGCCAGCCGGGCGGGCAGGCCCGGCGAGGCCTGCCGGCTGGAGGGCCCGTGCCCGTAGTTGATGCTCCGCCGCGCCCGTCCGTCGGGCGGCAGGATGTACACGGCGGCGGGCTCCGCGAAGATGTCGACGGCGCCGCGCACGGTGGCCGCGCCGAGCTCGTCGAAGGTCTGCGCGGCGTTGATCGCCAGGGAGGTGCGGGTGAAGGCGGCCAGCCGCTCGGCGATGCGTTCGGCGCGGCGGCGGGCGCGGTAGTAGCGCAGGACGGCCTTGGCGGTCGCGATGAACTCCCCCGGATCGATCGGGTCGGTCATGTAGGCGTCCGCGCCGCGCTGCAGCCCGTCGGTGCGGTCGGCGACCTCGACGGCCGTGGCGGAGATGTGGATGACGGGCAGCGAGGCCGTGGCGGGCCGCGCCTTGATCTGCTCGCAGACCTCCATGCCGTTGGCGTCGGGCAGCCGGACGTCCAGGATGACCAGGTCCACCTCCCGCTCGGCCAGCAGCTCCCACGCCTCGGCGGCGGAGGCGGCCTCCACCACGGTGTGGCCGGCGCGGCGCAGCCAGCTGCCGATGATGTACCGCTTGGTGTCGTTGTCGTCGACGACCAGCGTCGTGGTCGGTGGTTCGGTGGGGTTCATCTCATCGTGCCTTCGAGGCCCGCATCGCCCGGGACACCGCGTCCGCGAGCATCACCGGGGCGAGCTGGGCGTGGTCCAGTACGGCGTCGGCGCGTCCGCGCCCGGCCTCGTCCGGGGTTTCGGAGGCGACCAGCACGACGGCGACGGCGGGCGGGAGGTCCGCCATGGTCGCGGCGGCGTCGTCCGGCGACAGGGCCGCGCCGACGATCACCAGGTCGGGCGGGTCGGTGCCGACGATGTCGCGGACGGCCCGCGGCCCGTCCGCCTCGCTGAGGCGTCCGGCGATGTCGGAGAGCATCCCGCGCAGGAGCCGGCGGCCGTCCTCGGACGCGTCGGCGACCAGGACATGGGTGAGGCCGAGCTCGATCAGGCTGCGCGTCCGGGGCAGCCTGAGGGTGACGGTGGTGCCGACGCCCGGTTCGCTGTCCAGCGACAGGTCGCCGTCCAGCGCCACGGCGAGGCGGCGCGAGTAGGTCAGGCCGAGTCCCGTCCCGCCGGGCTTGGTGCCCGGCACCTGGTAGAACTCCTCGAAGACGCGCTCCTGGTCGCCGGGCGGGATGCCGACCCCGGTGTCGGTCACGACGAACTGCAGGAAGGAGGGCGTGGGGCGGACGGTCAGCCGCACCTCGCCCCGCTCGGTGAACTTCAGCCCGTTCGCCAGCAGGTTGCGCAGGATGCGGGTCAGCATGACCTCGTCGGTCACCAGGACGGCGTTCGGGGCCTCCCCGGCGTCCATCCGCAGGCTCACGCCCGCCTGCTGGGCCATCGGCGAGAGCAGCTCCGACAGCTGCGACAGCAGCGGCTCCACCTCGACCGGGGCGCGGCGCGGCGCGAGCCGCCCCTGCTCGGCCTTGGCCATGTCGAGCAGTTCGTTCACCAGGGACAGCAGCGTCTCGCCGGCGCCGACGATCAGGGAGATCTGGTGCTTCTGCTCGCCGGTGAGCGGGTCGGCGGCGGGGTCCAGCAGCAGCCGGGCGAGTCCGATGACGCCGTTGACCGGGGTCCGCAGCTCGTGGCTGATGTTCGCCCAGAAGCGGTTCTTGGCCGCCCCCGCCTCGCGCAGCTGCTCGGACTTCTCCTCCAGCTCGGCGTACAGGGCGACCACCCCCCGGTTGGTCTCCTCCAGCTCGGCGGACAGCTCGTTGTAGAGCGCCATCACGCCCTGGTTGGTCTCCTCCAGCTCGGCGTTGAGCGAGCGCAGTTCCTCGCTCTGCCGCCGCAGGTCCTCCAGGGCGCGGATGAGCTCGGCGTTGTGGGTGCGCAGCTCCTCGAACGCGGTGACGGGCTGCAGCCGTCCGACCTCGGCGCGCACCTCGGCCGCCAGCCCGCCGGGCAGGGCGGCGAGGGGCAGGTTCTTGCGGAGCCGGACGACGCGTCCGGCCGGGGTGCTCGTCTCCTCGACCGCGTCCATCAGGCGGGCGGCGGCGGTGTCGCCCTCCCTCGGACGGTCCGCGCCGTCCGAGGGGGTGAAGGCCAGTTCGACGACCAGGGCGGGCGCCTCGCCGCGGTCGAGGGAGAAGAGCACCGAGACGCTCCCGGAGTGGGAGAACAGCTCCCGACCGATCTCGCTGAGGGCCGTGGCGACGCGCACCTGGTCCTGCCCGTCCAGTCCGGCGGCGGCGGCGACCTGCCGGCCGATCTGCCGCACGGAGAAGACGTCCTGCTCGTCGGTGAGTCGCAGGCGCAACAGCTCTTCGGTCATGGAGCGGTCACCTCCGGCCGGACGTGGTGACGGTGAGGACGCACCGGTCGTCGTGGCGGACGCCGGCCCCGCGCATCAGCTCCGCCGAGACCAGCAGCGGGTCGCGGTCGAGGGCGGGCAGCGACGCGCCGTCCCACTTGTCGGTCAGGCCGTCCGAGTGCATCACCACGGCCCCGCCCGGGGGCAGGTCGTAGACGTGCTCGCGCAGCGGGCGGCGGCCCGCGCCGGCGATGCCCGGCACCGAGATCATGCCGCGCCGGCGGTCGCCGCCGAGGACCCATCCGGCGACGTTCCCCAGCCCCGCGAAGCGGACCGTGCCGGCGGACGGCTGCACGGCCGCCACCGCGACCGCGCCGCCCCGGGTCGAGCCGAGCCGGTCGTGCACCTGCCGCAGCAGGTCGGCGGGGGCGGCGGGCAGCACGGCCTCGCGCATCACCCGGACGGCCTCCTGCGCGGCACGCGCCGCCAGCGGCCCGTGTCCGAGGCCGTCGCACACCATCGCGTAGACCGTCCCCTCGTGGAGGCGCGCCGCGTAGGCGTCGCCGCACTCCTCCTCTCCCTCGATGGGCCGGGTGAGCCCGGCGAACGGAGGGTCGGTGACCGTGGCGGCGCCGTCCGGCTGGTGGAACCGGGCGAACAGCACCGTGCCCGCCTCGGAGGCGGAGTAAAGGCCGCTGGCGTCGGCGATCCGCTCGATGGCGCCGAGCCCGACGCCGAGCGTGCCGCTCGTGGAGTAGCCGTCGAGCCGGGCGCCGGGCACGTCCGCGATCCCCGGTCCCCGGTCGAAGCAGACGAACTCGATCGCGGCGTCCCCGCCGCGCCGGGACACGCGCACCAGCATCTCGCCCCGCACGGCGTGCTTGACCAGGTTGGTGGCCGCCTCGGTCACGGCGAGCTGGACGCGTCCGAGCCGCTCGCCCGTGAAGCCGAGCTGTTCGGCGAGTCCGGTGGCGCGCCGACGGGCCGCGGCGACCGCGCTCTGGTCCTCGACCCTCATCCAGACGGCGTCGCCGCCGACCGGGCTCGTCGTCCAGTCGATCCCCGTCAGCGGATCCACTTGGTCACCGTCACCGTGGTGCCCTCCCCTGCCTTGGTGTCCAGTTCGAACTCGTCGGCCAGGCGCCGGGCGCCCGGCAGTCCCAGGCCGAGGCCGCTGCCGCTCGTCCAGCCCTCGGTGAGCGCCTTGTCGATGTCGGGAATGCCCGGGCCGTTGTCGGTGACGACGAGCCGGACGCCCGCGCGCCCGCGCGCGTTGACGACCGACTCCACCCGGGCGCTGCCGCCCCCTCCGTGCACGAAGGTGTTGCGCGCGAGCTCGCTCGCCGCGGTGACGATCTTGGTCTGGTCCACCAGGGACATGCCCGCCTCCGCCGCGACCGCGCGCACGAGCTGCCGCACGCGCACCACGTCCTCGTTCGAGACGATGGGGAGCTCCACGTCCTGAGCGGTCACGAGGTCCCCGGCCTGACGGCGGGCAGCGGCGCGCCCAGCACGCGCATCCCCTTCTCCAGGTCCAGCGCGGTGCGGACGCCGCCGAGCGAGAGTCCGAGCTCCACCAGGGTGATGGCCACGGCGGGACGCATGCCGACCACGACCGTCTCGGCGTCCATGAGCCGGGACATGGAGGCGATGGTGGCGAACATCCGGCCGATGAAGGAGTCGACGATGTCCACGGCGGTGATGTCGATGATCACGCCGCGGGCGCCGGTCTTGACGATGCGGTCGGCCAGGTCCTCCTGGAGCGCCAGCACCGTCTGGTCCTGCAGGTCGATCTGGATCGACACCAGCAGGACATCACCGATCTTCAGAATCGGGACGCGGTCCATCAGGCCTCCGTCCGGCCGGTCACCTGGATGCCGCTGCACTCCAGCGCGTAGGCCAGGGCGTCGGCCAGGCTGGCCTTGGTCGCGATGTCGCCGAACTCGATGCCGAGCGCGACGATCGTCTGGGCGATCTGCGGCCGGACGCCGGAGATCACGCAGTCGGTGCCCATCAGCCGGGCGGCCATCACGGTCTTCAGCAGGTGCTGGGCGACCTCGGTGTCCACCGCCGGCACGCCGGTGATGTCGATCACGGCGAACTGCGCGCCCGTCTCGACCAGCCGCTCCAGCAGCGTCTCCATCACGACCTGCGTGCGGGCCGAGTCGAGCGTGCCGACCAGGGGCACGCCGAGGATGCCGTCCCACAGCTTCACCACCGGCGTGGACAGCTCCAGCAGCTGCTCCATCTGGTCGGCGATGACCTGCTCGCGCGCGGATGCGTAGGTCTCGAAGGTCACCAGGCCGAGGTCGTCCACCCACGAGGAGAACTCGATGAACTCGGCGTACGCCTGCATGTCGGCGGTGGCCGACACCTGTTCGAGCAGGGCCTGCTTGACCGCGAACACGCTGACGGCTGTCTCGCTCGGGCTGAAGCCCTGCCGGGCCCGGCTGCGGGAGATCTCCGCCAGCGCGGCCCGCAGCTCCCGCCCCGCCTCCTCGTCGCCGCCGGCGACCGCCCGCTCGATCAGGGCGTAGAGCTCGGTCAGTTCGGCCTTCAGCTCCCGCTCGGTGATCCGGCCGCGGACCCCCTCGAGCACGACCTCCAGCCAGCGATCAAGCACGGCCTCCCGACCAGAGCGCAACAGCTCCGGAAGATGTGCCTTGCCCGCGCCATCGCTCATCTAGCGTGCTCCTCACGAAAACGTGTGTTCCTTGGATGAATCCGCCGACCGTACCGCTGAGTAGCGTACAGGTACGGATGACTCGGAACTCGACGGATTGTCAGCGGATTGACCAGCGACGACGAGCCCTTCCCGGGTCGAAGCCGCCCGCCGGCCCCGCCTGAACCCACCCGGCCCCTCAAGGCCGGCCCCGGACGGCGGCACCCTTCCTTCTGCCGCGTCGGCCCGCACGGCGGGAGCGGACGCGATCGACGCCTCCACCGTATGTCCCGCTCGCCTCTCCCCGGCCACGCTGCCACAGACCGGCGGCTTTTCGAAACCCCGTTCGACCGACACCCGGGTCCCGGAGACAAGGTGTGCCAAGCACGGGCCGTGAAGATTGCGGGATACCGCCAGGTTGTCGCGGACGTCCGATCGCTATCGTGTCGCCTTGCCCTCCAGAAGATAAGGAAAGTGAAGACATGGCTGATGCGGGGAACGAGTACGGTCCGTCGCCGCGCTGGTGTTCGTGCCGGGTCCCGGACGACGCGGAGCGGTCGTCCGGTGTGAGCCGCCGGAAGGTCCTCGGCGGGCTGACCGCCGCGGGCGCGCTGGCGCTGGCGGGCTGGCCCGGATCGGCCCAGGCGGCGGCCCCCGGCAAGGACAAGTCGGTCACCATCACCGTGATGGGCACGTCCGACCTGCACAGCCACGCGGTGAACTGGGACTACTACACCGACGCCGCGTACGCCGACAGCGCGGGCAACGTCGTGGGCCTCGCCCGCGTGTCGAGCCTGGTGGAGCAGATCCGCGCCGCGCGGGGACGCGACCGCACGCTGCTGTTCGACGCCGGCGACACCATCCAGGGGACTCCGCTCGGTTACTACTACGCCACGGTCGAGCCCATCACCAAGACCGGAGACGTCCACCCGATGGCACGGGTGATGAACGCCATCGGCTACGACGCCGTGGCGCTCGGCAACCACGAGTTCAACTACGGGCTGCCGCTGCTGGAGAAGTGGATCGGCCAGATGGACGCGCCGGCGCTCGCCGCCAACGCCGTCCACGCGGGCACCACGCGGCCGGCCTTCCAGCCGTACGTCATCAAGCGGATGCACGTGCCGGGCCACCCGCCGATCAAGGTCGGCCTGCTGGGCCTCACCAACCCCGGCGTCGCGATCTGGGACAAGGCCAACGTCTCCGGCAAGCTGGAGTTCCTCGACCTGGTCGAGACCGCCAAGCGCTGGGTGCCGGTCATGCGCGCCCAGGGCGCGGACGTGGTGATCGTCAGCGCCCACGCCGGCGACAGCGGCCTGTCGTCCTACGGCACCGACCTCCCGGTGGAGAACGCCTCGGCGATGGTCGCCGAGCAGGTCCCCGGGATCGACGCGATCCTGTTCGGGCACGCCCACCTCGACGTCCCCGTGCGGTACGTGACGAACACGACCACCGGCCAGAGCGTCGTGATGAGCGAGCCCAAGTGCTGGGGCGAGCGGCTGTCGGTCTTCGACCTCACCCTCACCCGCGAGAAGGGCCGCTGGACGGTCACCGGGAAGTCCGCCACGACGGTGAACACCAACACCGTCCAGGAGGACGCGGCGATCGTCGGGCTGGTCAAGAAGCAGCACGACGCCGTCGTCGCCTACGTCAACCAGAAGGTGGCGACCTCCACGCAGGCGCTGTCGGCGGCCGAGTCCTGCTGGAAGGACACCGCGATCCTCGACTACGTCCAGCTCGTCCAGACGGCGAAGGTCACCGAGGCGGTCGCCGGGACCGAGTACGCGTCGCTGCCGGTGCTGTCGATCGCCGCGCCGTTCAGCCGGGCGGCGACCTTCCCCGCCGGACAGGTCACCATCCGCGACATCGCCGGACTCTACATCTACGACAACACGCTGCTCGGCAGCGTCCTCACCGGCGCGCAGATCAAGGACTACCTGGAGTACTCGGCGCGGTACTTCAAGAAGACCCCCCCGGACGCGCCCGTGGACCCGGCCGCCTGGACCAACGAGGCGAACCGTCCCGACTACAACTACGACCAGTTCTCGGGCGTCGACTACGACATCGACATCTCCAAGGACGCCGGTTCGCGCATCGCCAACCTGACCTACAAGGGCGCGCCGGTCACCCCGGAGCAGAAGTTCGTCGTGGCGGTGAACAACTACCGGCAGTCCGGCGGCGGCGGCTTCCCGCACATCAGCACCGCGCCGGTGGTCTACAACGCCCAGGTCCCCATCCGCGAGGCGATCGTCGCCTACGCGTCGGCGTCCGGCACCATCGACCCGGCCGGCTTCCACACCGTGAACTGGAGGCTCGTCCGCAACGGCACGCCGGTCTTCTGATCCGGGACGGGACCGGGCCGGACGCCGCGCGGCGTCCGG
>NZ_QURH01000310.1 GCF_003428695.1 Actinomadura logoneensis
CGGACGCGGGGGCCGGTGCGCGAGCCGGCGCCGGCGCGGAGCGGCCCGCGGGGGCGCACGCGGAGATCGGCCAGGTCTGGCCGCGCGACGGCCACATCCGCATCCTCGGCACGATCGTCTCCGGCGGGGCGCCCGACGAGGCCCCCGTGGACGAGCCGTGGACGCTGCGGCTCACCTCCCGCGAGCGCCGCAAGGCCCCCGTCCCGTCGGTCACCGAGCGGCTCGTGAACCGCCTCAAGCGCAGCGTGACCCGCTCCGCCGAGCGCACCCCGCCCCGGCTGTACCTCCCGGTCGCCACCGACGGCGCGCACTTCGAGGCCGTCGTGCCCGTCCGCGACCTGGCCGTCCGCGACGCCCTGCCCCGCGAGCACTGGGACCTGCACCTGGTCTCGGCGCGCGGCGGCCGGAGGCTGGCGCTGCGGGTCGGCCGGCACCTGGACGACATGCCCGGCAAGAAGAAGATCGTCAACTTCCCGGAGCAGACCGAGGCCGGCGTCGCCGTCCTGCCCTACTACACCGACGGCGACCACCTGTCCGTCCGCTGCGCCCGGCGCGGCTCCGCCGAGTGAAGGGGCTCCGGATGAAGCTGACCTACGTCCTGTTCAACGCCTTCGGCATCGGCGGCACCGTCCGCACGGTGATCAACCAGGCGAACCGCATGGTGGAGCGGGGCCACGACGTCGAGATCATCTCGCTGCTGCGCTACCACGACGAGACGCCGTTCCCGCTGGACGACCGGGTCCGGATCATCCCGATGGTCGACAGCCGCGAGGACGAGCCCGTCGACTGGGACGGGTTCGACGGCGCCGAGGACACGTCCTGGCACGGGTCCTTCCCGGCGGGCGTGTCGGCGCAGCCGGAGCAGCGCCGCCGCCTCAACGCGCTGATCCGCTACCTGCCCACCGTCGAGAACCGGATCGTCGTCACGACCAAGCCGTCCATCGACCTGTTCGTGGAGCGCTACACCGACCCCTCGCTGGTGCGGATCGTCCAGGAGCACACCAACTTCGACTACCACAACGCCGAGTGGCGCAAGGCGTACCACGGCATGCTGACCCAGATGGACGCCCTGGTCACCCTCACCGAGAGCGACCGCGTCGCCTACTCGGCCGAGTTCCCGGAGCTGCGGGTCGAGCGCATCCCCAACGCCCTGCACACCCTGGACGCGCCGCACAGCGACCTGTCCCGGCCGCAGGTCGTCAGCGCCGGGCGGCTCGACGGCAACAAGGGCTTCGACATGCTGATCGAGGCGTTCGAGAAGGTCGTCGAGACCCATCCCGACTGGACGCTCCGCATCCACGGCGACGGCCCGGACGAGGCCAAGCTGCGCAGGATGATCCTCGACCGGCACCTGTACAACCACGTCTTCCTCATGGGCTCCACCCAGCGGCTCGACGACGAGCTCGCCAAGGGCTCGGTCTTCGCGATGAGCTCCAAGTCCGAGGGCTTCGGCATGGTGCTCCTGGAGGCCATGAACTGCGCCGTGCCCGTGGTCAGCTTCGCCTGCCCGGTCGGCCCGCGCGAGCTCGTCACCGACGGCGTGGACGGCCTGCTGGTCCCCGAGCGCGACGTCCCGGCCCTCGCCGAGGGCATCGTCCGCCTCATCGAGGACGAGGACCTGCGCCGCGACTTCTCCGAGGCCGCGCTCAAGAAGGCCGCCGAGTACGGCCCCGAGCCGATCGCCGACGCCTGGGAGGCGCTCTTCGAGTCGGTGTCCGCCGCCAAGTAAGGCTTCCCGGCCTCACCGGAGGCCGCGACAAGGCCCGTCCCGTCGCCGCACGCGCGGCGGGGCGGGCCCTGTCGCGTCCGCTTCGCTTTTCTCTGCGCCCGCCAGCCGCCTCCCGTGCCGTCCGGCCTCAGGTCACGCCGTCGTCTCAACTCGCTGATCGCGAATGCGCGCACGGGCGCGTCTTTGCCTTCCCTGTGGGCAGAGAGGAGTGAGATGGCGGCGGGTTTGGGAAGGAGCAAGAACGTGATGGGTCGTCGCGCGCTTCTCGGGATCGTGCTGGCGACGGGGGCCGCATGGCTCGTCGGCTGCGGTGACACGAACGGGGCCGACCCGCTGGCGTTCAGGGACGGCGGCTTCAAGGTCGAGGACGCGTCCGTGAAGGTCGGCAAGGCCCGGAAGAACGTCCGGTACCGCGTCTACCCGGGGCTCTCCTACGTGGCCCGTCCCGTGGACCGCAAGCGCCAGACCCTGAGCGTCCAGGTGCCCGTGCGGATCGACGGACGGCCCGTCGACTCCGCCGAGGCGCCGATCATGGTGGACAGCACGGGCAGCGGCGCCGCCTCGACCGCCGCGCACCGGGCCGCGCTGGCCGCCGGGCTCGTCGTGGTGACCACCGGAGTGCGGGACGGGTCCTGGAACGGGATCGTGGACCTCAAGGCCGCCGTCCGGTACCTCCGGCACAACCAAGGGAAGCTACCCGGGGACACCGACCGGATCGTCGCGGCGGGCACCGGTCCCGGGGGAGGGCTCGCGACGTTGCTCGGCGCGTCCGCCGGACGCGGGCAGTACGACGACGACCTGAGGCGGCTGGGCGCCGCCGAGGCCACCGACCTCGTCTACGCCGTCGCCGCGTCCTCACCGGTCACCGCGCTCGACAAGGCCGATCTCGACTTCGACCGGAAGCTCGTGCTCACGCGGTACATCGAGCCGTCCGGCGCCCGGTACCTGCGGAGGCTCCCCGAGGACGACCGGGCGCTCTACCTGAAGCGGAACCCCTGGATCGGCTGGATGCACGGCCGCGTCTCGGTCAGCTTCGACGACTTCGTCGACCACGCCGGGAAGCGGAGGGCCGCCGACGTGGCCGTCGCGCCCAAGGGCGACACCCCGCTGCGCAACGCCATGGACTTCGTCCGCCAGCGCAACCCCGACCGGGCCAGGCACTGGTGGCTGCGGGCGGACACCGGCGGCGGCGACGTCCCGATCACCGTCGTCGGCACCCTCGCGGCCGGGCTGGACGGACTCGGCGACGACGTGGACGCGGCCGTGGACTGGGACGCGGGCGACGACGGCGGCGACACCGGCGCGCGCGCCACCGCGCTCACGGACTGGATCACCCGCACGGCCGCGCGCCGATCCTGATGATCAACCGACGGACGGCACTATCCTTCGACGTGGCGGCCGAATCCCCCCCTGACGGCGTGGGGCCGCCGCATCCCGCACACCCCGCCTAGCCCCACGGAGCCGGTTTGTCCGACGGGACCACCCTCGATGCCGCCCGCCCCTCCAGCCCGGGAAGCGACCGGCTCCGGAGCCTCCGGCCGGGCCTGCCCCGGCTGAGATCGGCAGGCGGGTTCCTCGCGGCGCACGCGGTCTTCCTCGTCGTGGTCGCGGGCGCGGTCGCGCTGCGGGTCGTCGCGGTGCTCGGCTACCGGTCCGTGCTGTGGTTCGGCGATTCCCGCACGTACGTGACGGGCGCCCTGGAGCTGCGGCCCTCGACGCTCCGGCCGTCCGGGTACTCGCTGC
The DNA here is from genome assembly GCF_003428695.1 of Actinomadura logoneensis. GTDB lineage: Bacteria > Actinomycetota > Actinomycetes > Streptosporangiales > Streptosporangiaceae > Spirillospora > Spirillospora logoneensis. The sequence goes on from NZ_QURH01000310.1 coordinate 3,473, forward strand.
TGCTGGCGGGCGTCCGGCCGTTCGGCGGGTTCACCGGCGTGCTGGTGATGCAGCACGCCATGGGCGTCCTGCTCGGCGTGATGGTCTACGCGCTGCTGCACCGGGCACTGCGGCGGGCGTGGCCCCGACTGTGGTTCTGGGTGCCCGGCGCGGTCGCGTCGGTGCTGGCCCTCCCGGTGCTGTACGACGCCTACCAGATCGAGCTCGAGCACATGCTCATGTCGGACGTCCCGTTCACGTTCCTGCTCGCCTGCGGGATCACCGTCGCCCTGTGGTGGCGCAGGACGCCCTGGTGGGCCGGGGCGCTGGCCGGGTTCCTCGTCGGCGCGTCCGCCGACGTCCGGTCGGTCGGGCTGCCGATGCTGATCGTCCTGGTGTTCTGCCTGGCCGTGCGCCGGGCGGGCTGGCGGACGGTCACGGCGGCGGGCGTCGCGGGCGTCGTCCCGCTGCTCGGCTACCTGTTCTGGTTCCACTCCTTCTACGGCCAGTGGTCGTTCACCACGACCGACAAGGTCTTCCTCTACGGCCGGGTCGCGGGCTTCGCCGACTGCCTCAAGATCAATCCCGAGCCGGAGCTGCGGATCTTCTGCCAGGACAAGGTGATCCGCGATCCGGAGGTCGCCGCCGCCTTCCAGGCCATGTGGACGTCCGACTCGCCGTTCAACCAGATGCCCTGGCAGATGGACGACCCGCGCACGAACGCGGCGGCCGGCCGGTTCGCCATGGAGGCCATCCGCAAGCAGCCCGGCGACTACGCGGCCACCGTCTGGCACGACACCTGGCGTGCGTTCGCCTGGAAGCGCGTGGACTACCCGAACCCCGGGACCGTCGAGGAGTACGAGTTCCCCGTGGGCGGCGCCCTGCGCACCTGGAACGCCATGGCCGCCTACGACTACGGCGGCCGGACGGCCGAGCCCCGCGTCGTCGAGCCGTATGCCGGCTTCATGCGGGACTACCAGAGCCACTACTTCATGCCGGGCACGTTCCTCGGCATCCTGCTGGGCGCCGGGCTGGTCGGGGTGGTGGTCCGCGTCCGGCGGTTCGGCGGGGGCGTCCTGCTGCCGTTCGGCGTCGGGCTCGCGCTGCTGGTCGTCCCGGCCGCGACCGCCGACTTCGACTACCGGTACGTCCTGCCGTCCGCGCCGTTCGCCTGCCTGGCCGCCGGATACGCCCTGGCCCGCGAGCCGCGCCGCGAGCCCGCCGCGGCCCCCGCCGAAGCCCCCGAATCGGCCGAAGCCCCAGAATCGGCCGAAGCCCCAGAAGCAGCCGAAGTCACCGAACCCGCCGAAGCATCCGAGGCCGAAGCATCCGAACCCGCCGAAGCCGCCAAGTCTGGCGAAGCCCCTGAAGTTGCCGAAGTACCCGAACCCGCCGAAGTGCCCGAATCCGTCGAGGACGTGGAGGACGTCCCGGCCGGGGAACCGGCGGACGCGGAGGCCGAGACCCCGGCTCCGGAGGAGCCCGAGACGGACGGGCCCGGCTCCGGAGGAGCCCGAGACGGACGGGAAGCCCGAGGCCGACGGGAAGGACGAAAAGGACGGGAAGGACGGGAAGGGCGGCGCATCCGAGTCCGAGAAGGGCGCGGCGACCGCCGAGAACGTCTACCCCGGGCACCACGCCGGGGTGACACGGCTCTGAAGCCGCCGCTCCTCGCCCTGCGCGGTCGAGGAGGTCAGGCAGGCGCGACGACCTTCGCTCCGCAGGCGAGGCACATCAGCGTGTACTCCACCACGCGGCGCTGCGTGAACCGCTCACCCGCCTTGACGGCGTACTCGTCGCACTCCGGACACGACCAGGGGCCGGGCTCGCCCTGCTTCGCCGACCGGATCATGCGCTCCCACTCATCGTCACTCATCCCGGGATCCTACGGGCGCGGACGGGGAGAAGGACCCGGAAAGGGCGGACGCCCCCGGCCGGTGATCGGCCGAGGGCGTCCGGAAGACGGAACCGTCCGGAGAAGGTCCGGGTAGGTCCGGAAGGACCCGAGGGGGAGGTCAGGCGAGCGAGAGGCGCTCCAGCTCCTCCTGCGGGACCTGCGCCCGGGCCTCCTCGACGCGCCGCTCCAGCTTGCCGAGCGACTTGGTGTAGGTCCGGCTGGAGAGCCAGAACTTGTAGATGATCACCAGCTCGAAGGCCATCATGCCGATGCCGGAGAGCACGACCACCGGGATGATCGCGCCGGGGATGAGCGCGGCGACCAGCGGGGCGACGATGAACACGCCCATCTGGAACTCGATGCCGGAGATCAGGTGCGGGCGGATCCGGCCGCGCAGCAGGGCGTCGCGGATCCGCGCGTACCAGGGGAACTTCTTGTTGAACTCGGCCTGCAGCGCGATGTTCGGGTTGTCGCCGACGACCCGGTCCTCCATGTCGGCCTCGGGGTCGTTGCCGAGCGCCCGCTCGGCCGACGACAGCTCGGCGTCCACGCCCGCGCCGACGCCCGCCGGGGTCTCGCCGCGCGCGACGCGGGCGGCGGCCTCCAGGGTCGCGGCCTGCGCGCCCAGGTCGCGCAGCTTGTTGCGCATCTGGGAGCGGACCTTGTAGATCTCCAGGGCGTCCATGTACCGGAGCATGTCCAGGAACACCACGGCGACCGCGGTCCACACGTAGGCGACGTTGCCGGTGCGGGCGTACGCGCCGCCCATCAGGGCGATCGCGCAGGCCAGCACGCGGACCCGGTCGAAGATGTAGTCCAGCCAGGCGCCGAAGATCGAACCGGTGCCCTTGAGCCTCGCGATCTTGCCGTCCATGCAGTCGAGCGTGAACGACAGGTGGTAGAGCAGCGCACCGACCAGGAGCATCGGCCAGGTGCCCACGGCGAAGCAGCCGCCCGCGCCGAGCCCGAGGATCAGCGCGCCGACGGTGAGCTGGTTGGGAGTGATGTTGGTCTTGTTGGCCGTGAACTTGACCAGTCGCGAGGCGAGCGGATCGACCAGCAAGACCGTCCACCATGCGTCACGCGCTTTGTACGTCCGTTGCCGAACGTCATCGAGCGTGAAGTTCGCCATGGAGAGCCTGTCCTTTCGAGAAAATGGACCGAGGCCGGTCCCCGTGCCTCGGAAAAACGTCGCAACCCCGCGCCACCTGATGCTACCGGCCCACCACGCTGGGGACTCCGCGAAGTCGCCCAGTCGTCACCGGGAAGTGATCATTCGGGCGTCCGGGACAATCGCCCGCACGCTCCGGCGCCCGGAACCGGCACTCGGGAACAGGCACCCGGGAGCAGGCGCACGGTTCCGCGAGAGCGGGGCGTCGGCCCCCCGGTCGTGCCACGGCCCCGGGCCGGACGGTCCGGGGCCGCGAGGAGCGTCATGACGGGCGGCCGCCATGATCAGTATGGCGGTCCCGCCGGGGCGGTCGTCCCCGGCGGGCCGGCGCGGACGGTCAGCCGAGCGACAGCAGGTGGTCCACCACGCGGGCGGACGCGTGACCGTCGTCCATCGCGCAGTACTTCTCCCGGAACGCCGCGTACGAGGGGGCGTAGTGCCGGGTGGTCGCGTCGATGTCGCGCAGCGCCGCCACGACCTCGTCCGGCTCGCGCAGCAGCGGACCGGGCGCCTCGGCGGTCAGGTCGAAGTAGGTTCCGCGCAGCTCGTCCTGGTAGAAGTCCAGGTCGGGGACGTAGAACAGCAGCGGCCTGCCGGTCGCGGCGTAGTCGAACATCACCGACGAGTAGTCGGTGATCACCGCGTCCGCGATCAGGTACAGCTCGGAGATGTCGGGGTAGCGGGTGACGTCCACCACGCCGGTGCCGATCCCGACGGTCCGGTCGGCGACCATGTGGTGCTGCCGGACGAGCAGCGACCACGAGTCGCCGAGCGCCGCGGCCACCTGGTCGGCGGGCAGCACCAGCTCGGCGGTCCGGCCGCCGGTCAGCCAGATGTCCTCGCGCCAGGTCGGCACGTACAGCGCGACCGGGCGGTCGTGCGGGATGCCGAGCCGGTCCCGGACGCGGCGGGCGCGCTCCTCGCGGTCCGGGGCGAACAGCATGTCGTTGCGCGGGTAGCCGACCTCCAGCACCTCGCCCTCGTACCGGAACGCGCGGCGCAGCATGTCGGTGACGTGCGGGCTGGGGGAGATCAGCAGGTCCCAGAGCGGGACGTCCTCCTCGTACCGGCTGAGCTTGGTGGTGTTGCTCGCGATCCGGCCGTTGCGCACCAGGTCGTAGGCGATGTGCTTGTACGGGGTGCCGTGCCAGGTCTGGACGTACACCTGCCCGGGCCGCTTGGCGAAGCCGGACGGCTTGAGGCAGTTGTCGATGATGAACCGGGACGAGGCGACCAGCTCGTGGTAGTCCCGCGAGCCGCGCAGCACCGTGCGGGCGTCGCCGACGGGGACGGTGAACTGGCCGTCGTTGCTGCCCCAGGCGTACTCGAAGGGCAGGTCGCGGCGGACCATCTCCTCGTAGATCGCCTGCGGGTTGTCGGAGTACTGCTTGCCGAAGTAGCTCTCGAACACGACCAGGTCGCGGATCGGCGCGGTGTTCTCCGGGCCGTACAGGGCGCGCTGCATCCGGCGCTGGGCGTACGGGCCGCGCTCGTCGTCGGAGAGCGCCCGCCGCACGAACAGGTGCAGCAGGTCGCCCCGGTGGCCCTTGAGGGCCAGCTCGTGCATCCCGACGAAGCGGGGCTCGGGCAGCTCGCGGCGCGCGGCCCGGTCGATGCCGACGGTGAGGTCGCCGCGCTCGCCGGGGGCGTACAGGTCCCACCGGCCGCTGGCCAGCGGCAGTCCGCCGGTGCGGCCGTCGAGCAGCGCGGTGAACCGCTGGCCCTCCCAGGTCAGCGGGACCTCGTGCGTCAGCGTGGAGCGGCGCATCCGCATGACCAGCCGGTCGGGCCGGGCGAGCTCGTCGGCGCTGGAGCCGGTGAGCTCGATCGTGCTGCCGTCCAGCCAGCGGGTGCCGGTCACCACGAGCCGCGGCGCGCGCTCGACCAGGGTGAGGTTGCCGTACTTGGTGGAGATGACGTCGTACTCGCGGCCGGCCACGTTGACCCGCAGGTCGACCAGGTCGGCCTCGACCGCGAGGCGCACCTTGGTGCCCTTGGTGCGGACCGAGACGTCCCAGTCGATGCTGTCGCCGGTCTCGGCGGCGTCGCCCGCCTCGGTCTGCGCGGCGAGCTGGGCGATGTCCAGCTCGGCGGCGAACTCGACCCGGCCGCCCTCGCCGGTGCCGGTCTTGCGGACGGGCTGCTTGACCTTGACCATGCCCTGCCGCAGCGCGATCTCGACGTGGCCGTTGGTCACGCAGGCCGCGTCCTCGCGCCGGACCCAGCCGGTCAAATGGACCTTCTCGCCCTCCACCGCGATCGAGGTGACCTTGGCGCGGACGGACTGGACGCCGATGAGCAGTTCGCCGGCCTGGCTGTACTTGGGCTTGATCAGCCGTCCGGGCGAGGTCTCGTGCAGCGGCGGCCACAGGCCGGCGCCCTTCGGGCCGCTGAGGCGGCCGTGCCGGCTGACGCCGTGGGTGGTGACGGTGACGTAGATGTGCCAGGTGCCCTCGCCGGAGCCGAGCTGCTCCGGGGTCACCTCGAACGCGAAGCCGGACCAGGAGAGGTCGGCGGTGGCCTGCTTGCTCTCGGCCGTGACGTCGGGACGGCGGACGCGCTCGACCTTCGGGTGCAGCGTCTTGGACATCACCAGCAGGCGCCGGCGGCGCATCTCGATCTCGATCTTCGAGTCGGACACGTCCGGGGCGTGCAGCCGGTTGATGTAGGCGTGGCCCTCGATCCGCAGCCGTCCGTCCCGCCAGACGATCTCGTCGACGCCGGTCTTGAGCTCCAGCTCGTCCCGCAGCTCGTAGAGGTGGTCGGGGAAGCGCGGGTCGCCGAGGAAGGGGTACTCGCCGTACCACTTGCCGGGGTGGCCCGGGCGCTGGATGGCGCTGCCGCGGTCCGGGTGGCTCTTGGCGAACGAGACGATCTCCACGAGCTCGGGCATCAGCCGCTGCCGGACGGCGTGGAACTTCAACCGGTCGATCGCGGGCAGCTTCTCGTAGACCGCCGGGTCCATCTTGTCCAGGACGGCGTTGACCAGGTCGAGGAAGGTGTCGCGGTACTGCTCGTCGCCCTGGTCGACCACGTTGACGAAGATCCGGATGTCGTCGGCGAGCGCGAAGGCGTCGTAGCGCTCCTTGAGGTCGGGGGCCTTCCTGCTCAGGAAGTCCGACGCCGAGGTGACCGAGCGCATCCGGTCGGCGAGGTTGCCGGGCTCGGTGCGGCGCTGGGTGATCGAGCGCGCGCCGGACTCGCGGATGCGCCAGTGGTACACCGGCTCGTGCAGCACGTCGACCTTGTTCGCCAGGACGTGCGCGGGGATCGTGACCGGGATGTCCTCGTAGAGGCCGGCCGGGAAGGCGAACGCGTGCCGGTCCCAGAAGGCGCGGCGGAAGACCTTGTTCCACGCGGTGCGGTCGTTCAGCAGCTCGGGGAACTCGCGGACGTGGGTCGCCTTGCGGTCGATCTGGAAGATCTTGCGGTGCATCGGCGACTGGGTGAGCCCGTTCACGCCGAACCGGCGGACGCCGCCGCAGGCCAGGTCGGAGCCGGTCTCCTCCAGCGACGCCACCATCAGCTCGTAGGCGTACCGGGGGATGATGTCGTCACTGTCGGCGAACGCCAGGTACTTGCCGGACGAGTGGGGCACACCGGCGTTGCGCGCCGGGCCCAGGCCCTGGTTGTGCTGCTGGACGAGCCGGAACCGGCCGTCGCGCTCGGCGAAGTTCTTGGCGATCGTGGCGCTGGAGTCGGTCGACCCGTCGTCCACCATGATCACTTCGAGGTCGCTCAGCGTCTGCCTGGCCAGCGACTCCAGGCAGGGCTCCAGGTACGCCTCGACGTTGTAGAACGGCACGACGACGCTCAACAGCGGTGACACGATACTCCAACGGCTGGTAAGAGGAGGCCGGACCCGGATTCGGATCCGGCAATGTGCAGGTTATCCGACGCTTGTTTTCCGGAAAGCCCAGTCGAGTTTCGGTTCCATGGCCCACCGGAAACACCGCACGACGGGCTTGGAGCAGAGGAACGTCCCCACGGCGCAGGCCGCGACCAGGACGCCGAGCACGCCGGGGACCGTGTGCATCCACGACGCGTCCCACCAGCCCATGTACCCGAGGAACCGGGTGATCAAGCCGTGCAGCAGATAGGCGTAGAGCGTGGTCGCGCCCAGTTTGGTGAACCACATCCGCCGCCTCGGCACGAGCGACAGGTAGGCCGCGATCAGGACGAAGGCGCACGCCATCATCGCCAGTCGCATGACCGACCCGGTGATGTTGTCGACGCCGAAGTCACTGTGCGGGTTCTTCCAGTAGAGCCAGCTCAGGTTCATGCGCGTCCGGGCGAACCAGGCCACGCCGACCGCGCCCATCAGCACGACCGCCCCGATCGGCCGGGCGACCGGCTTCTTCAGGTACTCGAAGTGCTCGGGCTTCAGCGACAGGCCGAGGACGTAGAACGGCAGCAGCCCGATCACCCGGTGCAGGTCGAGCGTGCTGCCGAGGTCGCTCATGTACGACAGCAGCGAGAACGCGACGGCGACCGCCACCGGCCAGCGGACCTGCTGCCACACCGGGGTGGACAGCCGCCACAGGAACAGCGCGCACAGGAACCAGGTGAGGAAGTACGGGTCGAGCAGGCCGATCTCGAGCTCGTTCCGGCCGACCGCCCAGTCGAACACGGTGTAGGCGGTCTGGAAGATCACGTAGGGCACGCCCACGGACGTGATCAGCTTGCGGGTGCGGCCCGCCGAGAACGTCCAGTTCCGGGAGAAGTAGCCGGTGATCACGATGAACAGCGGCATGTGGAACATGTAGATGGCCAGGTACAGCGTCTTGGCCAGCGGCACGTTGCCGAGCTGCGCCAGGCAGTGGCCCATGACGACGAGCAGGATCGCCATGAACTTGGCGTTGTCGAAGAACGGGTCGCGCTGCTTGCGGGGCCGGTCGCTCGGAGTGAGTGGAACGTTCCCGTCCGTGACCGGAGGCGGGGCCGGGACTTCTCCCGGGGGGCCCGCCTGGCGTCGGGGGCGCTCGGCGGTCGGGGGCGCGGGAGGGGTGCCGGTGTAGATCATGGGTCCTTGGCGGGGGCTGGGGACGTCGGCTGTCGCGGAGGCCGGGGCCCGGCTCGGGGCCGGTCGGGGCCGGGGCCGGGGAACGGCCCCGGCCTCCGCGGGGTGGGCGGCTAGTTGCCGTCGCAGATGTTGTCGTCGGCCTTGATCTCACCCTGCTGCTTGGGGATCGGGCCGCCGGACTTTCCGGTCTTCAGGGAGGTGCTCGTCCAGTTGGTGCCGATGACCAGGTCGACCATGCCGGACAGCGCGCCGGTCGTCGCGGGGGACGGGGCGGGCGCGTTCGGCATCAGCGCGGCCAGGGTCTTGGCCTGCTGGTCGGCGCCGGGGCCGTACTGGATCCGGGTCGTCGAGCTGATCGGCGTGCGGTTGCCGCCGACCTCGACCTGGAAGCCCTGCTCGCGCAGCGCCCCGGCGACGCGTCCGGCCTGCCCGGCGATGCCGCTGGCGTTGTAGACCCGGACCTTCACCTGGGAGGCCGGGATCTTCGGCGCGCCGCCGCCGGCGGCCGGCTTCTTCTCCGCCGGCACCGTGCGGTCGTTGCGCATCGCGTTGAAGAAGTTGTCGGCGCTGGGCTGGCTCAGCACGACCCGGTTCGGGTCGGCCGGGTCCGGGCCCCACGGGACGGTGATGAAGCGGAGCTTGCCGGACGTCATGCCCTGCATGCCCGTGCCGATCTTCATCATCGTGGACGCGGTGAGATCGGTGTCGGTCTTCAGCGACTTGGTGCCCGCGTTGATCAGCTTCAGCAGCTTGTCGGGGTTGCTGAGCACGCCCGCGCTCAACGCCTTGTTGGCGAGCGCGCCCATGAACTTCTGCTGCCGCTTGATGCGGCCGAGGTCCGAGCCGTCGCCGAGGCCGTGCCGCACGCGGACGTAGGCGAGCGCCTGGTCGCCCTTGATCGTGTGCTTGCCCGCGGACAGGTGCAGCTTCGACTTGGGGTCGTCCACCCGCTTGGGCAGGCAGACCGGGACGCCGCCGATCGCGTTGGTGATCGACTTGAACCCGACGAAGTTGACCTCCATGAAGTGGTCGATCCGCAGGTTCGTCAGGCTCTCGATCGTCTTGACCGTGCAGGACGGCCCGGCGAGCGTGTAGGCCGAGTTGATCTGCGCCTTGCTCTGCGCCGGGGTGGTGGCGCCGCTCGGCTTCTTGCAGGACGGGATCGGCACCATGAGGTCGCGGGGGAAGCTGACCCCGAACGCCCCGGAGCCGCCCGGCGACAGGTGCAGCAGGATGATCGTGTCGGACCGCGGCGGCTCGTTCTTCATGCTGCGGCCGTACTCCGCGTTCGCTCCCGCGCGGCTGTCGGACCCGAGCATCAGGATGTTCATCGCGCTGTTCAGCTTCTTCGGCCGGTTGGGGCCGACGAGGGCGTTGGTGTCCTCGTGCGCGATGTTGCCGAACATCTTGCGGTAGACGCCGTACATCGTCAGAGAGCCGGCGACCATGACGGCCGAGAGGCCGATGCACACCCAGCCGAGGATGCGCCAGCCGCGTCGGCGCGCCGGCTCCGGTGAGTCGGCGTCGTCGACGTACTCCATGTACATGGGGTTGTCGTTCATCGGCTCCGTGATGGGGGTCGGGCCCGCCCTCTGGGGGTCGCGGATCAGTCAGAGACTAGGTCAGCCGAGCCGTCGAACGGGTCCGGATCCGGCATTCGGTGCGGCGGTTCCGGCCGGTACTCCGGCCACTGCGGTCACATGCTCCAGGGTCAGTCGCCGATCTAGCGACGCTTTGTCAAAGTTTCGTTGGATTATGACGGAAGATCCCGAGGCTAGCGGTGCCAACAGGGTGATCAGTACCCCTTGGGAGGTGGCGAGGGGCACGTGAACCAAGAGGCGGTCTCGCGCGTCCAAGCCCCACTCCGAGGCCGACTTCCGGGCCTCGCCGACCAGATCCGCCCCCGTGTATGTGGTCTTTGTCACAGTCAGCAGCGGGTCGTCGGCGTAGGACCGCTCCGGCCGGAACCGGTCGCCGTGGGCCCGGACCTCCACCGCGTAGTCGGTGACGCCCGGCGGGACGTCCGCCATCGGGCCGCCCAGCGCGTGCAGCGAGAGCCCGACGACCTCCTCCGCCCCTGAGCCGTCCACCCGGGCGAGGTCCTCCTCGGCGACCGCCAGGAAGTAAGGCCCGTCCGGCGCGTCCAGACCGTCCGGCGTGTCCGGACCGTCCGGCGTGCCCAGACCGTCCGGCGCGTCCGGGCCGGGCTCGGCCAGGTGGACGTGCAGGCCGGCGGACCAGGACGCCATCAGCCACACCAGCGTCTGCCAGTGCTCGGGCAGCGCGAGGACGACGTCGTCGCCCGGCTGCGCGCCGAGGCCGTCCACCAGGAAGTTGGCGGTCTTCGCCACCCAGTTGTCGAACACGCGCGCCGAGAGCTCCACGCGCTCGCCGCGCGCGTCGTCGTAATAAGTGACAAAGGGCCGGGACGGGTCGGACTCCACGCGAGCGCGGAGCAGACCGGCGGGATCGGTCGCGATCTTGGGAGCCGTCATGCCACGGAGCGTACGGCCTCGCCGCCGGATCCCGCTGACCTCGGGGGCCTGCGGTGTCGCGCGGCTTCGCCCGCCGGGCGATGCCGATACGCTCCGCTTCGATGGACGTCCGGAAAGACCACCGATGAGCGCGGGGCGGCTGCTCGCCCGCATCACCGTCGCACCCGCCCTTCTGCTGGTGGCGTGGCTGACGGTGTCCGCGCCGTTGCTGCTCGGGGGCGTCCTCGACCTCGGCCCGGCGTTCGCCCTGTTCGTGCCCGTCGCGGCCGTGGTGCTCTGGCTCGGCCTCCGGGACGCCCCGCGCGAAGGCGGCGAGCCGCCCCCCGGGCCGATCGGGTCCGTGCCGCGCTGGTCGTCGCTCGGCGTGCTCGCCGTGGCGGCGGCGTTCCTCGCCGTCCAGGTCGCGATGTGCTCCGAGCAGATCATCGTGCGCCGCGACCCCGCGTCCTACGTGCAGTTCGCGCTCTGGCTGAACGACCACGGCTCGCTGCCGATCCCGCAGGACCGGGCCGCGTTCGGCGGCGGCGACCGCGCGATCGGCTTCGGCTCCCTCGCCTTCTACCAGGTCGGCGACGACATCGACCCGCAGTTCATGGCCGGGCTGCCGCTGGTGCTGTCGTTCGGCGGCTGGGTCGGCGGCGTCCGGGCGATGCTGCTGATGGCCCCGCTGCTCGGCGCGGCGGCCGTGCTCGCCTTCGGCGGCCTGGTCGCCCGGCTCGTCGGGCCGCGCTGGGCCCCCGCCGGGGCGCTGCTGCTCGCGCTGACGCTGCCGATGATCTGGGTCTCGCGGTCCACCTACAGCGAGCTGCCCGCGATGGTGCTGCTGTTCGGCGGTCTCGCGATGCTCTACGACGTGCGCGCCCAGGCCGTGGACGAGCCGCGCCGCCCCGGCCGGTACTGGCGGCTGATGCCGTCGTCCGCGCGGGCCAAGGCGTTCCTCGCGGGCGGGATGCTCGGGCTGATCGTGCTCGTCCGGATCGACGGGCTGCGCGACGTGCTGCCCGTGGTGGTGTTCACCGGGCTGCTGATCGCGCGCCGCCGCCGCACCGGCCTCCCGCTCGCGCTCGGCCTCACCGCCGGGGTCGCGCTCGGCCTCACCGAGGGCTTCCTCCTCTCCCGGCCCTACCTGGTCTACCTGCGCGGATCGCTGGTCCCGCTGCTCGCGCTGACGGTCGTCCTCGTCGCGCTGACCGCCGTCATGGTCGTCCTGCTGCGGTGGGAGCGCACCGGGCCGCGGCTGCGCGCGCTGGCCGCCGCCACCGCCCGCGGCCCGGTCCCCGAGCTGGCCGCCTGGCTCACCCTCGCCGTCGTCGCGCTGCTGCTCGCGCGGCCCTGGTACCAGACCGTCCGGCGGGTGCCGGGCAACCCCGACGACGCGCAGAACGCGCACTTCATCGAGGAGGTCCAGCGGATCAACCACCTCCCGCTGGACGGCACCCGGCAGTACTCCGAGCTGTCCATGCACTGGGTGGTCTGGTACATCGGCGTCCCCGCCCTGCTCGCCGCCGCGTTCGGCGCGGCGCTGCTGGTCCGGCGGCTGCTGCGGCGGCGCACTCCCGAGTGGCTGCTGCCGTACGGCGTGGTCGTCTGGACGACCGTCCTGGTGCTGTACCGGCCGGGGATCACCCCGGACCACCCATGGGCGGCGCGGCGGCTGATCGCGGTCGTGATCCCCGGGCTGCTGCTGCTCGCGGTGTGGGCCGCGGCGTGGCTGGTCCGCCGGATCCGCCGCACCGGGTACGGGCGCCGTCCGACCGCCGTCGCGGCGCTCCTGTCGTGCGCGGTGCTCGGCGTCCCGATCGGGCTGTCGTCGGCGCCGTTCATGATGGTCCGGACGCACCAGCACGAGGTCGCGGCCGTCCGGGACCTGTGCGCCCGCATCGGGCCGGGACGGTCGGTCGTCATCCTCGACCAGAACTACGCCGACCAGTTCCTCCAGGTCATCCGGAGCATGTGCGGGCTGCCGTCCGCGCGGATCTCCCAGGACGCCACCCCCGCCGACGTCTGGCGGGTCACCGGCAAGGTCTTCGACGCGGGCCGCGTGCCCGTCCTGATGGGCGCGAGCGCGGGCGAGGTGGCCCCCTACGGGCAGCCGGTGCACGCCATGACGCTGCGCACCAGGCAGGACGAGCGGACCCTGGTCAAGCCCCCGAAGGGCACCTGGACGCTGAACCTCGACGTGTGGATCACCGAGCCCCTGCGGCCGTGACCGACTATCCTCCCCCTGCGTGAGTACCCAGCCCGCCGCCTCCACGACCACGCGCGTCCCGGAACCCGCTCCGGACGCGGCCCCGGTGACCGACGCGGCCCCCGAGACCACGACCGACGCCGGACCCGCGGCCGAACCCGCGCCCGCCCCCGCGCCGGAGGCCGGTTCCGAGGCCGCGCCCGACACCGCCGCTCCGTCCGTGGGCCCGTCCGTCGGCCCGTCCGTGGGCTCGGTGGTCACCGAGACCGTTCCCGTGGCCGAGCCGGACGCCGGGCCGGACGCGGCGCCCGAGTTCGAGGCCGAGTTCGAGGCTGAGGACGAGCGGCCCGTCCACGTGACGATCGTGCTGCCCTGCTACAACGAGCAGGACCACGTGCTCGACGAGGTCGAGCGGATCACCAAGGCCATGGACAACAGCGGCATGGCCTACGAGCTGCTCGCCGTGGACGACTGCTCCACCGACGACACCCTGGCCCGGCTGCGTGAGGCCGCGCCGCGGTTCCCGAGCATGAAGGTCGTCGCGTTCCGGCACAACAGCGGGTCCGGGACCGTCCGGCGGATCGGCACCCAGCAGGCCCGCGGCGACATCGTCGTGTGGACCGACGCCGACATGACCTACCCGAACGAGCGCATCCCCGAGCTGGTCGCCATGCTCGACCAGGACGCCTCGATCGACCAGGTCGTGGGCGCGCGGACGTCCGAGGAGGGCACCCACAAGCTGCTGCGCGTCCCGGCGAAGTGGTTCATCCGCAAGGTCGCCGAGCGGCTCACCAACACCCGCATCCCGGACCTGAACTCCGGGCTGCGCGCGTTCCGCCGCGAGGTGTCGCTGCCCTACCTGCGGCTGCTGCCGCCCGGGTTCTCCTGCGTCACCACGATCACCATCGCGTTCCTGTCGAACCAGCACCACGTGGCGTACGTGCCGATCGACTACGCCAAGCGCGCGGGCACCTCGAAGTTCCACTTCGTCAAGGACGCCTACCGGTACATCCTCCAGGTGCTGCGCATGGTGATGTACTTCAACCCGCTCAAGGTGCTGATGCCGCTGGCGCTCTGGCTGATCGTCATCGGGCTGGCCAAGGGCGTCTTCGACATGGTGCGGCACTTCGGGTACTTCGCGAGCAACACCATCCTGATCTTCGTCACCGGGCTGATCATCGGCTCGATGGCGCTGCTCGCGGACCTCATCGTCCGCTCCCGGGGGGACTAGCCGGATGCGGATCGCGGTCGTCGGGCCGGCCTTCCCGTACAAGGGCGGCGGCGCGCACCACACCACCGAGCTGGCGCACCGCCTCGCCGCCGCCGGGCACGAGGTGGTCGTCGAGTCGTGGCGGGCGCAGTACCCCGGGTTCCTGTACCCGGGGCAGCAGACGATCGACGAGCCGGAGGGCGAGCCGTTCCCCGGCACGCTCCGCCGGCTCGACTGGCGGCGTCCGGACGGCTGGTGGCGCGCCGGGCGGTCGCTGCGCGGCCACGACCTGGTGGTGCTGGCCGTGCTGAGCCCCGTCCAGGTGCCCGCCTACCTGGGCATCCTCGCCGGGATCGGGCGGCGGACGCCGGTGGTCGCGCTGTGCCACAACGTCCTGCCGCACGAGCGGCGGCCGTACGACCGTCCGCTGATGAAGGCGCTGCTGACCCGCGTGTCCGGCGTGCTGGTGCACTCCGAGGAGCAGGCGCGGTTGGCGCGGACGCTGACGGCGCGTCCGGTGCGGGTGGCCGAGATGCCCGCGCACCTGCCCACCCCGTCCGGCACGGACGGGGTGTCCGGGGTTTCCGGGGCGGCGGACGCGGCCGCCGAGGCCGGGGTTCGCAAGCGGCTGCTGTTCTTCGGGATCGTCCGCCCGTACAAGGGGCTGGACGTGCTGCTGCGGGCGCTCGCCGAGGGCCCGCCGGACGTCTCGCTCACCGTCGCGGGCGAGTTCTGGGGCGGGCTGGAGGAGACCGAGGCGCTGGTCGCGTCGCTGGGGCTGGCGGACCGGGTCGAGCTGCGGCCCGGGTACGTCCCGGCGGCGGAGGTGCCGGGGCTGTTCGCTGCGGCGGACGCGCTGGTCCTGCCGTACCGCGCGGCGACCGCGTCGCAGAACGTGTGGATGGCGTTCGAGCACGGCCTCCCGGTGATCGCGACGCGCGTGGGCGGCTTCCCCGACCAGGTCCGGGACGGCGCGGACGGGCTGCTCGCCGACCCCGACGACGTCGCCTCGCTCGCCGCCGCGATCAAGCGCTTCTACCGGCCGGGGGAGCCGGAACGGCTGCGGGCCGCGGTCGAGGCTCCCGACCACGGCCCGCTGTGGGACGTCTATCTCGCCACGCTCACCGGTGCGGCGGGCGTGACCGGCGCGTCCGGCACGACCGGCGCGGCTACGCCAGGTGCGGCTCCAGGGTCTTGAGCAGCGCGCGCTTCGGCTTGGCGCCGACGATCTGCTCGGCCACCGCGCCGTCCTTGAACAGCAGCAGCGTCGGCAGGCCGAGCACGCCGAACTTGTTCGGCGTCTGCGGGTTCTGGTCGTAGTCCATCTTCGCGATGGTGATCTTGCCGTCCTGCTCGGCCGCGATGGCGTCCAGCACCGGCGCGATCATCTTGCACGGGCCGCACCAGTCCGCCCAGAAGTCCACCAGGACCGGGGTGTCGCTCTTCAGGACGAGCTCGTCGAAGGTCGCGTCGGTGACGGTGATGGGGGCGCTCATGCTTGCTCCTTGGTGGGGCGGGTGCCCGTCGGCTGCGAACGGGGGGCCTGCGGACCGGGTGCCTGCGGACCGAGGGCCTCTGCACTCGGGGAAAGGTCGGCGGGGGCCGGTTCATTCCCGGCGGGCGGATCTTTTCGGGTGTCGTGGTCTTTTCGGGCGCTGTCGTCTTTTTGAGCGCGCTGCTCTTTCCGGGCGCGGCGGCCGAGCAGCAGGGCCGACCCCGCGCCGGCCAGGTCGGCGGCCGTCAGCAGCATCCGGGACGCCAGCGCCACCACGATCGGCACGCCCGGCGCGAGCACCGGCGCCAGCACCAGCACCATGACCGCCTCCCGCGCGCCGAGGCCGCCGGGCGCGAGGAACACCAGCAGCCCGGCGACGAACGCCAGCGAGTACGCGCCGGTCGCCAGGAACGGCAGGCCCGCGCCGGACCCGCCCGCCGCCGCCGACAGCACCCACAGGTGGCCGCCGAACAGCAGCCATCCGGCGACCGTCCACAGCACGGCGCGCAGCGTGGCGGGCACGCTCACCGCGTGCTCCAGCGGCGGCCGGCGCACGATCCCCAGCGCCAGGTTCAGCCCCCACGCGACGATCTTCGGGTGGAGGCACGCCAGCAGCACCGGGGCGAGCAGGAAGAGCCACCAGTAGCGGTCCCGCGCCTGCGGGGACGTCAGCGGGAGCGTCACCGCCGCGACCGCCAGCCCGGACGCCGTGGACGTCGCGATCGCCAGCACCGTCGCGGAGAAGCTCCGCGCCCTCGGCACGTGGTACTCGCGGGCCATCTCGACCTGCGAGACCAGCACCCACACCATGCCCGGGACGTACTTGCCGAGCCCGGAGACGAAGGCGATCCGGTAGGCCGCCGGGACCGGGAGCTCCGAGCCGAGGCCGCTGAGGAACGTCCGCCAGGCCAGCATCCAGGCCACGAGCCCGGCGTACCCGAGCGCGAACGCCCCGAGCAGCGTGTACCAGGAGAGCTGCTCGAACGCGTGGACGGTGTCGTCCCACTGCGACGCCAGCGACCACCCGCAGAAACCGAGCGCGAGCAGTATCAGCACGACACGCAGCGCGCGCATGGCGAGGGCCTTGGCAGTCACGACCCCCAGCGTAGGGGACCTTCGCGACCGGACAGCGAGTCCGCCGCCCGCCCCGCCGCCCGGGCTCGGCGCCCGTCCGCCGACCTGGTTCGAGGCCGCCGCCGCGCCCGCCGCGCCCGGCC